>CACWLT010000053.1 GCA_902761695.1 uncultured Ruminococcus sp.
CAGGCCTCCAGCAGCTTTTCGTCGCCCGTCTCGTTCGCCAGATCCGCCATGCCGGAGTAGAGGTACATGGCCCGGACGGAGTGGCCGAAAGCCTCGTGCTGCTCCCGGATGGGGGCGTGGGACTGGGCGTAGTGGGCCGCCTGGAAGATCTGGGCTTCCTTGTTGTCCGGCTGTCCCCGGGTCTCGAGGAAGTACTTCATCAGGTCAAAGTACCGCTTCTCCCCGGTGGTCTTGTACATCTTGTAAAGCGCCAGCTCGATCTCCTCGTGACCGGGCGTCTGGAAGGCCGCGGAATGCTCCTCCATGAAGACCTTCGCGATGTAGTCCGCGTATTTCTTCATGCAGTTCAGGAAGCGGTCCCGTCCCGTGGCGTTGTAGTAGGCGCAGGCGGCCTCCATCAGATGCCCCGCGCAGTAGAGCTCGTGGCAGTTCCGGTCGGTCCAGCGCTTGGTGGGCTCCACCACCGTGTAGTAGATGTTGAAGTACCCGTCCTCGTGCTGGTTGGCCTCGATCCAGTCGATGATCTGCTCCACCTTCTCCTCCAGGCCGGGATTTTCCTCCCGCTCCAGGATGTACGCCGCGCCCTCCATCCACTTGGCCACGTCGGAGTCCCAGAAGATGTGGGGCCGGTTGGGCATGCCCTCCTTCCAGTCGCAGCGGAAGGCGTCGATGCGGCCGGACTCGTGGAACCGGTCGTAGACGGCGTTCATGGTGACCTGGCTGTTCAGGTCCATTTTCTTTTTCCAGTACCCGCCGGTGATGGTTACGTTTCTGTGGTCGATGATCATGGCGTCCTCCTCAGCCCTTCTTGATGAAATGCAGCGTAAAGCTCTCTCCCGTGCCCCGCGGATACCGGCTTAGATTCAGACCGGCGTTCATCAGCAGCGCGCCGGAGTATTCCTCGCCCGTGGCCTCCAGCACATAGACCGTCCTCGGATCCAGCCCCTTGAACCGCACGATGAGGGTGGGGCAGTGGTGGTATCGCATGGTGACCTGGGTGTAGAGCGCTTCTCTCTTGTCCGGGGAGACGAATTCCCAGGCGCAGCGGAAGGCGTCGTCCCAGGGATCCGTGATCCGGTAGAGATCGCCGTAGTGGATCAGCTCGTAGTACTTGTGATAGTCCTCCACCTGCTTCTTCACGATTTCGAGATCCTTTTCCGTCAGCCGGTTGGGATCCAGCTCGTAGCCGAAGGTCCCCCACATGGCTACGTTGCCCTTGGTCTCAAAGCCCGTCCGCCGGCTCATGGAGACGTGCGCGCCCATGGTGGAGGCCGGATAGCAGAGGGATGTGCCGAACTGGATGGCCAGCCGCTCGATGGCGTCCGTGTTGTCCGAGGCCCAGATCTGCGGGCTGAAGTACAGCATGCCGGGATCGAAGCGTCCGCCGCCGCCGGAGCAGTTCTCGAGAAGGATGTCCGGGTAGGTGTCCGTCAGCCGTCCCATAAGCTCGTAGGTGCCCAGCACGAAGCGGTGGAAGATCTCCTCCCCGTGAGGCGCCGACAGCAGCGCGGACCCCGCCTCGGTCAGATTCCGGTTGAAGTCCCATTTCACATAGTCGATCTTATACTTCGACAGTACCGCGTTCATCTGCTCCCAGATGTTGTCCCGCACGTCCTGCCGCGACATGTCGATGACGTACTGATGGCGCGCGATGGAGTTCGGCCTGCCCGGCACATGGAGGCACCAGTCGGGATGGGCCCTGAAGATGTCGGAGTCCGGGGAGATCATCTCCGGCTCGTACCAGATGCCGAATTTCAGCCCCAGTGCGTTCACCCGGTCGATGAGCACGCCCAGCCCGCCCGGCAGCTTGTCCTCGTTTACCCACCAGTCGCCGAGAGAGCTTCTGTCGTCGTTGCGCCGTCCGAACCAGCCGTCGTCCATGACCAGCATGTCGATGCCGATCTCTTTCGCTCTCTCCGCGAAGGATACCAGCTTGTCCGTGTCGAAATCGAAGAAGGCCGCCTCCCAGGAGTTGATGAGCAGGGGCCGCACCTCGTGACGGTATTTCCCCCGGATCAGATGGTTCAGGTAGAGCCGGTGGAACGCCCGGGACATGCCGCCAAGCCCCTCGTCCGAATAGACCAGTACTGCCTCGGGCGTCTCGAAGACCTCGCCGGGCTCCAGATGCCAGAGGAAGCCGTCCGGATTGATGCCCATGTTCAGCCGCGTGGTGCCGTAGTAGTCCACGTCCGCCGTGATGTCAAAGCTTCCGGAGTAAACCAGATTGAAGCCGTATACCTCGCCCCGGTCCTCGTCCGCGCCGCGCTTCGCCAGTGCCGCGAAGGGATTGTGGTAGTGGGAGGAGGAGCCCCGGGTCGAGCTGATGGACTGCTGCCCGTGCGCGAGGGGCGAGCGGACCATGTTCCTCTCCGCGCCCCACCGGCCGTAGAGATGAATGAAGTCGAAGTCCATGAAGGGGAGCTGCACGGAGGCGGAGGAGATCTTCTCGATGTCGAAGGCCCGGTCCGATGCGTTTTTCAGCCGCGCGTACCGGGTGATCACCGGCAGATCCTCAAAGACCGTGTAGCAGAGGGTCAGCTCCGCGCCGGTGGTCCCATCCGCCATGTCGATCTCCAGCGTCGCGCAGTCCGCGGGATTCTCCGCGTGGGTGGCGGGCATTGAGGCGGGCTTGCCCTTTCCGGCGAGGATCCGGTGAGCGACGTACCGGAAATCCGTGGCGTCGTTCCCGTCGGCGTTACGGATGGAGACGGCGCACTTGCGGAAGTCCCCGGTGCCGAACCCGGCGTACTCCAGGGGAGCCGTGTCGGGGGAGAAGGGCCCCTCGCCCACCGCCTCATTGGAGGGGGAGAAGGAGGAGGCGTAGTCGCGGAAGGCGTATCCGTCGAAATTCGCGTCCGGGACCGCCGCGCCCCAGTACAGGCCCAGCAGGTAGTTTCCGGGACCCACGGAGAGGACATAGCTTACCCCCGCCGCGTCCAGCTTGAACAGCTTTTTTTCTTCAATAAATCTAATGGGCATCGTGTGCTCCTTTCGGATGGAAGGATGTGGTTCTCACGCCACCATTATGCCATAATCCGCCCGAAAAAGCAAGGGCGCGGGGAAAAAAAGCGCTCCCCCGCCGAAAGAGCCGCCGCCTCCTGTCCGGTTTGAACGGAAAACCCCGCCCCGCGCCGCCTCCCATTTGTAAATATCCGATGAAAAAACGGATAATTCTTCGCCGCTCCCCTTGAACCGCCCGAAAAACGAAGTATAATATTGCATGAGTAAGTGTTTCTTTCGTCGTTTCATCGAAAACGGCGCAGCGAGGTTCCATGTTGCTTTTCAGATCCGGACGAAGGCCGTCCGAAGAAGAATCCGCGGAGGAAGACGCCCTCACCTTCACGCCGGAGGAGGAGGGGGATCCCGCCGAAGACAATACAGACCCGGAGGAGAACTCCCCCGATTCCGCATATCACGACCCGGATGAGAACGACGACGATCCGGACGAGGACGAACCCGATGAGGCCGCCCCCGCTCCCGACTACGAGGACGAGCTGACCTTCGAAGGGGACGACAGCGATTCTGACTTTGAGAGCGGCGTCTTCGTCAACTCCCTGGACGAGCTGGAGGAGGACGACATCCCCCTTTCAGAGACCGCCCTTGAGGCGGAGCGCACCTCGGCCTTCGAATACATCCGCCGCGTCATGTTCTGGCTCTTCCTTGCGGCCTTTCTCGTCAGTTCCTTCCTTCTGGTGCGGAACCTGATCCAGAAGCAGCAGGCCGCGAAGATCTACCGGGACATTCAGGCGGAGTTCTTCTCCACCGGCTTTTCCTTCGACGTGTCCGAGGCCTTCCGCACGGACCGCTCGAAGACCCCCGGCCTGGAGGAGGACCGCGAGCAGCACACCATCCGCACCATGACGGACCTGCTGGAAGGCGCGGAGAACGAGGTCTTCGTCACCACCGAGGTCCCGGAGGAGAACCGGGTGGTCAACGAGGACCTGGAGCGGAAGCGGGCCTTTCTGCAGAATATGATCCGCAAGAACAGCGATGTCTACGGCTATATCATCGTCCCCAACACCAAGATCTCCTATCCCGTGTGCCGGGGCAAGGACAACGACTATTACCTCAACCACGCCGTCACCGGGGAGTATAACCCCGTGGGCTGCGTCTTCGCCGACTACCGCTGCGAGCCCTCCATCACGAAGAATTTCAACACGGTCTTCTACGGCCACAACATCGAAAACACCGACGTGAGCATGTTCCACGACGTGACCCTGTTCTTCCAGAAGGAGTTCTTCTACAATTCGTATATCTACGTCTACACCATGGACGGCCTTTATATCTACGAGCCCTTCGCCGTGTATGAGGCCGCCTACGACGACGAGTATTTCCGGGTGGATTTCGCCTCCGCCGACGAGTTCATCGCCTTTGCCGCCGACGCCCAGACCCTGTCCGAAGCCAAGGACCCGGAGACCTTCGAGGTGTTGTCGAAGGACTTCACCTTCACGGACAAGGACCGCATCCTGACCCTGTCCACCTGCACCAACGGCTATTACACCCAGCGGTACGCCCTCCACGCGAAGCTGATCCGCACCATTCTCGAATGAGGCCCGCCATGACGCTCACCGACATTCTGATCTGTCCCCTCTGCGGCGCGCCGCTGACGAAGACCGCCGAGGTCCCCGCCGTGTTCCGCTGCGCCGCCGGACATGCCTACGACGAAGCCCGCGCCGGATACGTCAACCTCCTGCCCCCCGGAAAGGGACGCAATAAAAAAACAGGCGACGAGCGACCCATGATCCGGGCCCGCGCCGCCTTTCTCCGCCGGGGCTTTTACGATCCCGCCGACCGCGCCGCCGCCTCCCTTTTAAAGGAGCATCTGCCGGGGGAGAGCGGGGAAGAGCTGCTCCTCTGCGACATGGGCGCGGGCGAGGGAACCCACACCGCAGGCATCGCTCTGACCCTTGCCCGGGATACCGGACGCTCCGTGTACGCCCTGGGCTTTGACGCCTCCAAGCACGGCGCGGAGTCCGGCTGCCGATACGCCCGCTCCCTGGGCCTCTTTCCCGAGGACGGAGAAGCGCTCCCCGCCGGATCAGCCCGCGTTCTCTGCCTGCCCGCCAACCTCTTCCGTCTCCCCGTGAAAAACGGCGCGGCGGACGCGGCCCTGAGCCTTTTCGCCCCCATTGCCTGGGAGGAAGCCGCCCGGATCCTGAAAAAGGACGGACTGTTTCTGGTGATTTCGGCGGGACGGGAGCATCTTATTGAACTGCGCCGGGTCCTCTACGACGAGGTCCGCCTGACGGATTTTCACCCCGAGGCCGCCTCGGACACCCCCTTCACCTTTCTGGAGAGGCGGGAAATCGACTTTCCCCTGGAGCTGGAGAGCCCGGAGGACATCGGGAATCTCTTTGCCATGACGCCCTTCTTCCACCGGGTCCCGGAACGGGGAAGAGAACGCCTGGCCGCCCTGAACCGCCTGACCGTCACCGCCCGGATGGAGCTCTCCCTCTGGCGGAAAACGGACGATCGGCCCGTTCCCGAACCCGCCGCGCCAAAGGATTCCGACACCGGAGGTGCCTGATATGCTTTTCAGCGTGGTGATCCCCATGTACAACGAGCGGGACGTGGCCGCCGACACCCTCCGCCGCCTGACCTCCACCCTGGAGACGGATGCGGAGGCGGGCGGCTGGCGCTACGAGCTGCTCTTCTCCGACGATGGCTCCACAGACGGCTCGGGGGATATCGTCCGGGAGGAAGTCGCGCGCCTGATCCTCCGTCACGGAACGGTGGGAACGGTCCGGGGAGAGGAGAACCGGGGCAAGGGAGCCGCCGTCCGGCTCGGCATGCTGACGTCCCGGGGAGACTGGCGGATCTTCACGGACTGCGACCTGGCCTACGGACCGGAAACGGTGAGCGCCATGCTGACCGCCGCCGCAGAGCAAAACGCCGCCGTCCTTACCGGATCCCGCGCCATAGCCCCCGACGGTTACGCCGGCTATTCTCCCCTGCGCAGGCTGGCCTCCCGCGTCTATCTCCGCATCCTGTCCGCCGCCGCCGGATTCCGCCATACGGATTCCCAGTGCGGCATCAAGGGCTTCCGCGCGGATGCCGCCGAGGCGCTGTTCTCCCGGGCCGAGACCGACGGCTGGGCCTTCGATTTTGAGATCCTGATGCTGGCGGACCGGTTGGGATATTCCGTATCCGAGTACCCCGTCCGCGTCCTGGAGACCCGCCGCGCCTCCAAGGTCCGCCTTGTCCGGGACAGCGTCCGCATGCTCCGCGAGGTCACCCGCATCCGCCGCCGCCTCGGGAAGCTCCCGCAGACGGAAGGTCATTTGTAAAAATCGTGCCCCCCGATGGTGAAGGCGTATTCCCGGGAGGCCGGGATCCACAGGCTTCGCGCGATGGCCGGATTCAGAAAGTATTCGATGTCGTCCCACAGCGGCGGGTTGTCCAGCGTGACGCAGGCGGCCCGGACGCTGTCCTCACCGGGATCGCGCCAGATCGAGCCGTTCTCCGCCGGCGTGAACTGAACCCCGTTCCGGTCGTCGAAGATCACGCCCCAGATGGTGTCGGGGAACTCGTCCGAGAGGACCCGGTTGAGGATCACGGAGCCCACCGCCAGCTTGCCTTCGAAGGGTTCCGCCCCCGCCTCCGCCTCGATGATGCGGGAGAGCCAGAAAACGGCGTCCTCCCCCTCCGCGTCACGACAGGGAACTGCCTCCGTCTCCCGGACAAGCACCGCCTCCGGAACCGCCGGATCGTAGGAGCAGGCATATCCGAAGGCCCGCGCCGCCGCCCGGAGAGGAACCCACAGCACGGACCCGTCGATGCAGACTTCATTGGGACAGAGCAGGAGCCGCCCGTTGGCCTCGAGCACCCGCTCCCCCGCCGCCGCCGACAGCGAAAGCGCGGAGGTCCGGACATAAGCCGTCATGGACCCGCCGTCCCAGCACACCTCCGCCTCCCCGTCCGCGAAAAGGGCAAACTCCCGGAGCGATACCCATGCGGACCCGTCCCGGATCCATACCTGCCCCGGATAAGGCGTCCCGTCCGCCCGGACCAACAGATCCTTATGTATCGGATCCTTACATATCAGACCCTGCCGGATCGGATCCAGCCCGCCGCACACCGCCTCCCCGGCTGTTTCCCGACCGACCGTCTCCATGGCCCGGACCGAAGTACCCGGGAGAGTGAGCAGGACCACCGCCGCCAACATAACCGCTGTTTTGCCAATATCTGCCATTTTAAAAACCTCCTTCAGCGGATAGCATGTCCGCTGTTCCCATTATATCACAGCCTCCCGGGATATAGAACCGGTAATTGCTGGCAATGATCTGCCGGAAAACGACACGGGAGACGCGCATCATTTCCTTTTTCGTCTTTAGCAGCTGACAAAATGGGTTTTGATCGCGGAATGTAGAAGGCGAACGACTTTGTCGTGAGCTCGCGTGCGATAACTCTGATAAGGTTGGATGACTATATTGGTGTGCCAGGGTCTCAACTGTACATTATGGGGATAACCTATCCCCAAGCTATTTCAGAAGTTCTTGCCGAGCAGCTTGCTGCTCGCGGCTTCCCTTTCAAGAAGCCGCGTTTCCCCTTTTTGATTTCTCATCCGTACCCATAGGAGCTGACCATGATTCTGAAGCGCATCCTTGCCCTCTGCTGCGCCGCCGCCGTGCTGGCCTCCTTTTCCTCCTGCGGCTTTATCGTCGTGAACGATATCTCCTCCCGCGGCGCCAACAGCGAGGGAGAGGGGGACGAAGGCGAGGGCGGCGAGACGTCGAAATCCTCCACCGGTTATGTGAAGTATGCCGACCGGGACGACGCCCGTGCCGTGTCCGAAGCCTATCTGGATTCCCTCCCCGCCCGGGACTACGACGGAGCCGTGTTCTTCATCGCCACTCCGTCGAAGGGCTATTTCGCCCCGGACGACACCGAGACCGTCCTGTCCCGCCTGGCCGTCCAGCGCAACGCCGAGGTGTCCGAGAAGCTGAACATCACCATGCTCACCGACGAGATCCCCGCCGCCTCCATGCTGGAGCAGCTGAATCAGGCCATCGCCTCCGGATCCTTCTTCACGGACCTTCTGCTGATCCCCTTCTACCAGGTGGGCGCCTTCAAGGCCACCTCCACCCTCCTGAATATGCGGACCGCCCCCTTCTTCAACCTGGACCAGCCCTTCTTCCTGGAGGAGTCCTCCCGCGCGACCTCCGGGGGCTATACCACCTACGCCGTGGCCGGTGACGCCACCCTGTCCCCCTCCGACTTCGCCGCCGTCTACTTCAACCGCACCATCCTGACGGACGCCGGCGTGGATCCCCGGGCCATCTACCGGGCGGTGACGGAGGGCAAATGGACCTGGGACTACCTTCTCTCCATAACGGAGGCCGTGCGGAACCTGGGCGGGAAAAATACCGTCACCGCCGAGAGCGTGTCCGAGCGCTTCCCGGATCTGGTTTTCAAATCCTCAGGCAGCGACTATATCCTCACCGGAGCCCTGAAGGTGCCCGTCGTCGGCTATACGGTCCGCTCCTCCCAGAACGTCATGGACGTACTGGAGCAGATCTATACCGATCCCGACGCCCGGGTACGGGATATGCCCGATGCCGTGACCGCCTTCTCGGAAGGGAACACCGCCTTCCACGTGGAGTACCTCTACGCCATGTCCTGGCTGACCAACGCCGCCGCCGACTGGGGCCTGCTCCCCCTGCCCAAGGGATCGGAGGCTACCGAGAGCTACCGCACCCTCATGCCGGGGGACGCCCAGGTCTTCGCCATCCCGAAGAACCACACCAACGCCGAGATCCCCGCCATCGTCCTCTCCGCCCTCTGCGCCGCCTCAGACGGGTATATCTACGACGCCTACGTGGACTACAACATGCTGGAGGTTCTCCGCGACAACGACGCCGTGAATATGCTGGATCTCATCCTCGATACCGCGTCCTTCGACTTCGCCCTGGCCTTCGGAAACGCCTTTCCCGCCATCGCCGACGCCACATACCGCCTGGTCCGCCAGTGCGCTCCGTCCAATTCCCTCTCGAAGGAATTCGCCGTGAAGCGCATCGACGCCAACCAGCTCATGCGTCAGGTCTTTGATCTCACCTACTGATCCCGAAATAAACATTCCATTCTGCAGCAGGAGGCTCCCATGCGCATCACAGAAGAACTCAGAAAGCCCGGCGTCAAAAGAATGATCCTGGATACCGACACCTATAACGAGATCGACGACCAGTTCGCTCTGTCCCTGGCCATGCTGGCGCCGGACCGCATCGACCTGGCCGCCGTCACCGCCGCACCCTTCCACAACGACCGCTCCGAGAGCTTCGGCGACGGCATGGAGAAGAGCTACCGGGAGATCGGCATCTGCGCGGAGCTGGTCAGCCGCTCCCACGGCGCGAAGATCCCGCCCTATTACCGCGGCGCCTCCGAACGCATGCCGGACGAGCACACCCCCGTCCCCTCCGAGGCCGCCGACAAAATCGCCCAGCTCGTGAACGCGTACGACGGCATCACCTTCGTCACCGCCATCGGCGCCGTCACCAACGTGGCCTCCGCCCTCCTCCTCCATCCCGAGATCAAGGAAAAAATCGGCGTCATCTGGCTGGGCGGCAACGCGAAATGGTCGAACGGCGCGGAGTTCAACATGCTGGGCGACCGGAACGCCTCCAACGCCCTTCTTTCCTCCGGCGTCCCGCTGCTCCTCTTCCCCTGCGGCGGCGTTGTCAGCCATCTGATCCTCAGCATTTATGAGCTGGAGCACTTCCTCCGGGGCAATTCTCCCCTGGGCGACTACCTCTGCGACAACGTGGCGGACTGCAAACCCCGGGGAGCCGTGGCCTGGAGCCGCGTCAGCTGGGATATCTCCACCGTGGCGGGCGTCATCGCGCCGGATACCTTCTCCGCCTCCCTCTGCCCCGCCATGCGCCTGGAAGCGGATAACTCCTATTCCTTCTGCGAGGACGGCGTTCCCTTTGAACATGTGAACTATGTGAACCGCGACTATATTTTCTCCGTTCTGTTCAGCAGACTGGCAAAATAATCCTGCTTTTCTCCCTTTTCAAATAATTGAGACCTGTTAAAAATCCGGCATAATGCAGTTTTTTATGCCGGATTTTTGTGTTTTCTGCACAAAGAAAACGGCGATCTGTCCAAGGCGGCTCCGTCTGGGTATGGTTAAAATGCCGAATTCCGCCCCCGGAAAAACTTTCATGACCGTTTCCCTTGAAATAAGTGAACAAATATAGTATAATGATGCAGCGCTTGAGTGCGTCAGTTTTTATTATTTTTATGGAGGAAACCATGAAAAAACTCACAGCTTTGCTTGTGGCTGGACTGATGGCCGGCTCCCTCGCGGTTACCGCCAGTGCGTACTGGGAACCCGAAGAGGCCTTCGGCGAGGTCAAGTTCACCATCGGCAAGCAGACCGTTGCCTGGAATCCCGACGGCACCATTACCGACGGCGAGTACTACAAGGTCGAAATCGATCCTTCCTGGATCTCCTACGCCATCAACGACAATGACACCGATGCCGGTCTCGAGTACGCGAAGAGCGTCACCCCCGAGCTCTACATGAGCTGGGACGAGAGCAACATCTACTGCGCGACCCGCTACGAAGTGACCAAGGGCCACGAGAACCTCTGGGACGGCGATCCCGGCTCCATGTGGTACTCCGGCGCGGTTCAGTTCAACTATGCCAACTTCGACGAAGTCGCCTCCGAGTACAGACTTGAGTACGGCGTGGGCCTGTCCTCCGACACCGGCGACACCCTGTACACCGTCTGGGCGGACGGCGCCGGCACCGGCTTCACTCCCTCCGAGGAGAACGCCAAGGTGTGGCTGGACGGCAACACCCTGACCTATGAAACCAAGGTTGCATGGGAAGACTTTGCCGACGAAGACAACACCGCCGGCAAGGAAGGCCTCGGCTTCAACTTCTGCATCGTCTGGTCCATCGGCGAAGGCCAGGACTACGTGCACATTCAGCTGGCTGAAGGCTGCACCGGCAACGGCAAGCACGCGGAGAACTTCGCCCAGGTGACCCTGGGCCCCGCTCAGGCTGCTGCCGCCGGTTCCTCCGAA
>CACWLT010000054.1 GCA_902761695.1 uncultured Ruminococcus sp.
GTTACGGACGTACTGCCGGTTCGGGTACTGAGGGTACTGCTGCTGATTCGGGACCTGCCGGTACTGCTGGCCCTGATTCTGGGCGTACTGCTGATTCGGGTACTGCTGGGGATACTGCTGCTGCCCCGGGTTCTGGACGTACTGCTGATTCGGGTACTGGGGGTACTGCTGCTGCCCCGGATTATGGACGTACTGCTGATTCGGATACTGGGGATACTGCTGCTGGCCCGGGTTACGGACGTACTGCCGGTTCGGGTACTGAGGGTACTGCTGCTGATTCGGGACCTGCCCGGTATACTGCACGGGATACTGGCCCTGTCTCGGAGCGTTCTGTCCCTGCGGGCGGGTGCGGTTCTGCCCTCTGTTCCGGGGATCGTTGTAGAGACGGTCGTCGTAATAGGAGGAGGCGCTGCTGTCCTGCTTGCCCCGGCGGAAGATGTAGGTCCGCATGAAGTCGGCCACGTTATCGTTGAAGAGGGCGGCTATGAAGAGCAGGATGAAGGCGGCGGCAATCACCAGCACCACCACGAGCAGGGCCTTGAGGATCTTCACGATAACACTGCCGGCTGAGGTCTTGCTGCCGGATTCCGCCGAGGTGTCCTTATTGGCGTCGGCAGCGGCTTCCGCTTCCGTTCCGGCGGCGTTTTCCTCCGCGTCGGCCTTCAGCTCCTTCAGCATGAGGATGGACAGCTGGGAGACGGCCTTGCGCACCGCTCTGTCCACGTTGCCCGCCGCGAAGTCCTCCTCGATCTCCCGGTCGCGGATCCCTTCCAGGTCCTCGTTGGTGATCTTGTCGCTGATGGAGGCGGACTGGACGAGATAGAAGGCGTTGTCCTCGGAGGCGATGAGCAGAAGGACGCCCGTGGGCAGCTTCCACTCGGTGTAGACGGAGCGGGCGTACTTGCCGATATCCACGCCGTTGGTGGTTTTGACCGTACACACCGCAATGCATGCCTGTACCTCGCTGATCAGCGTCTCGTTCTTCTCCTTGATCTCACGGACGGTGGATTCGGAGAGGATGGCGGCGTCGTCGGCGATGCGGTCGGTGGCCTTCGGATAGACCGTTTCAGCCAGAGCGGGAATGGCCCATGCCGCGGCCATGGAAAGGATGAGGAGAAAGCTGACGACAGCCCGCGTGAGCATCCTTCTGTCGGCCCGCGCCGATCTCCTCGCCGCCGGTGTGACGGCTGAATGAATGTTTGTCATGATATGATCCCGGTCCTTCGTGAGATTACTGGAAGTTGATGAGCTTGTTCTTGAGCTCGGTCTCGATGCGGCCCAGCTCGGCTTCGGCGGCAATGCGCTTCTCGCGGCCCTCCTTCTGGATGGTCTGGATGTCGTCCAGGGTCCGGATCAGCTCTTCGTTGGTATGGGTGAGAGTCTCGATATCCACAATGCCGCGCTCCGCCTCCTTGGTGACGGCAACGGTGGCCTGGTGGAGAGCCTCGCTGTTCTTCTTCAGCAGCTCGTTGGTCATGTCGGTGACGAGGCGGCCGGCTTCCATGGCCTGGCGGGAGTGCTCGATGCCCAGGGCGATGACCATCTGGCTCTTCCAGAGGGGGATGGTGTTCATGATGACGGTCTGGATCTTTTCGGTCATCATGGTGTCGTTGTTCTGCACAAGGCGGATCTGGGGGGCCATCTGGATGGAGACCATGCGGGTCAGCTCCAGGTCGTAGAGCTTGCGCTCGAAGCGGGTGCACTGCTCCTCGAAGTCGTTGGCGGCCTGGGCGTCCTCCGGGAGTCCGGTCCGCTGGGCCTTCGCCTTCATCTCCACGAGGGTGGTGGCTCTCTCCTGGGCCAGCTTCTTCTTGCCGGCGAGGATATACATGGACAGCTCCTTGAAATAGGTAAGGTTCTGCTCATAGAGCTGGTCGAACATGGAGACGTCCTTCAGAAGGGTGATCTGGTGCTGCTCCAGGATGGCGACGATGTCGTTGACGGATGTCTCGCACTTGTCGTACTTGGTCTTGAGGTTCTCGATCTTCCGCTTGGAGCTCTTGAACACGCCGAGGAAGCCCTTGGAGTCCTCCGCGTCGTCGTTCAGGGCGCGGAGATTGCCGATGAGGGTGGTGATCATGCCGCCCACCTCGCCGAAGTCCTTGTTGCGGACGCTGCCGAGGGCCGTGTCGCTGAAGTCGGAGATCTTCTTCTGGGCGGAGGAGCCGTAGCTCATGATGACGGAGGTGTCCGTGATGTCGATCTTGCCGGAGAAGTCCTCGATGGCCTTGCGCTCGGCCTCGGTGAACATGCTCTCGTCGATGACGGGGCCGGTGGGCTTGGCGGGCTCGGCCGCAGGCTTCGGCTGATTCTTGGCCGCGATGTCCGCCATCATGTCGGCGGCTGCGGCTGAGAGCGGATCCGGAGCTGCCGGGGCGGGTGCTGCCTGCGCTGCGGAAATGCCTGCGGTGGGGTCGAGAGTCAGTTTGATTTCGTTGTCCATATCCTGGTCAGCTCCTTATGCTTCAGATGATTGGTTTTGTTCTTTATCCCCGGAAGAGGGGGCGGATTTTTTGTTTTCTTTTTCCTCCCGGGCGGCTTGTCTGCGGGCGGCGATCTCCTCCGGCGTCAGGCGGCGCAGGGAGAGACGGAGCAGGCGGTCTGCGGCGATGAGGCCGACGGCCAGATACAGGGCGAGACGGAGGACGGGGAGGTTCGGCTCCGGCGTTTTGCCGATGATTTCGCTGCCGAAGGAGAAGCTCCGGATCAGCTGCCAGAGCGCGCCGCCGCCCCCGATGCCGATGCCGAACACGGCGCACGCGGAGGAGGCGAAGAGCTGGAAACCGGCCGGAAGATCGTCGGGCTTGTCCTCCGGGGTGAGGGCGATCCGCGCTTCACTGAGCAGGAAGAGCAGAACGGAGGCCTGGCAGAGGGTGGTGAAATTGCGGACGGGGCTGTTCAGCGGCAGGGCGAAGTCGAAATACGCGCCGAACATGGCGATATTGACGGAGAGGGCGCCGAGCAGCGTGCAGATCAGGGCATACCAGCGGTGGCGTCTCTCCCGGGACAGGGCCAGCAGGAGGGCGATCGCTAAGAAGAGGCCGAAGAGGGCGGAGAAGAGGAAGAGCTTCGAGGGGGAGAGAGTTTCCGCGGTCTCGGCGGCCCTGGCCGTTTGGTAGTTCAGGAGGGTCTGCATGCAGAGGGCGGCGGAGAGCAGCGCGCCGAGAACCGCTCCGGCGAGGGACAGGGGAGTGGGAGCGGGCAGGGAGGTCAGGGCGTGCCGTCCGGTATAGAGGATCCAGGACAGAACGGACAGGACCGCGCCCGCAGCGCCCAGGAAGACGGCGGCGCCGAAGAAGAAGGAGGCCGGCTCAAAGTGGCCGATGGAGAAATCGAAATCGCGGCTCATGGCGGCGGTATAGCAGACGGCCAGGAGGATACCGAGGATGGGCGGGGTCAGGCGGAAAACGCCGGCGGAGCCTCTCACCCCGGAGGAGGCGGCTGCATTCTTCTCCTGCGGGGCGCTGCTTTTGGCCCCGGAGAAGGCGGACTTGGCGGATGTGCGGTCGGACATGAAAAAAGCCTTTCGGAACAGAGGAGCCGGGGGTATGCGGTCACCCCTGCGGCTGAAGCTCGGATTGATTCGGTACATATAATTATATTACCATAAATCCGTCCTCTTGGCAAGGGGATTGACAAAGAAAAAACGGGAAATTCCGTGAAACTTCATGTCTCCCCGGGCAAAATCCGGGGGAGGTGAGGAGGATGGCGGCGCGTCGTGCAAGATACACAAAAGAAAGGGATGTGAAACGGAGAAAACCGTTTTCTTTTTTGCCGGATGCCGTTGACAGAAAAAAAGGAAAGTGGTATAATACCCATGATATGCGATGAAGCGGAAGGTTGCCGCCTGCCCGAACTGTCAGGGGCGGCGGGGAATTTCCGCAGAGTATGTCCGAGTCATTCGGGCGACATAAGCGCAGCCCGGCGGACCGCTGTTCCCTTCAATTTTCCGAGCCCAACCCAGCTCGGTTTCATTCAGGAGGACGCGGGCACACCCGGGACCGTGTTTATGGCCTCGCCGACACAAATTTCATTTGCTTTAAGGAGGCAGTCATGGCAGTACAGGAAAAAATCAGAGTCCGCATCAGAAGCTACGAGCACACCCTCGCGGATCAGGCCGCGGCCAAGATCGTCGACATCGCCAAGCGCGGCGGCGCCGAAGTAGCGGGTCCCATTCCGCTTCCCACCGAGAAGGAGATCATCACCATTCTCCGCGCGGTGCACAAGTACAAGGACAGCCGCGAGCAGTTCGAGCAGAGAACCCACAAGAGACTGATCGAGATCAGAAAGCCTTCCCAGAAGGTCGTTGAAGCGCTCATGTCCGTGGAACTCCCCGCCGGCGTCGACATCGACGTCAAGCTCTGAGAGAGACTCTGAAAAAAGCCGCATCTGACACCGTACAGAGCAATGAGGACGAGCGTATTTTTCCCCGCAAAGTCCTCGGGGCTTGATGGCGGTCAGGTCACGTTGGCGGGTCCCGGTCGGCTGCCGGGTCCGCGGTTTCCGTTACAGGCCGCGGTCGCAGGTCCGTCAACCAATAACCTACTATCAGGAGGAAAAATTCGATGAAAAAAGGTATCATCGGAAAGAAGCTGGGCATGACGCAGATCTTTGCCGAAGACGGCTCCGTCATCCCGGTAACCGTGATCGAAGCGGGCCCCTGCTTCGTCACCCAGAAGAAAACCAATGAGACGGACGGCTACGAGGCCGTTCAGCTGGCCTTCTCCGACCTGCGGGAAAAGCTCGTGAACAAGCCCCGCGCCGGTCACTTCAAGAAGGCGGGCGTTTCCCCGAAGCGTCACCTCAAGGAATTCAGACTTGACGACATCTCCGCCATGAACGTTGGCGACGTGGTGGCCGCCGATACCTTCGCCTCCGGCGAAAAGGTCGACATTACCGGCATCACGAAGGGCCACGGATACTCCGGCGTCGTCAAGAGATGGAACGCCCACAAGCTCCGCATGACCCACGGCGTCGGCCCTGTGCACCGCCAGCCCGGTTCCATGGGCGCGAACTCGTCTCCGTCCAGAATCTTCAAGAACAAGATCATGCCCGGTCAGTACGGTAACGAACAGGTCACCGTGCTCAACCTCGAAGTTGTCAAGGTCGACACCGAGAAGAACCTCATCGCGGTCAAGGGAGCCGTTCCCGGCGCGAAGGGCGGAATCGTGTTCATCCGCGACAGCGTGAAAGCGTAAGCCGGAAGGAGGATAAAGAAATGCCCGAACTGAAAGTATTAAATATGGCAGGCGAATCCGTCGGTACGATCAATCTCTCCGACAAGGTGTTCGCGGCGGATATCAACGGCGCCGTCCTCCATGCCGCTGTCAAGCAGTACCTCGGCAACCAGAGACAGGGTACCCAGTCCACGCTGACCCGCACCGAAGTTTCCGGCGGCGGCAAGAAGCCCTGGAGACAGAAGGGCACCGGCCGCGCAAGACAGGGTTCCACCCGCGCTCCCCAGTGGACGCACGGCGGCGTAGCCCTCGGTCCGAAGCCCCGCCTTTACAAGACCAAGATGAACAAGAAGGTCAAGGCTATCGCCATGATCTCCGCGCTCTCCTCCAAAGTGGCCGGCGGCGACTTCATCGTCGTGGACAAGATCGAGACCGCGGAATACAAGACGAAGACCATGGTGAAGATGCTCTCCGCTCTCGAAGCGAAGAAGAAGGTTCTCGTCGTGCTGGCCGAAAAGGACGAAAAGGTCCTGGGTTCCTTCGCCAACATTCCCGGCGTGAAGGTCGCCCTTACCAACACCATCAATGTCTACGACATTCTGAACTGCGACTCCTTCATCGTTGCCAAGGCTGCGGCGGAAAAAATCGAGGAGGTTTACGCGTAATGAAATTCGTACAGGACATCATCAGACGGCCCCTCATCACTGAGCGGAGCATGGATATGGTCGGCGAAAAGAAGTACACCTTCGAGGTTGCCAAGGACGCCACCAAGCCCGAGATCGCCAAGGCTGTGGAAGCCATGTTCGAGGGCACCAAGGTCAAGGCCGTGAACACCATCACCATGAAGTCCAAGCCGAAGAGACTTCGTTACGTCGAAGGCCGCACCGCTTCCTGGAAGAAGGCCATCGTCACCCTCACCGAGGATTCGAAGACCATCGAATTCTTCGAAGGCATGAACTAAAGAAGGAGGGACAAGCAAATGCCTACCATCAAGTATAAGCCGACTACCCCGGCGAGAAGACATATGTCCGTTCCCACTTTCGAGGAAATCACCAAGTTCAGCCCCGAAAAGAGCCTTCTCGCAACCAAGAAGAAGCACGCCGGCCGCAACTCCTACGGCCGCATCACCGTTCGCCACAAGGGCGGCGGAAACCGTCAGAAGTACCGCATCATCGACTTCAAGCGTCAGAGCGAAAAGGCTCAGACCGTCGTCGGCGTTGAGTACGATCCCAACCGCTCCTCCTACATCGCCCTGCTGAAGGACGAAGAAGGAAAGAAGAGCTATATCCTCGCTCCCGTGGGCGTGACCGACGGCCAGGTGCTGTACTCCGGCGCCGACGCCGACATCGTCCCCGGCAACACCCTTCCCCTCGCGAACATCCCCGTCGGTACCTTCATCCACAACATCGAGCTCTACCCCGGCAACGGCGGCCAGCTGGTCCGTTCCGCCGGCGCGCAGGCGCAGCTGATGGGCCGTGAAGGCGACCTCACCATGGTCCGTCTCCCCTCCGGCGAAATGCGCTACGTCCGCTCCGACTGCAAGGCCACCATCGGCCAGGTCGGCAACATCGAGCACGACACCGTGAAGATCGGTAAGGCCGGCCGCAAGCGTCACATGGGCATCCGTCCCACCGTCCGCGGCTCCGTCATGAACCCGGTCGACCACCCGCACGGCGGCGGTGAAGGCCGTTCCCCGATCGGTCGTCCCGGCCCGGTTACCCCGTGGGGCAAGCCGGCTCTGGGCTACAAGACCCGGAACAAGAAGGCCCGCACCGACAAGATGATCGTCAAGCGCAGAAACGCGAAGTAAGGAAGGAGTCCAAGAATGAGCAGAAGTTTGAAGAAGGCGCCTTTCGTCGAGGAGAAACTCTTCCAGAGAGTCTGCGAAATGAACGAAAAGGGCGACAAGAAGGTCCTCAAGACCTGGTCGAGAGCCTCTACTATTTTCCCGGAATTCGTGGGCCACACCATCGCGGTGCACGACGGCCGGAAGCACGTGCCGGTATATGTGACCGAGGATATGGTCGGCCACAAGCTGGGGGAATTCGCGCCGACCCGTACCTTCAAGGGTCACGCCGGCTCCAAGACCTCCAACAACGGTAAATAATCGGGAGGGAGATAAGACAAGATGGAAACCAGATCTACTCAGAAGCACATCCGCATCTCCCCTCGCAAGGTCAAGATCGTTCTGGATCTCATCAGAGGCAAGGACGTGGACACGGCCATGGGCATCCTGAAGAACACCCCGAAGGCCGCCAGCCCCGAGATCCTCAAGCTCCTGACCAAGGTCACGGCTGACGCGGAAAACAACCACGCCATGAACCGCGACAATCTGTATGTCAGCGAATGCTTCGTCGGCCCCGGCATGACCCTCAAGAGAATCATGCCCCGCGCGAAGGGTTCCGCGGACCGGATCCTGAAGAGAACCAGCCACATCACCATCGCCGTGGCTGAGAAAGAATGAGGAGGCAGTCGAAGAATGGGACAGAAAGTTAATCCGCACGGCCTTCGCGTCGGCGTTATCAAAAACTGGGATTCCAGATGGTATGCTCCCGATGAGAAATTCGGCGATACCCTCGTCAACGACTTCAAGATCCGTGAATTCGTGAAGCAGAGCCTGAATCAGGCCGGCGTTCCCAAGGTCGAGATCGAGCGGAGCCACAACGGCGCCATCAAGGTCTACGTCCACTGCGCGAAGCCCGGTATGGTCATCGGCCGTGAAGGCGCAGGCATCAACAAGCTGAGAGAGGACATCTCCAAGATCGCGGGTCAGCCCGTGTCCGTGGACGTTCTCGAAGTGAAGCCCGTCGATATGTGCGCGCAGCTGGTGGCCGAGAACATCGCCTCCCAGCTGGAGAGAAGAATCTCCTTCCGCCGCGCCATGAAGCAGTCCATCCGCAACACCATGAGAATGGGCGCCAAGGGCATCAAGATCAACCTGAACGGCCGTATCGGCGGCGCGGAAATCGCCCGTACCGAGCACTACCACGAAGGTACGATTCCGCTGCAGACCATCCGCGCGGACATCGACTACGGCTTCGCCGAGGCCAACACCACCTACGGCAAGATCGGCTGCAAGGTCTGGATCTACAAGGGTGAGGTCCTCTCCGAGGTTGCCCGCACCAAGACCGGCGCCGACGAAAGAAGAAAGCCGAGAACCGACGACCGCAGAAACGGTCAGAGAAGAGACCGCAGAGACGGTGACCGCAGAGCTCCCGGCAGACGGGACTCCCAGCGCGACAGCCGCTACAATGATTCCCGCCGCCCCAGAACCGCTCCGAACGGCGCTCCCGCCCAGAACGCGAGACCCGCTGCCCCGGCGCCGAAGAAGGAAGGAGGAGCTGACTAATGTTACAGCCGAACGGTAAAATCAAATACAGAAGAGTACAGCGCGGCCGTATGAAGGGTAAAGCTCTCCGCGGCAACAAGATCACCAACGGCGAGTACGGTCTCGTCGCCCTCGAACCCGCATGGATCACCTCCAACCAGATCGAAGCGGCCCGTATTGCCATGACCCGTTATATCAAGCGCGGCGGCCAGGTCTGGATCAAGATCTTCCCCGACAAGCCCATCACCGAAAAGCCGGCTGAAACCCGAATGGGTTCCGGTAAAGGCTCTCCCGAGTACTGGGTTGCCGTCGTCAAGCCGGGCAGAGTTCTGTTCGAGATGGGCGGCGTAACCGAGGACATCGCGAAGGAAGCTATGCGTCTCGCTATGCACAAACTCCCGATCAAGTGCCGGTTCGCGACCAAGGCACAACTGGAAGAAGAAGTGGAGGGTTAAGCTGTGAAGGCAACAGAACTCAGAAACAAGTCCAGCGAAGAACTGGAAGCGATGCTCAAGGATCTCAAGACCGAGCTCTTCAATCTCAGATTCCAGCACGCTATCCATCAGCTTGACAATCCCCACAAGATCGCTGATACCAAGAAGGATATCGCTCGCGTGATGACGGTCATCGCCGAGAAGAAGGCATAAGGGGAGGATAACATGGAAGAACGCGCTCTCAGAAAGACAAGAGTCGGCAAGGTCGTCAGCGATAAGATGGACAAGACCATCGTCGTCGCCATCGAGGACCACGTCAAGCACCCCGTCTACGGGAAGATCGTGAAGAGAACCTCCAAGATCCATGCCCATGACGCGAACAACGAATGCGGCGTCGGCGACACCGTTGAAGTTATGGAAACCAGACCTCTCTCCAAGACCAAGAGATGGAGACTGGTCCAGATCATCGAAAAGGCAAAATAATTTTTAAACCACCGAGGGTACGGTACCGCGGCGGTCCGGCGTGACTCACGCGCTGCTGCGGTCGGAGGACAATAGTTCGCCGGGTGGACAAAAGACGCGGAACAGAAGGATTTCATTTCCCCATTTTGAAGTTCTTTGCGTCGATGCCATGCATCGAAGGCTTTCTTTCAAGAAAGCGACCGTTCCCCCGTCTCTCCCCACCGTACAGCCGGATGCGGCTCCTCGAAGGTCCGCGTCAAAGAACGCGGAGAATTCACTCAGGAGGATACAGCAGTGATTCAGCAGCAGTCTCTTATGAAGGTTGCCGACAACACGGGTGCCAAGGAACTCATGTGCATCCGCGTGCTCGGCGGCACGGGCAGACGCTACGCCAACATCGGCGACGTGGTGGTCTGCGCAGTCAAGAAAGCAACGCCCGGCGGCGTCGTCAAGAAGGGCGACGTTGTCAAGGCCGTTATCGTCAGAAGCGTCAAGGGTATCCGCAGAAACGACGGTTCCTACCTCCGGTTCGATGAAAACGCGGCGGTCATCATCGCCGACGACAAGAACCCCAGAGGAACCCGTATCTTTGGCCCCGTGGCCCGCGAACTCCGCGAGCACGAGTACACCAAGATTCTGTCCCTGGCACCGGAAGTTCTTTAATGGAGGGTATGTGAAATGGCAAACAAGCTTCATGTAAAGACCGGCGATCAGGTGATCGTGACGACCGGAAACGCCAAGGGCACCATCGGCAAGGTCCTCGAGGTCTCCCCGAAGGAAGGCAAGGTCATCGTCGAAGGCGCCAACATCGTCAAGAAGCACATCAAACCCAGAAGCGCGCAGGAACAGGGCGGCATCGTCGAGGCTCCCGCAGCCATGTATGCCTGCAAGGTTCAGCTCTACTGCTCCAAGTGCAAGAAGGGCACCAGAGCCGCGCACAAGATGGACGGCGACAAGAAAATCCGCGTCTGCGTAAAATGCGGCGCAGAGCTTTAATCCGGAGGGTTGACGATGGCTGCAAGACTTAAAGAATTATACAAGGCCGAGATCGCGCCCGCCCTGTACAAGAAGTACGAGTACAAGAGCGTGATGCAGATCCCGAAGCTGGACAAGATCGTTGTGAACGTGGGCGCGGGCGACGCCAAGGAGAACACCAAGGTGATCGACAACATCATCGGCGAGCTCACCCAGATCACCGGTCAGAAGGCCGTTCCGACCTATGCGAAGAAGTCCGTCGCGAACTTCAAGCTCCGTCAGGGCATGAAGATCGGCGCGAAGGTCACCCTCCGCGGCGACATGATGTACGAGTTCATGGACAGACTCTTCAACTTCGCTCTCCCGAGAGTGCGTGACTTCAAGGGCATCAATCCTGACGCCTTTGACGGCCGCGGCAACTACGCGCTGGGCCTGAAGGAACAGCTGATTTTCCCTGAAATCGAATACGACAAGGTCGAGAAGATCCGCGGCATGGACATCTGCTTCGTGACCACGGCTCCCACCGACGCAGAAGCAAAGGAACTGCTGACCCTGTTCGGCGCTCCGTTCGCAAAGTAAGAGAGAGAGGGAAACAGAAATGGCAAAGAAATCCATGATCAGAATGGCAAAGAAATCCATGATCAACAAGCAGCAGAGAGAGCAGAAGTACTCCACCCGCGAGTACAACCGCTGCAAGATCTGCGGTCGTCCCCACGCTTACCTCCGCAAGTACGGCATCTGCCGTATCTGCTTCCGCGAACTGGCCTACAAGGGCGAGATCCCGGGCGTGAAGAAGGCTTCCTGGTAAGACGGGGATCCGGGATCGGCCGGCGCACGGCACGGTTCCGGGAAAGCGAAATCCATTCGGCTGAAAGCGGTCGTTCGCCGGGGGCATCCGGGCGGCTATGGTCCGGGGATTCCGGGCGGACGAACGCTTAACAGTATAAAAACGGGCATACGCGGAACAACGCGCGCCCGACGTCCATGCCGACAGGAAACGGCGGAGTGATGCTCTCCCACGTTTTACCATCGGCAGCGGCCCGACAAAGCATGGACTGCCGTAAAACGGCGCACAGAACTGCCGGGCAGCAAGAATCTTATGACTTGCATGACAAGGAGGAACCAGTATGCAGATTTCAGACGTTATCGCCGATATGCTGACGCGTATCAGAAATGCGAACAACGCGAAGCACGAGACGGTTGATATTCCCGCTTCCAACATGAAGAAGGCCATCGCGGACATTCTTCTGGCGGAAGGCTATATCAAGAGCGTTCAGGTGATCGAAGACGGCAAGCAGGGCATCATCCGCGTTGCTCTGAAGTACGGTCCCGGCAAGGCGAAGGTCATTCACGGCCTGAAGAGAGTGTCCAAGCCCGGTCTCCGTATTTACGCCGGCTGCGAAGACATGCCCAGAGTGTACAACGGTCTCGGCATCGCGATCGTGTCCACCTCCAAGGGCATCATGACCGACAAGAAGGCAAGACGTGAAAACGTCGGCGGCGAGATTCTCGCTTTCGTCTGGTAAGGGAAGAAAGAGGAGGTTTATACAATGTCTAGAATTGGAAGAGCTCCGATCACGGTTCCCGCAGGCGTTACCGTTTCTGTTGGAGACAACAATGTGATCACCGTCAAGGGACCCAAGGGTGAACTCACCTACAAGGCTCCCGCTCAGATGACCGTCAAGGTCGAAGGCCCGGTTGTCCACGTGACCCGTCCCGACGACGAGGCTGCTAACCGCTCTCTGCACGGTCTCACCAGAACCCTCATCAACAACATGATCGTGGGCGTTTCCACGGGTTACACCAAGAAGCTCGAGATCGTCGGCGTCGGTTACCGTGCCGCGAAGGAGGGCAAGAAGCTGGTGCTGAACCTCGGCCACTCCCATCCGATCTACTTCGAAGAAACTGACCTCGTCCAGTTTGACGTTCCGGACGCCAACACCATCATCGTGAAGTCCTACGACAAGCAGGTATGCGGCCAGATCGCTGCGGAAATCCGCTCCAAGAGACCTCCGGAACCGTATCACGGCAAGGGCGTCAAGTACGAGGGCGAGCATATCCGCCGCAAAGCCGGTAAGGCCGGTAAATAATGAAAGGAGACGTGCATTATGGTTACCAAGAGAGATAAGAACGCTCAGCGCCTTAAGAGACATCGCAGAGTGCGCGGCAAGATTTCCGGTACTGCCGAACGTCCCCGCCTCGCTGTTTACCGTTCCAACGCACACATCTACGCGCAGATCATCGACGACGTCAAGGGCGTTACCCTGGCTGCCGCCTCTACCACCGAGAAGGGGTTTGAGGGCATCGGCTCCAACAAGGAAGCGGCCAAGAAGGTCGGTCAGAAGATCGCTGAGAAGGCTCTTGCCGCCGGCATCACGGAAGTGGTGTTCGACCGCGGCGGTTATATCTATCACGGACGTGTATCGGAGCTCGCTGCCGGTGCCAGAGAAGGCGGTCTGAAGTTCTGAGTTCGGTTCAGCCGTTCTGAGAGAGGGGTACGCGGCTTCTTTGAAAAGAAGCCTTGCAAGAAACTTTATCTGAATCCGAACCAGGATAAATCCCGATTCGGATTCAGGCAGAGTTCTCTGCGGGGCACCCATTCAGGGAAGGCTCCGCACTTCTCCCGGAAGGCGGACGGAGCACAGGTCTTAAGACATGTCGGCGCAGTGAGAAGGCCGGTTTGTACACTGTTTAATTTCTCACCAAATTAAGCATCATATCTGTCGAAAAAGGCGACAGCAGGCGGATGGAGATTCATTCGTCTGAGAAAGGAATCAATTCAAATGGCAAAAAGATTCAATCCCGAGGGGCTTGAACTGAAGGAAAAGCTCGTCGTTGTGAACCGTGTTTCCAAAACCGTCAAGGGCGGCCGCGTCGCCCGTTTCGCCGCTCTGATGATCGTGGGCGATGAGAACGGACACGTGGGCTACGGTCTCGGCAAGGCTGCCGAAGTTTCCGAGGCTACCCGCAAGGCCATCGAAGACGCGAAGAAGAACATGATCGAAGTGTCCCTGAAGGACGGCACCATCCCGCACGAGATCCTCGGCGAGTACGGTGCGGGCAAGGTCCTGCTGAAGCCGGCTGTCAAAGGTACCGGTATCATCGCAGGCAAGACCGTCCGTGCGGTAGTTGAGCTGGCCGGCATCAAGAATATCCGTTCCAAGTGCCTCCGCTCCAACAACCCCACCAACGTCGTGAAGGCTACGTTTGAGGGACTGAAGGCCCTGCGCAGCGCGGAAGAAGTTGCGAAGACCCGCGGCGTTTCCGTTGAGCAGGTCATCGGCTGAGGAGGTAAAAAATGAAGGTTAAAGTTACTCTGAAGAAGAGCCTCATCGCCGCCAAGCCGAATCAGAAGGCTACCGCCAAATCCCTCGGCCTGAACAAGATCGGCGATTCCATTATCCATGAGGCCGGCCCCGTTATCGACGGCAAGGTCAAGGTGCTTGCGCATCTCGTATCCGTGGAGCAGGCGTAAGGCCCTCCGAACAGAACTATAGAGAAAGAGATATTCTTACAAGGAGGAATCACCTATGAAGCTCCATGAACTCTCCCCGGCACCGGGTTCCGTCAAGGACTCGTTCCGTAAAGGCAGAGGTCCCGGATCCGGCAACGGCAAGACGGCCGGCAAGGGCCACAAGGGTCAGAATGCCCGTTCCGGCGGCGGCGTCCGTCCCGGATTTGAGGGCGGCCAGCTCCCGCTCTACAGAAAGCTCCCCAAGAGAGGATTCAAGAACAGATTCGCGGTCAACTACGCGGTCGTCAACCTCTCCGCGCTGAATAAGTTTGAGGACGGCGATACCGTCAACCTCGAAAAGCTGATGGAAGCGGGCATCATCAAGAAGCCCCTCGACGGTCTCAAGGTTCTCGGCAACGGCGAAATCACTAAAAAACTTACCGTTGAAGCCAAAGCCTTCTCGGGTTCCGCGAAGGAGAAGATCGAAGCGGCAGGTGGAAAGACCGAGGTGAAGTAAAGTGTTCACGACGCTTAAAAACGCCTGGAAGGTTCCGGACTTAAAACGGAAGCTTCTGTTCACTCTTCTCATCATCGTTCTTTACCGTCTCGGCTGCGCGATCCCGATTCCCTATCTGAACAGTGCGCTCATGCAGAACGCTGCGCTGTTCAATCAGGGCATTTTCCAGTACCTCAACATTCTGACCGGTTCCGCGATTTCCCAGGGCACCCTGTTCGCGCTGGGCATCAACCCCTACATCACGGCTTCCATCGTGATGCAGCTCCTCACCATCGCCATTCCCTATCTGGAGAATCTGGCGAAGGAAGGCGAGGAGGGCCAGAAGAAGATCAACCAGTACACCAGATACGTGACCGTGGTTCTCGGTCTCATCACCGCCATCGGTTACTATCAGCTGCTGAAGTCCCAGAACTTCCTGACGGACAGAGGCTTCTTCCCGGCCGCTGTGATCATCACCTGCTACTGCGCGGGCTCCGCTCTCGTCATGTGGCTGGCTGAGAAGGTCAACGAAAACGGCGTCGGCAACGGTATCTCCATGATCCTGCTTGCCAACATCATCTCCCGTCTGCCCTCCTTCGCTGCTGCCATCGTCAATCTGGTGACCGGCAAGCAGACCATCAAGCTGGGCGAGACCACCCACCTCATCCCCTTCTGGCTCGGCATCATCATCACGCTCGCGGCCATCGCCCTGGCGGTTGCCATGATCGGCTTCATCGTCTGGATGACCAACTCCGAGAGACGGATCCCGATCCAGTACGCCAAGAGAGTGGTCGGCCGGAAGATGTACGGCGGCCAGTCCTCCAACCTGCCGCTGAAGGTGAACATGGTCGGCGTTATGCCCATCATCTTCGCCTCCTCCATCTGCTCCATCATTCCGACGATCCAGGCGTTCACCCGCCCCGCGGAAAACTCCTTCTGGGATAAGTTCTGCGACTTCTTCGGAACGGGCAGCTGGTTCTACGCGCTGCTGACTTTCGTGTTCATCATCGCGTTCGCCTACTTCTACACTTCGATTTCCTTCAATCCGGTGGAGATCTCCAACAACCTGAAGACCCAGGGCGGTTCCATTCCCGGTATCCGTCCCGGCCGTCCGACGGCGGAGTATATCACCAGAATCCTCAACCGCATCACCCTGATCGGCGCGCTGCTTCTGGCCGTCGTGGCGGTTCTTCCGATGATCATCAACCTCTGCACGGGAGGATCCCTCTCTGCTCTGGCCTTCGGCGGATCCTCCATCATCATCGTGGTCGGCGTCATTCTGGAGACCATCCGCGAGATCGAGGCGCAGATGACCATGCGTCATTACAAGGGCTTCCTCGGTTAATCCGGCGGGAGTCAAAAACAAGGGGAATGTTCCCGGGGGAGACCGGGATCGTCCGCGCAAGGCCCGGTCCGGGTTTGCCGCAGATGTGATCCTCTCCCCCCTGCACCCCGTCAAAAACCGATGAAAGGGGATATGCTGGTACGAATCGGAGGACGGGAACACCGCATCCGAAGCATAACAGGATAACCCAATATTCGGCTGATGAACCGGGGCCCGGGGAGTCGCTACTGCGCTGGAAACGCGGGAGCGTCTTCCCGGTTATACCTTTTTATAAGGAGAATCACAATGGCAAGAAAGCTGAATCTGATCCTGCTGGGCGCGCCCGGCGCAGGGAAGGGCACCCAGGCGGAGCTGATCTCCGAGCGGTACTCCATTCCCGCCATTTCCACCGGCCAGATCATCCGCGACGAGATCGCCTCCGGCAGCGCGCTGGGTGAGACGGTCAAGTCCTACACCTCCAAGGGAGAACTGGTTCCGGACAGCGTGGTGATCGACATCATCAAGGCGCGTCTGGCCAAGGACGACTGCGCGAACGGCTTCATTCTGGACGGGTTCCCGCGCACGGTTCCCCAGGCTGCGGCTCTGGACGAGATGGGCGTTGAGATCACGGATGTCATTTCCATTGAAGTGGCGGACGAGGACATCATGACCCGCATGGGCGGCAGACGGTACTGCAAGAAGTGCGGCGCCACCTACCACGTGAAGTACAAGCCCTCCGCGGCCGGCGACAAGTGCCAGAACTGCGGCGAGGAACTCTCCATCCGTCCGGACGATGATCCGGAGGTGGTGAAGAGCCGTCTGGTGGTCTATCACGAGCAGACGGAGCCTCTGAAGGACTTCTACGAGAAGAAGGGCCTTCTGAAGATCGTCATCGGCCAGGAAAAGCTGGAGGACACCACCGCGCTGACGGCGGCCGCTCTGGAAGGCTGAGTACGGTGGACGGTTTCCGGAACAGGAGACCGGACAGGATACTTTTCTCAAACCAAAAACATGGGTTTCGATCGCAAGATGCAGAAGGCGAATGGCTTTGCCGTGAGCTCGCGTACAATAACTCTGATAAGGTTGGATGTCTATATTGGTGTGCGAAGGGTTAGTATCACTTAATTGGTACAGCTTTTCCTTCCTTCCCTTTGAAGTTCTTGCCAGGCTTCTTTTTTGGTTGAGATTAGTTAAACAAACAGTCAGGGGGAAACAAAAACGGCTGAGAGGCCGGACAACGCAGGAACACAAGATGATTATTGTTAAAACTCCTGAACAGATCAGGCTGATGCGGATTGCCGGACGCATCACGGGCGAGGCGATTCTGGCGGGTGCGGAGATGATCCGGCCCGGCGTCTCTACCAAGGCCATTGACGAGAAGATCCGGCACACCATCGAGAAGGCCGGCGCGAAGCCCTCCTTCCTGGGGTACGGCGGTTTTCCGGGCTCCGCGTGCATCTCCGTCAACGAGCAGGTGATCCACGGCATTCCCTCCCGCCACAAGATCCTGGAGGAAGGGGACATCGTGAAGCTGGATGTGGGCGCCTTCATCGACGGCTACCACGGCGACTCGGCCAACACCTTCCCCGTGGGAAAGATCTCCGAGGAGGCCCAGAAGCTCATCGACGTGACGAGGAAGAGCTTTTTCCTGGGCGTCGAGGCGGCCGGTAAGGAAAACGCCAGGATCGGCGACATCGGCGCGGCGGTGGACGGCTACGTGGTGGCCAACGGCTGCACGACCGTAAAAAAGTACGTGGGACACGGCGTCGGCCAGGAGCTGCACGAGGATCCCAACGTGCCGAACTTCGGGCGTCAGGGCCACGGTCCCAAGCTGTGCCGGGGCATGGTGATCGCCATCGAGCCCATGGTGAACCTGGGCAGGCCGGAGGTCCGCGAGCTGAACGACGGCTGGACGGTGGTGACGGCGGACGGATCCCTGTCAGCCCACTACGAGCACACGGTGGCGCTGACGGAGAACGGTCCGGAGCTGCTGACCATGGTGGACGGCACGATCCGGTGAGCGGCGGCAAGGATCCGCTGAAGCACATGGACAAGACAAAAGAAGACGTGCGGCTGCCGGGCGCGATCGTACGGTCGAGACAGGGGCGGGACCGGTTCCGGACCTTCGCGGTCATCGGACTGGACCCGGACAACCCCACGGCTCCCCTGATCATCGCGGACGGCAGGCTGCACCCGGCAAAGCAGCGCAAACACAAGAATCCGGCCCATCTGGAGTTCCTCGGAATGCCCGTTGAAACGGACAGGAAAAGGCTCGCGGACGGGGCCGGGGATGGTGAAATCGCTGAAATTTGCCTGCGGTACGAGAAATTGCTCGGAAATGAAAAAAATCCTCTTGACAAAGAGCCGTCAAATGATTTATAATTTGTAGACGGTGTGTTTTCACCGAAATAGACAAGGGATTTCTGCGCCCATCGGATGCTGACGGCGGCGCGCGGGGGTCCGAGACGATCAAGGAGGGAAATGTTTGCCGAAGGACGATGTCATTGAATTTGAAGGCGTAGTTGTCGAAGCGCTGCCGAACGCGACCTTCAAGGTCAGACTCACGAACCTCGATCTATGATCCGTCCAAGGGAAGAATCACCTGGCGCACGAAGAGCTGAGCTTCGCCGCGCCTATCCCCGGGGCCTCAGCAAAAAAGAAAGGTGGTATAACTGTGAAAGTCAAGCCTTCCGTTAAGAAAATCTGCGAGAAGTGCAAGATCATCAAGCGGCACGGCCACGTCATGGTCATCTGCGAGAATCCGAAGCACAAGCAGAGACAGGGCTAATCCCCCAACCTACAGAGAGGAGTCAAAAAACAAATGGCACGTATTTCCGGTGTTGATATCCCGAATGCGAAGCGTGTTGAAGTCGCTCTGACCTACATTTACGGCATCGGCCCGAAGAGCGCCCGCGACATTCTCGCGATGAAGAGAATCAACAACGGCTGGGACGACGTGGCAAAGGAGCTGGGCTTGGATGCGTCGGTATTGCGCGAAGCCTTCCGCCCCGGCTGGATGATGGGCGGTCCGGGCATGGGGCCGGGCATGGGACGCCCCGGAATGAGAGGCGGGGAAGAACCGATTCCCGTTCCGCCTCCGATGCCGCCGCAAGAAAGAGAATGACAAAATAGAAAAACGCCGGGTTCCGTCATTGGAATCCGGCATTTTTTGTACGCCAAGTTGATTTCATGTTTTTTTCAGGCTATGTTCGTTTGTTTCACGTGAAACATTTCTTCGAAAAAATTAAATCAGCCTTTAAGGAAACACTGATTAAGTCAATTCGTGCATCTGTCGAGGGATTTTTTCGACT
>CACWLT010000055.1 GCA_902761695.1 uncultured Ruminococcus sp.
TTGGAATGGGCCAGGGAGGCGGCGCGGGCATTCTCGTAGCCCCGGATCCCGGCGTAGATGTTGTCCTGCTTCACCGCCCCGCCGTAAATGGAGGCGAAGGTGCCGATGTAGCTGCCGTAGGTGCCGAACATGGCCTTGAACGCCGCGTCCCGGACCTCCTTCTTCGGGCTCTCCCGGTAAGCGCGGAAGTTCCCTCCCGTCAGCTCGGCTTCCTTCCCTTCCTCGTCGGTGATGGCGGGGAGCTTCCTCTCCACGTTGGTGAAGATGTTGTAGGTGTTGGAAGGATTCCGTCTCACGCCGCCGAACTTCGCCAGAATAGTCTCGGACTTTTCGTCCAGCACGTGCTCCCGCAGCCGGGTGGCGTCCTCGATGATGTGGGCGTACTTGGCGAGAGGCGGATACTGCATGAATTCCACCAGCTTCTCCTCCGGGATGGACAGAAGCTCCGGATCGAAGAAGGACAGCGCGGAGGCCGCCTTCACGGACAGGGCGTTCACCCGGTCGCAGAGGGCCAGAAAGGTCGTGTCGCCGCCGTCCAGCGCTTTGCCGAGGAAGGCGTAGTCTCCCACGTGCTCCACGGCCTGCTCGAAGGCGTCCACCGTCTCATAGGCCCGGAACAGGCTCTCGGCGGATTCTCCCAGCGTCCCCTTCAGGGCGGCGAGGGACGGCACCATGGCCTCGCATTCCGCGTACCGGGCCTCCCAGGCTTCAGGCGTCTCGAAAAGATCCGTCAGCTTCCACTTGTATTCCGCGGGGATATCGTTTCTGTTGCGCATTTTCGCTCTCCTTCTTTATGACGGATTCCGTCCGTTATTGTTGCAGTATCGATATCTCAGAAAGTCCCGGGGCAGCCCCCGCTTTTATACCGTCTCCCCGTTTTCTCGAGGAACCGGGACAGGCTGCCGATCCAGTCCGTCTGGAGAATATCGAAGCGGTCGGCGCACCAGCCCCAGCCGAACTCCGGGTCTCCCATGACCGCCGCGTCGTCGGAGTGGCCCGCAGCCAGCACCGCCCGGTAATCGTAGACGATGGTGTTGACCCAGCAGAGCTTTCCGTCCCGGCGGAGCTTTTCCCGGTAGGCCTCGGAGGCGGTGTCGTCGTCCTCCGTCTTAAACAGGAGCTCCGTGCCGATGTAGTTGATGTTCTTCGAGAGGAGCATCTCATGCACGTCCGCGGTCTTTGAGATCACCGGCAGGAACTGGATGTCCGGGGCGTATGTCTCCACCACCGCCAGCTGCTCCGGCCGGGGTGCGCATTTGAGGATGATCTGATCCTTCATGTCGTGGCGCTTGACGCACTCGATGATCTCCGCCGGACAGTCGCCGAACTTGTCCACGTTGATGAACACCCGGTTCTTCAGATGCTCCAGCACCTCGTCCAGGGTGTTGACTCCCAGCTCGGTAGGCGTTCCGTCCACGTTGCAGAGCTTCCATTCCCGCACCTCGGCGGCGGGGGATTTCCGGATGCTCACGTCCCGGCAGAACTGTCTTCTCTCCATCCCGGGATGGAAGACGAACAGCTCCCCGTCGGCGGATTTGGTCACGTCCAGCTCGATCATGTCCGCCCCCTCGGCGATGGCAAAATCAAAGGACGCGATGGTGTTGCAGGGGATGTTCCCCCCGAAGATCCCCCGGTGCGCGCAGAGGATGATCCTCTCCGCCGCCGTCTCGCGGATGTCGAATTTCATTGGTTCTCTCCTCTTCTGAATCCGGCCGTACCTGGCTCACAGTCAGCCGGATGATAGTCCGTAATCCCGGATGAATCCCGTCAGCCTCTTCTGCGGATATTTTTCAGCTCGTCCACGGTCACGACCCGGAAGACGAAGATCAGGACGGCATACACCGCCGCCGCCAGCACGATGGCCAGCATGCCGCCGATCTTGAGCCCCAGGGCGGATTCCAGCGGAATGGCCAAGAGGTAAGCCGCGCCGCCCATCAGAATCGCCGCCGCCGCCGTCTTCGCCACATTGAGCAGGATGGACTTCGCGCAGCCCTTCATGTACGGGCGGAGGAAGATGAGGTTCATGGTAATCATGACCGCGTAGCAGACGCAGGTGGCGATGGGCGCGCCCTTGATGTTGAGGGCCGGCATGCTCACCAGAACCGTGGTCAGCACGCACTTGATGACGCCGCCCACCGTCAGGCTCACCAGGGGCAGATTCACCCGCCCGAAGGCCTGGAGGATGGCTCCGGTCACCGACACCACGGCATACAGAATCACCGCGATGCCGAAGATCGCCAGCATGGGAACCCCGTCCTCCGCGTTTCCTCTGGGATAGAGGATGGAGAAGATGGGGGCGGCCAGAATGAGCATGCCGATACCGGCGGGCAGGGCCAGCATGAGGGAATACTTGAAGCAGCCCGTCAGGTTCTTCCTCACGCCCTCCCTGTCCCTGGCCGTCCACGCCGCCGTGAGTACGGGCAGGATGCTGACGGTGAAGGGCACGATGAAGGCGGAGGGGAAGTTGAAGATCTTCTTGGCGTTGCCGAAGACGCCGTTGAGCCCCTTGGCCGCCTCGTAGCCGAAGTCCAGTCCGGCCATTTTCAGCGGGCCGAAGGAGATCCCCTCCTGCAAGAGGTGCATGATGATGAAGTTGTCGATGACGTTCACCACGCTCATGACGGACGCGCCCAGGGACACGGGAATGGCGATGCGGAAAAGCTCCTTCACGATGGCCTTCGTGGACCGGACGGGCATCCCCGTCATGACGGTTCCCCGGTCAAAGCGCCGCTTGCTGATGAGCAGGAAAATCACCGCCAGCACCGCGCCCACGGAAACGCCCGTGATGGCCGCCGCGGACGAGGAAGAATCCCCCGCCCCGGCCCGCACCACGATAACGGCCAGCACGATGCCCAGCACCAGCTTGACGACGGCCTCGATCACCTGGGAAACCGCCGTGTAGGTCATGACGGAATGGCCCTGAAAATAACCGCGCAGGGCGGACATGACGAAGGCGCAGAAGGCGGTCACGGCCAGCACCCGGATGGACAGGCCCGCGTCCGGATTGCCGATCATACCCGCCAGCCAGTCGCCGAAGATGAACATGAACCCGGCGATGACGGCCCCGATGACGGTAAACATGCGGACGGCCACCTGATAGATGCGCTCCGCCTCGTCGTGGTTCCCGCTGACCAGGGTCTCGGAGATCATGCGGGAGACGGCCACCGGCAGACCCGCGGAAGCCAGCACGGCGAACATATTGTAAATATCGTAGGCGCTGTAGAAAACGCCCATGCCCCCGTCCTTGAGAATCCCGGCTATGGGGAAGGTGAAGAACAGGCCTGCCAGCTTGACAAAGGCGGTGGATACGGTCAGAATGAAAGCTCCCTCCAGAAAGGAGCCCTTGCGTGCGGAGTTGTTCAGAGCAAATACCTTCTCTTATCTCACAAAAATGGATTGCTTTATTGTAACACAGAAAGCAGGGAAAGTCAATCGTTTAGGCGCAATCCTCCGGCCTGCCGGAACACGGAAAAAGGGCCGTTCCCGCCGGACCTCCGAAGAAGCAGGCGGGACGCGGCCCGGGGAAATCTGCGCTTATTCGCCCAGCAGCTTGCCGAGGTTCTTTTCCAGCATCTTGTCGGCGACCTTGGCGGTCTTGGCGGCGATGGAGGCCACGTCGGGGTTGCCGGCGGTCGCGGCATTTCCGACAGCATCCTTCACGGCGGTGACGCTCAGAAGGTCGCAGAGGTTGAAGCGGCCGGAGGACAGGATCAGGTTCAGCATCTCCTTGCTCTCCTCGTCGCGGATGTACTTGAAGTTCAGGGTGGTGTCCACGTAGGCCTCTCTCAGATCCCCGAAGGACCAGGCGCAGAGGTTCTCCAGAATGGTGCCCGTGCGCTCGGCGTCGGAGGAGGTGATCGGAATGCCGCACATGGCCGCGTAGTTGGCGATATAGGTGACGTAATTGCTCTGGGCCTCGTCGTACTTCGGGAAGGGGACGATGCCGAACTCGTCGTCCATGTCGCGCAGCTTCTTCAGGGACCCGATGGGCTCCAGATAGAACAGGGCGTGGCCGGAGAGGAAGACGCCGTGCCATTCGTCCTGATACTGGGCGATGTTCTGGGTGACGCCGGACATGCAGACGTAGGTGCTCAGGGCGTCCTTCGTGAACATGGTGTTGACGATCTTCTCGATGACGGAGTAGAACCGGTCGCCCAGGGTCACGTTCTCGGGGATGCCCTCCGCGTTCCGGGCGATCATGACCTCGTCGCAGGCCATGTACAGGGGATGGACGCAGCCGGAATAGCAGGTAACGCCGAAGCGGTCGCTGCCGTCCATGACGCCGTCGCCGTTGAGGTCCTGGGCCGCGGCTTCCATGTCGGCCTTCATGGCGTCCAGGGTCCAGCGCCCTTCCTTCACCAGATCATAGGGATTCTCCAGCTGGTTCTGGTCGATGATGGAGCGGTTGTAGCCGTTCATCCAGAAGGACTCCTTGAACATCAGATGGACGTCGCCCACCAGGAAGTAGAGCTTGTCCAGCACCTGGATCTCGTTCATGGCTTCCTTTTCCCACCAGGGCTTGTCCAGATTCAGGGCGCTGATCTCGTTGACGTTCAGCAGATACCCGTTGATGGCGAAGGGGGCCACAAACCCGGCCTCGTTCCAGAAGCAGGAGTAGGTGTCGTCCCCCGCCGCGATGGCCGTGTTCATGTCGTTGGTCACGTCGCCGTAGTTCTCCAGATGCTCGTCCAGCTTGATGTTCAGAACGTCCTCCACCTTCTGATTCCGGTTGTAGACGGCGTCGTTGATGCCCTCTCCGGTCAGCTCCTCGGCGGACATGATGGTGTAGGCGAAGTTGGAGATGTTGTTGAGGAAGGCGAAATTGAAGCCGCCGTAGTCCCCTCCGGGCAGATCCTCGTACAGCTTCGCCGTGGGATCCTCCTCCTCGGCGGCCTCAGCCTCCGCCCCCGGCGTGCTCTGGGTCCCGCCCGCGCTCTGGGTGGTCTCGTCGCCGTTCCCGCCGTTCTCCGAACAGGCAGCGAAGGGGATCATCATGGCCGCCGTCAGCAGCAGGCAAAGTATTTTCTTCATATCGGCAAATTCTCCCGTTTCACAGGATTGCGCGCCTTCCGTGAGGATAGATGCGCTCTGATCCCATTATACTGAGTTTCTTTGCCTTTGTCAACGGAGCGAAAAAAAGAATCCCGCGTCCCGCGCAAAAACGGATAAAAAAATCCCGATATCCACTGGCGCGGCGGGAGTTTTTCCTGTATAATGGGGAGGACGGATCAACAGTACGCGAAAGGAGCCATCATGAAAATCCACGACGTCAAGCTGGAACTGGGCGCGGCGGAGCCCTTCTCCCTCTGGCACATTTCCGACAGCCATCTTTGTCTGGCGGACGAAAGAGACAACGAGCGCAAGAACAAGCTGGCTGAGAACCGGGGGAACGCCTTCACCGGCGGACATCCGGAGCGCATCCGGCAGTACACGGAGGAGCAGTTCGACAGAGTCCGGGAGAGCGGGGACACACTGATCTACACCGGGGACTTCTGCGATTTCGTCTCCGAGGCCAACCTCGACTACGCGAAATCCCTCTTTTCCGCCGTGGACGCCTTCGTCTGCGCCGGGAACCACGAATACAGCCAGTACGTGGGGGAGGCCTGGGAGGATGAGGACTACAAGGCCATGTCCTTCGCCCACGTGAAGGAATCCTTCCCCGGAAACGACATCTGGTATTCCGAGCGGATCATCCATGGCGTGCGCTTCGTGGCCATCGACAACAACTATTATTACGTCCTCCCCGAGCAGCTGGAGCGGTTCCGGAACGCGCTCTCCGACGGGGTGCCCACGGTGCTCTGCGTCCACAATCCGCTCTATTCCGAGAACACCTACGCGACGATCATGGAGGGCAAATCCCCCGACGAGCCCCCCTATCTCTGCGGCTGTCCCTACGAGTTGCTGCTGAACCTGAACGACCACCGCAGGCGCCAGCAGACCACAAACGAGCTTACCCGGGAATTCGTGGATCTCTGCGAATCCGCGAAAAACCTGAAGGCGATCCTGGCGGGCCATCTCCACGCCTTCGCCGCCTGCCGCATGAATTCCGGCATTCCCCAGATCGTCGCCCCCGGCGGATTCAAAAACGAGGTCGTGCGGTATTCCGTGACCTGACGCAACCCTCCCTGCAATGTCAATCCCCCGGTACCGGTTCCAAAAACGCCGATGCCGGGGGATTGTTTTATTTACAGGCATGCGCGTCAGTCCTTCCGCACCGTCAGGCGCCATTCGCCATAAGAGCTGCCGGTGTAGAACTCGAAGCCCTTGTCGAAGCTGTATCCCTCCGGGACCTTGAGCAGCTGGACGTGATAGTTGTCCGGCTCTCCGTCGAAGGTGATGATGCCGTCCGCGCCGGATCTCGCCGGGGTACAGGACTGATCCGTGCAGAAATTGACCGTGACGTCCGGGACCGGATCGCCGTACTGATCCACCGCCCGGATCACATAGGCCTGCGGGTCATGGGCGGACGCGGGCTCCGGGTCTCCCACGCGGTCGAACACCCATCCGTACCCGCCGAGGATTTCGCACAGCGCGTCCAGATGCTCCTCGCCGGGAATCAGCCAGACGGCCGCGCCTTCTTCGGGATTGCCGCCGCTCCAGTCCGTCAGGGAAATGCCGGTGCAAGGCGCCCCGTTGTCCATGGGCACGTCCAGAATATAGGCGTCCCTCCCCTCGTTCAGAAGCTCCGGCATCTCACGGAGGACCTCGCCGTTTTGCTGCAGGAAGCACACCGTGTCGTAGGGATCGTCCGCCGACGGCAGGGTCATGCGCAGATGAGCGGTGCCGTCCCCGACGATATAGGCGGAAAGACGAGCGGGCGACGCGTCGTTTCTGAAGAAGATCTGCCGGATCCCGTCGTTCTCGATGATGATCTCCCGTGAAGCCGCCGCCGGGAATGCCTCCGTGGCCGTCACCGGGGGGATGGCGTTCAGCACAGCGGTTTTCGTATAGTCCGCGCCGAGGAAGGGCTCGATGACGGCAGACAGCTCCCGGGTACTCTTGAAGCCTCCTTCGCAGAGGAAGACGGTACTGCCGAAGCGGTCCACGATCACCGCGGCGGGAAAGGAGGACACCCCGGCGGCGTCGGACAACGAAAGGCCCTCGTCCCGGCCCACGGGATATGTGAGCCCGCCGCTCTCCCGCCAGGCCGCAAGCGCATCCTCAGTGTCGTTCGCGTCACAGGACAGGGCGATGAAGGCAGCCTGTCCGCCGTACTTCTCAAAAGCCTCCTCAAAGAACGGGGCTTCCAGCCTGCTGAGCCGGTCCTGACTTGTGAAGAAGTGGATCAGCACGGCCTCATGGTCCTTCAGTTCCTCCGAAAGCGTGAAGGTGTTCCCGTCGATGTCCGTGACGGTGAAATCCGGGAACGGGCGGCCGGGCACACCCGACAATTCCTCCTCCGGCTTCCCGGCGCAGGAGGCGAGCCCCAGACACAGCGTCAGGACAAGCAGAAACAGAACGATTCTTTTCACAGGCCCAGCCTCCCCTCGGCGTATCCGATATACTCCGCCCCGCCGCGCCTGCCGTTGTACCAGAGGCGGTAAGTCCCGTCCTCCTCCCGCACCACGGTGGGCTTGTAGCAGGAATCTGCGTCCCAGCTGTCCGGCGTCGGCATGACCAGGGGATTCTCCGGCACCCGCTCCCATCCCGTGATCCCGTCCTTCGAGGTGGCGGCGCAGATGCAGGCGGTGTTGATGTCCCGGTAGCCGATATAGAACATGAGATATCCGCCCCCCACCCGGAGGATGTCGCAGGCCCCGATCCGCTCCTGCTCATATTCCTTTCCGGGATTTGCGGAGAAGACGGGATTGCCGGGATACTTCGTCCAGCGGATCCCGTCGGCGGACTCGGCATAACAGATGGTGTTCGGCTCGTAGGTCTCCCCGGCGGCGTACCACATGCGGTATTTCCCATCCTCGATCATCACAAAGGGATTCATGACGGATTCCTTTTCAAAGTCCGCCTCCGGAACGAGCACGGGGTCCCGCCGGAACCGCTCGAAGTGAATGCCGTCGTCGGAGCGCGCGATGCCGATCCACGACTTTCCGTGACCGCCGTCCCAGACCTGGCCGGTGTACCACATGAGCCACCCCTTCCCCGCCGGATCGGGCAGGACGCAGTTCCGGTTGACGATCTGCTCCCAGCCGGATTCCGGGTTCGGCCCCAGGGTGACGACCGGCTCGCTCCAGCGGATCCCGTCGTCGGAAAAGGTCACGGCAAAGGAGGACTGCGGACGCCACGAAACGTCCATGCGCAGCCTGCCGTCGGGCTGTTTCCGCACGAAGGCGTCAAACATGGTTCCGGTGGACGGTCCGCCGAAAACCGGGTCCGGATATTTGCGGAAGGATCCTTCCTTTGTCATGACGTTATACCTCTGTTTCCGATCCTGTCGATCTGCAGTTTTTCTCTCGGTCAGGATCATTATACCAATCCCGTCCCGGAAAGTAAAGGGCTTTTTCCGCTCCGCACCTTTTTTTCGCCGTTCCCGGGGGAGGCGTCAAACGCGCGGATTGAAAATGCCGGGCGGATGTGGTATAATACGGAAAACGCGTCCGTGAGAGAAAGGGCACGCTCACGGACACGCGCGGGGATCGGATCCCCCGTTTTGGCTGTGCTGACAAACATACTGCTTATTTATCCGGGAGGACGTCATGAAAAACGCCATTCACATGCTGCAGTCCGTCATCGACACGATCTGCAACAGCTTTATCATCACCACGGAGGACGGCCGCGTCATCGTCATCGACGGCGGGTACCAGCAGGAGACCGACCATTTTCTGGCCGTTCTGAGATCGCTCACGGGCAGCGGCAAGCCCAAAATCGACGCCTGGTTCCTCACCCATCCCCACGACGACCACTGCAATAACTTCTTCAACATCATGGAGAACCGCCCGGACGAGGTTGACGTGGAGCGGGTCTGGCTCAACTTCCCGTCGAAGGGTTTCTTCGAGGGCACGGTTGGCCGGGATGACTCCGCCGCCGCGACCATGGAGGACTTCTACCGGGTCCTGCCCCGCATCGCCGATAAGGTGCGCATCCTCTCCGGAGGGGACGAGCTGTCCGTGGGCGCGGCGCGGATCCGGGTGCTCTATTCCCAGGACTTTGAAATCAAGGACTGCAACAATTCCTCCCTCGTCTTCCGCATGGACCTCGGCGGACGCAGCGCCCTCTTCACCGGGGACTGCGGCCTCGAGGCGGGGGAGAAGGTCCTGCGCCTGTGGGGTGATTCGGGTCTCCTGGACTGCGAGATCTGCCAGATGGCCCACCACGGACAGAACGGATGCGGCCGATCCTTCTACGAAGCCGTGAAGCCGGAAATCTGCCTCTGGCCCACCCCCTCCTGGCTCTGGACCAACCACGACGGGAACGGTCCCTACAAGACCCTGGAGACCCGCCGCTGGATGGAGGAGCTGGGCGTGAGGGAGAACCTCGTGAACAAGGACGGGGACCAGGTCGTGCTGCTCTGATTTCAGCCTTATCGTGTGTTCTCACCATAAGGCGGGAAATGCTTGTCGGAATCGGTATCCGATACCTGATGACCGGGGCTCCGGACTGTGCCGGACCGGCCAACGCGGAAAGCAAGGAGGATTCCATGGAATACACCAGGCTCACCGATCTCAGATTCTTCACCGCCTGTCTCGATCAAACCGTTCCGGAACTCGGCCGTCTCGCGCCCCTTGCCGAAGAAGGCCGCATGGACGAAGCGAAACGCCTCTTCGCCGCATACGTCCGCCGGACCCTCCGCCCGGAACATTACCTCCGGGGAGAGAAGGAACGGCTCGCGCCCCATGCCGCTGAAATTGCCGAAGCCTCCCGGCGGGCGATGGAGCACACCTTTGTGTCCTGCCGGGTCCCGTACACCTTCGGCGAGGTCATCGACTGGACCGCCAACCCCACCTACAACAACTACTGCGAATGGCCCTGGCAGCTGAACCGTCACCCGGAATGGCTGGCAATGGCGGAAAACTATATCCTGACAGGGGACGAAGCCATCCCGGCCGAATGGTCGAAGCAGTTCATGAGCTGGGCAGCCCAGGCGCAGGTCCCCGAAAACGAAAGCGGGTACGCCACGATCTGCTGGCGCACCATCGAAGCCGGTCTGCGCATGAAGCGGTGGACCTACGCGATCCACGCCTTCCTTTGCGCCGTCGACGACGAGGTGCTGACGGTGTTCTGCAAGTCGGTCTGGGAGCACGGCTGGCGGCTGCGGAATTTCTGCACCTCCCACAACTGGCTCATCATGGAAATGGCGGGGCTCTGTCAGATCGCGCTGTTCTTCCCCTTTCTCCGGGAGAGCGCGGAATGGCTGGCCTATGTGCACCGCCGTCTGGAGGGCGAGATCACGGCACAGGTCTACCCCGACGGGATGCAGTATGAGCTGACCCCGGGGTATCATCAGGTCTGCGTCGGCAATTACGAGGATGTGGCGGACCTGATCCGCCTGCACGGAGACGAGGTGCCGGACTATCTTCTGAACGGACTGGAGAAAATGTTCTCGGTCTATCCGAAGATCGCCGCCCCCGATTTCCGCACCCCGGCAGTCAACGACAGCGGCTGGGAGAACGCGGCGCAGATTCTGAAGGAAGCGCTCCTCTATCTGCCGGACCACGGCGAATTCCGCTATTTTGCCTCCGACCGGGCGGAAGGGGAGCCGCCGTCATACCGCTCCATCCTTCTGGAATACAGCGGCATGGTGATTTTCCGTTCATCCTGGGAGTGTGACGCGCTCTGGGCCTATATGGACGCCTCCCCCTTCGGCAAGGCCCATCAGCATGAGGACAAGCTCAGCGTCCAGCTCTGGGCATACGGACACGAGCTGATGCCTGAGGCGGGCACCTTCGACTACGACACCTCCGAAATGCGCCGCTACGTGCTCTCCACCCGGGGCCACAACACCGCCCGCGTCGACGGCTTTGACAGGCCGCCGTCCGCTTCGACATCGGGGACGCCCGTGAGACGGCTGAGGCCTCCTACGACGAGGGGTACGGCCCGGGAAAAATCAGGGTGCGTCACACGAGAAAGCTGCTCTTTCTCAAAAACGAGCCCGGTCTGCCGCCCATGTTTGTATCCGTGGACCGTTTTGAGGGAACGGGAGAACACGACTGCGAGCTGATCTGGCATCTTCACGACAACCCGACCGTTCTGGAGGGACGCGCCGTGCACAACGCCTTCCCGGACGGCGTGGGACTGACCGTCGCGGTGTCTTACGGCGGAATACAGATCCGGCGCGGGATCAGATCCCCCGAATTCCAGGGCTGGCTCCCGAAGTTCGGCATCGGGGATGTGGAGCATTACCCCATCCCAACGGTTCTCTGCACGTTCCGGTTTGAAAGATCCTGCCGGGTCGTGACCGTGCTCT
>CACWLT010000056.1 GCA_902761695.1 uncultured Ruminococcus sp.
TATTCGAGCAGGCGTACAAGGCGAAATACAACTACGACGACAGCGCGCGGCAGACCACCATTTTCGACATGATCCGCCAGAACGCGGTCTTTGATCTGGGGAAGATCTTCTCCTCCGATCTGTTCTCGAACTTCTCCAACGGCGTCATCGGGGACTTCATCTGGAACGGGAGCACGACCTACAGCTCCCAGGTACAGAAGCTGACGAAGTCCTGGAACAAGAAGATGGAGAAGCTGACGGAAAAGCTGAACTTTGAGGGGTAAGGTAGGAAACGCTTCGCGTTTCCAATTGAATGTCCCTGCGCGGGACGGGCGTCGGGAGGGATACCGGCTCAGGCCGCAGGTACCCCTCCCGAGGGTCCCCCTGGGCCGGAGAGCATAATCCTTGCTGCTCACATCTATATCGAAAATCGATTGCATATCTCATGTCCTCGCGCGGACCATGTTGCGTCAGTTGTAACATGCGATGAACTCCGTCGGAGACGAAGTTCATCGGTTTGCTCTGCCCGAGGGGGCGACGCAAACAGCGATCAAAACGCGCATGACACAGGGCGCGATGGGGTTGATTTTGGGGTTGGAGCGATTCGCGCGGGTTGATGGTTTGGAATTGAGGCTTTTACTGAGATCTGCGGGGACTTGACTTTTCATGCCGGGTGTGGTATACTGTTACCGTGACCGGGGACGGCACCCATCGACAAAAACAGCGTCACGCATCTCTGGCAAGAGGTTTCCGTTATGCGAAAAACCATCCTTGTCTCAGACGACTCAGGAAAAGAATATGAACCCACGTTCGAAAAACGGGCGCGGGGACTGGTCAAAAAAGGGAGGGCCCGCTGGATCGGAGAAAACAGAATATGTCTGGCGTCCCCGCCCGATCACGATTTCAGAAAGGAGTCAGACATGTCTGAACCCATTGCAATAAAGCCTGCGGCCACCGTGGAATACGTCCTCGGTCAGATCGAAAAGCTCAGCGAGGAGCCGGATTACATCCGGGAGGCGATTGAGAAGATCGACAACTCCGCGCCGGAGAAGTCCCAGGCCATCGCCGCCGTCGTGGAAGCCCGCGAGACCACCAACCGGGCCGCGCTGGACTTCTACCGCCAGATTTACAGCGACCTGAACCTCTCCGCCCACGCCATGACGGTGCTGGAAAAGGCCGCCGCCACCCCGAACATCCCCATGGGCGAGGTCACCCGCATGCTGAGCCAGCTCCTGGGTCTCGAATACAAGAAATAAGCCGGATTGACCGGTACTGCCGCGAGGAACGAACGCTTCCCCGCGGCTTTTTTCGCGGAAGGTTTTTTCGCCCTCCAAAACCGCCCGCGAGATTGCGCGGTTTTTCTCTGTTTTTTCCCTTGACAGCAGTCCGGACAGAGGGTACAATGATAGAAATCCATCGGAAAGGTATTTTTCTATGCTCAGAAGACTCGCGCGTTGTATCGGACAGTACCGGGTATTCGCCGTCGTCACCCCGCTGCTCATGCTGGGGGAGGCGGCCATCGAATGCCTGATGCCCTTTATCATCGCCAACCTTATCAACGACATCAACGCCGGCTGCGACATGGAGAAAATCGTGAAGAACGGCGTTGTTCTTCTGATTCTCGCCTTCTGCTCCATGGCCTTCGGCGGATCCGCGGGGTTCACCGCCGCCCGGGCCTCCTCCGGATTCGCGAAGAATCTCCGGCGTGAGTTGTTCGGCAGGGTGCAGGAATTCTCCTTTGAGAACATCGACCGGTTCTCCTCCGCGTCCCTGGTGACACGGATGACCACAGACGTCACCAACGTGCAGATGTCCTTCATGATGATCATCCGGGGGGCTATCCGCTCGCCGCTCATGCTGATTTTCTCGGTGATCATGGGCTTCTACATGGGCGGGCCGCTGGCGGGGACCTTTGTAGTGGTGATCCCGGTGCTGGTGACCGGACTGCTTATCATCGCGAAGAAGGCCATGCCCACCTTCCGGGCGGTTTTCCGCAAGTACGACCGGCTGAATCAGTCCATCGAGGAAAACGTCATGGCCATGCGGACCGTCAAGGGGTTCGTGCGGGAGGACTACGAGAAAGAAAAGTTCGGGGACGCCGCCGAGGACATCCGCCGGGACTTCACCCGGGCCGAACAGATCGTGGCCTGGAACAATCCTCTCATGCAGATCTGCCTCTACTTCAACATGGTGTTCATCATGCTGGTGGGCTCCCGCATCATCGTCTCCACACGGGGGGCGGACATCAACGTGGGGCAGCTCTCCGCCATGCTCACCTACGGCGTGCAGATCCTCATGTCCCTGATGATGCTCTCCATGCTCTACGTCATGATCACCATCTCGGCGGAATCCGTCCGGAGAATCGGGGAGGTGCTGGAGGAGAAGAGCGCGCTGACCAATCCGGAGAATCCGGTGACGGAGATCCGGGACGGCTCCGTGGACTTCGAGGGGGTATCCTTCAAGTACTCCGCCGCCGCCGACAAATATGCCCTTGAGGACGTGACGCTCCACATCCGCTCCGGCGAGACGGTGGGCATCATCGGGGGCACCGGGTCCTCCAAGTCCACCCTGATCCAGCTGATCCCCCGGCTTTACGACGCCACGGTGGGCTGTGTGAAGCTGGGCGGGCGGGACGTGCGGGACTACGATCTCACAGCCCTGAGGAATTCCGTAGCCGTGGTTCTCCAGAAGAACATGCTCTTCTCGGGGACCATCAAGGAAAATCTCCGCTGGGGCAAGGCGGACGCCACGGACGAGGAGATGGAGGAGGCCTGCCGTCTGGCTCAGGCGCACGACTTCATCACGGCCTTCCCCGACGGGTACGACACCAGGATCGAGCAGGGCGGCACCAACGTCTCCGGCGGGCAGAAACAGCGGCTCTGCATCGCGCGGGCTCTGCTGAAGCGGCCGAAGGTGCTGATCCTGGACGACTCCACCAGCGCGGTGGACACCAAAACCGACGCCCTGATCCGCAAGGGGTTCGCCGAATACATCCCCCAGACCACAAAGATCATCATCGCGCAGCGGGCGGCCTCCGTGGAGCACGCGGACAAGATCATCGTACTGGACGGCGGGCGCGTCTCGGCGGTGGGCACCCACGACGAGCTCATGAAGACGAGCGTCATCTACCGCGAAGTATACGAACAGCAGACGAAGGGAGGGGTGAGCGATGCCAAATAAGACCGCGAAAAAGGGCGTGATTCTGAGAACCCTGAAAATGCTCTTCGGATACTTCCCGCGTCTGGCGCCCCTTGTCACCTTCGGGCTGATCTTCTCCTCGGTGGTGTCCTCCATTCCGGCCCTGTTCCAGCAGAGGATCATCGCCGTCATCGAGAAATGGGTGGACTCCGGCGACTGGGCGTCCGCAAAGGCGGAGATCATGCCCCTCATCATCCTGCTCATCGTGCTCTACGCCCTCTCCATCGGGCTCATGATCGCCGGGCAGCTGATTCTGGCCTACATGACCCAGGGCTTTCTCTGCAAGCTGCGGCGGACCATGTTCGACCACATGCAGGACCTGCCCATCCGGTACTTCGACACCCACCGGGCCGGGGACGTCATGAGCTACTACACCAACGACATCGACACCCTCAGGCAGCTGGTCTCCCAGGCCCTGCCCCAGATCGTCCGCTCGGGCACCATCCTTCTGACGGTCCTCTCCATCATGATCTGGTACTGCGGCTGGCTGACCCTTTTGATCCTTCTCGGCGTGGTGGCCATGATCCTTGTGACGAAGAAGTTCGGCGGCGGGTCCGCGCGGTACTTCCGGAAGCAGCAGCAGACCATGGGCCGGGCCGAGGGCTTCATTCAGGAGATGATGAACGGCCAGAAGGTGGTGAAGGTCTTCTGCCGGGAGGAGGAGAGCAAGACCGCTTTCGACACCATCAACGACGAGCTCTGTGAGGACAGCTTCCGGGCCAACGCCTACGCCAACACCCTGGGGCCCGTCATCGGCAACATCGGCAACGTGCTCTACGTGCTGACGGCCATTGTGGGCGGGACCCTGCTCATCACCGGCGCGCCGAACTTCTCCCTGTCCGGCCTGCCCGTCAGCATCTCCATCGTGGTGCCGTTCCTCAACATGGCCAAGCAGTTCACCGGCAACGTCAACAATCTGTCCCAGCAGATCAACTCCATCGTCATGGGCATGGCCGGAGCGGACCGGGTATTCGCCCTCATCGACGAGAAGCCGGAGACGGACGAGGGGTATGTGACCCTGGTGAACGCGAATCCCGCCCCGGACGGCTCCGTGGAGGAGACCGAGGAGCACACCGGGCACTGGGCCTGGAAGCATCCCCACGGAGACGGCACCGTCACCTACACGCCCCTCCGCGGGGACGTGCGCCTGACGGAGGTGGACTTCTCCTACGACGGCGAGAAGCAGGTGCTGACGGACGTTTCGGTCTACGCGGAGCCGGGGCAGAAGGTTGCCTTCGTCGGCGCGACCGGCGCGGGCAAGACCACCATCACCAACCTCATCAACCGCTTCTATGACATCGCCGACGGCAAGATCCGCTACGACGGCATCAACATCAACAAGATCAAAAAGGCCGACCTGCGCCGGTCCCTGGGGATCGTGCTCCAGGACACCAGCCTCTTCACGGGGACGGTCATGGAGAACATCCGCTACGGCCGTCTGGACGCCACGGACGAGGAATGCCGGGAAGCCGCGCGCCTGGCCGGAGCCGACGACTTCATCTCCCGCCTGCCGGAGGGCTACGACACGGAGCTGACGGGCAACGGGGCCAATCTCTCCCAGGGGCAGCGGCAGCTCATCGCCATCGCCCGGGCAGCCGTGGCCGATCCGCCGGTGCTGATCATGGACGAGGCCACCTCCTCCATCGACACCCGGACCGAGGCCATCGTCTCCCGGGGCATGGACAAGCTGATGGAGGGCCGGACGGTCTTCGTCATCGCGCACCGGCTGTCCACCGTTATGAACGCGGACGTCATCATGGTGCTGGACCACGGGCGCATCATCGAACGGGGCAGCCACGACAAGCTCATCGCCGAGCGGGGCACCTACTATCAGCTCTACACCGGCGCCTTCGAGCTGGAATAAAGGAAGTGCGATTATGAAGCTGATTTCATGGAACGTCAACGGATTCCGGGCCGTGCTGGGCAAGGGATTCGCGGATTTCTTCGATTCCGTCGGGGCCGACGCCGTCTGCCTGCAGGAGACGAAAATGCAGCCGGGGCAGGCGGACTTCGAGCGGGAGGGTTACGCCTCCTTCTGGTCCAGCGCGGAGAAGAAGGGCTACTCCGGCACGGTGCTCTTCACCCGGCGCGCGCCGCTGTCCGTGACCTACGGCATCGGGGAGGCTCCCGGGAAATACAGCGACGAGGGGCGGCTCATCACGGCGGACTTCGGGGACTTTTATCTCATCAACTCCTACTCGCCGAACGTGCAGCGGGAGCTGACCCGGATGGACTACCGCATGGGCTTTGAGGACGATCTGCGGGTCTACATGACGGAGCTGGACAAGATCAAGCCCGTTGTGCTCTGCGGGGACCTGAACGTGGCCCACGAGGAGATCGACATCAAGAACGCGAAGTCCAACGTGGGAAACGCGGGGTTCACGGACGAGGAGCGGGGGAAGATGACGGAGCTTCTTGAGGCGGGGTTTGCCGACTCTTTCCGCCGTCTCTACCCGGACCGGCGGGACGCCTACACCTGGTGGTCCTACATGTTCAAGGCCCGGGAGCGGAACACGGGATGGCGCATCGACTACTTCATCGTATCCGAGCGGCTCATGGACCGGGTGGAGGACGCGCTGATCTATCCGGAAGTCATGGGCAGCGACCACTGTCCCGTGGGGCTGGTGCTGAAGGACTGAGGTCCGGGGGCATTCACAGAATATTTACATTATTTTCCGGAGAAAATGTATTCCGGGTGAAACAAAACGACGCCGGACTGCGTCTTATAGTATAGAGAGACGTGAGGCCCCGCGGCGGATGCGCCTTCGCTGGCAGGCAATTCCCCTCAGGTCGGACGGATCCGGAAGACGCGTTGTGCGGACGCCCTTCCCCCGCGCGGATGCGCGACAAAAAACGGTTGCGTATCGTTACCCAACCGTTTTTTGTTATTCTCTTTCAGGACAGCGGATCGTCCCCGTCGGCGCTTTATTTCACCGTCAGGGTATCGCCCTTATCTTCAAGTTCAAGGAAGAAGGGGTGTTCATGACCGGAGGCGTTGGGGGTATGGAAGGTGAGCCAGACGCGGTCGCCGGAGCGGAAGATCATGCCGTGGCCGCCGTCCTCGGTATAGAGAGGATCGAGGTGGCAGAAATCCGTCCCCAGCTTTCCGCCGGCGAATCTGACGTTCAGCTCCACGTACTTTCCGCCGATGAAGGAGGACCAGATCATGAAGAGCTCGCCGGCGGAGGAGGTGAACATGAAGGGGCCGTCCGTGACGTAGTTCATGCCGCCGCCGAAGGGGATGGCCTCCGCGACGCCGGACTCGGACGCTTTGAACAGGAGGGTGGGTTCGCCGACGGGGCGCTTCAGGTCCTCACTGAGGCGCACGGTGCAGATCGAGCCGTCGGAGATCTGGGTATGCTCATGGCAGAACACCAGGTACGGGGTCCCCTCCTCGCTGACCCAGAGGGTTCCGTCGAGGCACTCCCATCCGGCGGGGGTCAGCTCCCGGTCGCCGTGAGGGACGAAGGGACCGAGGGGGCTGGAGGAGCGGAGGACATAGGTGGCATGCAGTCCGTCCTCCCGGGTGAAGGTGGCGAACATATAGTACGCGCCCTTATACACGTGGACCTCGGGAGCCCAGTTGACGCCCCGGTTCATGCCGTACTTCACGGAGTCGAAGCAGGGGATGGGATCGCTCCAGGTTAAAAGATCCGCAGAGGTATAGACGTCGAAGCCGCCGGTGCCGTTGCCGAAATGGGCGGCGCGGGTGCCGTACATATAGTACGTGCCGTTCTCGACGAGGACGAAGGGGTCGCGGATATTGATTTCGTTACAGGTCATATGAATTCCTTTCCGGTTGATCTTTCATTTCCCGGACGGCTCAGTCGCCTTCGCGGATGGAGTTTAAGAGCTTGTCGAAGACCTTGTTATAGATCTTCTCGCTCTTTTTGTAGGAGGAAGCGAAGTCGGTGCTCTTGGTGACGCCGATGAGGTCGCGGAGGGAGAGCATCATATTGGACATGCCGTAGTTATAGATATAGGCGAAGTCCGTGGTCATGGAGTCATGGATCAGGTCGATGATCTGGGAGGCGGCGTCGGAGGAATCCCGGCGGTACTTGTTCTTCAGGATGACGTCGTAATACTGGGGCATCACGTCGTAGAAGTAGTAATAGCCCAGCTTTTCCAGAACGGCGGTGGAGGTCTTGACATTGGTGCTGACCACGGGGATGCAGAGGATCACGGCGTCGTCGTGGGTGAGGGAGCCGTAGGAGGCTATGGTATCATCCAGCTTCGGCACGGGGACGATGGTGAAGTCGGTCTGCACGTCCCGGATCATATCCAGGCGGGAGAATTTCTCGCAGAGGAACAGAGCCCGGTTGTTCTCCATCATCTCGAAGGTGGGGATCCCCTCCACGTAATAGGAGCCGGGGTTATTCCAGAGGAAATCCACCAGGGTCTCCACGAATTTCACGGTAGTGGGATTATTGAAGGTGATATAGGGCACGCCCTCCTCGTCGCGGGAACAGCCGCGCACGCCGCAGTCAATCATGAAGTGGTCCACGTCGCTGCGGGTCCAGGAGGCGAAGCCGAAGGTATCGTTCACGTCCGCCTTGCCGTCGCCGTTGGAGTCGATATACAGGCCCCGGACGATGTCGGAGAGCTTGTCGAAGGTCCACTCGCCGTTGAGGATGGTCTCGTAGATCCCGTTGAGGTCTCCGCCGATATTGGCCAGAAGGTCCGTATTGAGGATCATCATGGAGGAGCGGCGGAACACGTCGGGGGAGGCGTCACCGGCGAGGAAGTAGGTATGGCTGTCATCGGCCTGGGCTTCACGGATATAGTTCAGGTACCACCAGGGCTTTTCGTAGTCGATGTAGTTGTCTTCCTTTTCGTTCAGGTTGGCGAAGATATGCTGGGAGACGATGGGGGCCACCTTCCACTGGGTACCGTAGACGATCTCGTAGATGTCGTCCCCGGCTTTAAAGGCGTTGGTCAGCTTATTGGGCTCGATGCCGCCGTTTTCATTGTGGACGAAAACACAGTCCAGGTCGTCCATGACTTTCTGGTTGGAGTTGAGGACGGCGTCGTTGAGCAGCTCGCCGGTCAGCTCCTCCACGTTGATGTTGAAGGTCTGCTGGTCGGAGAAATGGAGGGTCCGCACGGACTGGCCTCCCAGCTTCACGTCCTCGGGCACGGAGCAGGTGAGCACCTCCTCCTCCGGGGCTTCGGTTTCCGGCGCGTCCGGGGTGAGCTCCGACGTCTGGGCGGTACCGGAGGCGGGGTCGGCGGGGTCGTTTGTTCCCTTTTCGCTGCACGCGGCGAAGGAGGGGGTCAGCATAAGGGCACACAGGAGAAGCGCGGTCAGTTTTTTCAAAGTCATGGGTAATTCCTTTCCCGGCTGATTGATCGGCCGTTTTTCTTCGATCTATTTGGCTTCTGTCCGTTGTTCACTCCGCGCGGCGGACGCAAAGCACGTCGCCGGGGGCGGTTTCAACGGTCGTGATCTCCTCGGTCAGGGGGATACACTCTCCGTTTTTCGTGAGGCAGTACCCTTCCCCGGGCTTTTCCAGGCGGAGGGTCCGGCCCCGTTCGCTGACGATCTCTGCCGTGATCTCTCCGTTTTTCAGCTCGCCCTTCACAAGGAAGGCCCCGTATGCCCGCAGGCCGAAGAAGGAGGCGTCCATGGCGCGGTCCCAGCAGGGGAAGAGGCGGAGGACGTTCTCATAGCTCTGGAGCAGCATTTCGTTCACCGTGGCGGGGATGGCCGCGCTGTTTTCCAGACCGCCGCCGCCGTAGCGGAACATGCCGTTGGGGAGGGCGCGCTTTTCCACCGTCTCGTGGACGTGGGCGATGATTTCATGGGGATCGTATCCCAGCCGGGCGGCCATGGGGTAGTAGGAGCAGAAGCGGTTGTGGCTGTCCCAGATGGACAGGGCGCGGTGGGTATTCTGCGCGGCCTCATAGAGCTCCGGGGTAATGTGCGGGCCCACCTGGCAGATGGGGTAGATATACTCGATGGTCAGCTCGCGCAGGGCGTCGCTGTTGTCGATGCCTCTGAGGCAGGTCTTGCCCTCATGCTCGACGGTGCCGGCCCGGGGCAGGCGGTCCAGGATAGAACGCCACTTAGGGATCCGATCCTCGTTCAGGCCCAGGGTCTCCGAGAGATCGATCAGCAGCTCGAAGAGCATCCGGATCAGGCCCCGGGAGAGGATGGGGTTCTTGTCGTCCTGACCGCTCGGCATGTAGTCGGGGCCGGAATACCAGCCCACCTCGTTCAGGGCGTCGTTATAGATCTGATAAGCGCCGTCCTCATAGACGAGGTAGTCCTCCCAGAAATCCGCCTGGGCCAGCAGGTAGCCGTAGTACTCCCGCCGGGCGAAGTCCGCGTCCCGGGTGGCGTACCAGTGCAGCATGGGGACCACCGCGGCATAGGCGCCGTTGCTCTTCTGGCCCAGGAACAGGTGGCCGTGCTCCTTGGTATCCGGGCGGACGTCGGTCTCCATGCCGAGAGGTCCGATCCCCACGGGGAAATACGCGCCCCGGACGCCGAGGAACTCCTTCGCGTACCGCCGGGCAACGGGCAGAAAGTCGTTCAGCGGAGCCATATAACACTCTATGAGCTCCGGATGGTTACAGGCGGCGAGGGCATAGAAGGGGGCCTCGTAGTTGTAGTTCAGGTGGTAGTCGCCGAACCAGCCCATGCCGTCGGCAGTGGAATAGGCGCCCCACAGTCCGGGCGGGAACTTTTTATTGCGGGCGCAGCAGGCCACGGCGTAAAGGCCTGCGTACCAGTGCAGCTCCAGGGTCTCGTCGGGAAGGGAGACGCCGCTCTTCGACCAGAAGGACTTCCACCAGGCGGCATGGGCAGTGAGAAGTCTCCAGCAGGCGGCCTCATCCAGCGCGGCGGCCCGCTCCACGGCCTGATCCCGGTAAGCGGCGGTATCGTGATTCGTGGCGGCGGTGATGGCCCAGAGGATCCGCTCGACGCCGTCCGACACGGTGCGGGAGATCTGCTTCACGGCGCAGATGCCGTGGGTGGGGAAACGGCAGGCGGGAGTGTCAAAGCCGCGCTCCATGAAAGTCACGTCCCCCGCGCATCCGCCGGAAACCGCAGCCTCGCAGCCCTCCAGGGGCAGAAGCGACAGAGAGGCGGAGACGGCGGGATGGGTCTTCTCCAGCTCCAGAAGGATCGTATTCTCCTCCGCGCAGACGGTGACCCGCAGATCGGCGCGCAGCCTGCTGTCCTTCAGATGGAGGGCGATTGAGGCTCCGTCCAGGTCTTCCTCGGCCTCATACTCCGCGTAGGCCAGCTGGGGAAGGAGCAGCTCCGCCAGTCCGAGGGGAGCCAGACCGCCTCTCTCCTCCACGTAGACCCTTCCGTCCGCCTTCCAGAAGTCCGCTTTTCCGATATAAATGCGGACACGGTCTGCGCTTCCGCCGAGGATCGCGGTCAGGTCGCCGTTGCCGGTGAAGGCGCCGTCCGGTAGAGTTGTGGACGGGACGGCCTCGGCGGGATGGGGGATTTTCAATATATGCCTGCTCATGGGATTGTCCTCCTTGATGAACGCGCAGCTTGTGCCGGTTTCCTGCGCTGTGGCGGGGCCGGTGTTCTTTCGGGGATATCATACCACAAATTAACCTTCCCTGCGCAAACATTTGAATTGACAGCCGGTCTCGATAATTCTACAATTATGTTAGACAAAATGTTAGACAATTCCTA
>CACWLT010000057.1:0-20285 GCA_902761695.1 uncultured Ruminococcus sp.
CATATGGAAAAGAAATGGGACGTGTACGTATACGGCGACGTGAACATCGATCTGGTGGTGCCGGGGGTGGATGCCCTGCCCGATCCGGGGACCGAGGCGGATGTGCCGGTGATGGAGACCTTCGTGGGAGGAGGCGCGGCGCTGTTCGCTCTGGGCGTGGCCAAGCTGGGCCTTGTACCCGTATTTCAGGGCAGCGTCGGGCGCGACATGTACGGGGCGTACATCCGGAGCCTCTTCCGGGAGCTGGGGGCGGACGACTCCCTGCTTTCCGACAGCGATACGAAAAAGACCGGCATTTCCATCAGCTTCACCAACGAGCGGGACCGGTGCTTCCTGACCTACCGGGGAACCAACGAGGGTCTGTCCCTGAGGCACATGGACCTGGATCAGGTGCGGTACGCCCGCCACGTCCACGTCACCGGGTACGAGGGCACCTCCAACCACGGGGAATACCTGGACATGCTGACGAGGATCAAAGCCCTCGGGGACGTGACCGTGTCCTTCGACGTGGGCTGGGACATGACCGGCGCGTGGTACGAGGGGATCTTCGAGCTGCTGCCCATGATCGACGTGCTCTTCATGAACGAGACGGAATGCTGCCACTACACCCGCTGCGAGGATCCCGAGGCGGGCGCGCGGAAACTGGCGGAGGGGGCCGGGATGGCGGTCATCAAGCTGGGAAAGCGGGGCTCCATGGCGGTGAAGGACGGGGTGCTGACCTTCGCGCCGGCCTATTCCGTCACGGCCGTGGACACCACCGGGGCGGGGGATTCCTTCAACGCGGGCTTTGTCTCCGCTTATCTGCGGGGCCTGCCCATGGAGGACTGCCTGAAATACGGCAACGGCTGCGGCGCTCTGTCCGTCACGAAGCTGGGAGGCAACACGGGCTTCCCCTTCCGCGAGGAGCTTGAAAAATGGATCCGGGATCACGAATAAACGGAGGATGGACACAATATGAAAATCGGCGTAATCGGCGGCGCGGGCGTGCGCACGGTCATCTTCATCAACGGCCTTCTGAAGCGGTACAAAAAGCTGCACATCGACGAGGTGGTGCTCTACGACATCGACTTTCCGAAGCTGACCGTCATCGGAAAGCTCTGCCGCCATGTGGTGAACCGCGAGGGCTGCGATCTCACCGTTCGGGAGGTCTATACGCCCGAGGAGGCCATCCGGGGCATGGACTACATCGTCACCACGCTGCGGGTGGGCGGGGACCATTCCCGGGTGATCGACGAGCAGACCGCCCTGAAAAACGGCGTCATCGGCCAGGAGACCACCGGCGTGGGCGGCTTCTCCATGGCGGTCCGCACCATCCCCGTGCTGCTGGACTACTGCGCCATGATCGAGAAGCTCGCGCCCGAAGCCTGGATCTTCAACTTCACCAATCCCTCGGGGCTGGTGACCCAGGCGCTCCACAGCGCGGGCTATCACCGGGTCATCGGCATCTGCGACGCGCCGTCCAGCATGAAGTACCGCATGGCCCATTACCTGGGGATCCCGGAGGAGGAGCTCTACGTGGAGTTCTTCGGCCTGAACCACCTCTCCTGGATCCGCAGCGTGCAGGACAAGGGCAGGGAGATCATGCCGGAGCTGATCGCGGACGACCGCTTCCTCGCCTCCATCCAGGAGCTGGAGATCTTCGATCCCGCCGTGATCCGCATGACGGGGATGCTGCCGAACGAATACCTGTATTATTACTACCACCGGGAAAAGGCGCTGGAGAACATCGGCAAATCCGGCATGACGAGAGGCCAGACCATCGAGCAGGTCAACATCAAAATGATGGAGGAGCTCCGTGCCATGGACATGGACGCGGATCCCGAGGGGGCGCTGCAGACCTTCCTCTGGTACATGCAGCTGCGGGAGAACAGCTATATGTCCATCGAATCCGGCTCGGCGAACCGTCCGCTGCTTCAGCGCGGGACCCTTCCGGTGCCGGAGGGCATGGGCTACGCCGGCGTCATGCTGGACTGCATCGAGGGCATGCAGAGCGCAGAGGGCCGGACCCTGGTGCTGAGCGTGCTGAATCAGGGCTCGGTCCCGATTCTCGCACAGGACGACGTGGTGGAGGTCACCTGCCTGGTGTCGGAGCGCGGCATCGAGCCCGTGAAGCAGAAGAACGTCCCCGCCCTGTGCGAGCCCTACATCCGGACCGTGAAGCAGTACGAGCGCCTGACCGTTGAGGCGGTGCGGGAGAAGAGCGAGGACCTGGCCGCAGAAGCCCTGATGATCCATCCCCTCGTCAACTCCTACTCCCTCGCCAAAAAGCTCCTCGCCGACTACAACGAAGCCTACGGCGGCCCGATCCTCGGAAAATAAAGGCGTTGCCTTTACAGAATCCTCCGCTGCACGGAATGAGCCACGACGGAGCATTCCTGCTCCGACGGCGGAGGAGCTTGAAGTTCAGCCTGAACTTCAAGCAGAGGGATCGCAGTCTGCGGACTGCGGAGATAGGAAACAAAGGCTTCGCCTTTGGGAACGAATTATGCCCTTGCGCAGGGCGGGCGCCGGGGAGGGGACCATCTCATGGCCGACTGATTTGCAAGCAAATCGGCCCCCTCCCCGGAGGGTCCCCTTGGCTATATGGTGTCTCGAACAGCACGCACTAATAACTGAACTGACTGGATAACCCACGTTTCGCGGCGAAACATGACGCCATCGATGGCGCGAGCTCGGTTCGGAAGCTGAGAAATACAGAAATCAAAACGCGCTTCCATTACACGGACGCGATGAAGAGAAGACGAAACTGAAAGACCAGCCTCGCGTGAATAAAGCAAGTCTGTAAATAGGACAGCAAGACATAAAGTCCAGCCCCCATAATCCAATGCGCGCTTCGATCGCTGTTTGCAGGTTACCAGCGCGACTGCGTCGGCGCGGCAAACCGATGAACTTCGTCCCCGACGGAGTTCATCGCATGTTTCAGCTGACGCAGCGTGGTCCGCCGGAGTTGCGTAGCAACTCCTGAAGAATGCAGAGCATTCTTCAGGCGAGGACATGGGATGTACAATCGATTTTCGATTCAGACCTGAGCTGTCAGGATTATGCTCCCCGGCCAAGGGGGACCCGCACGGGGGGCACCTTCGGCCTGAGATGGTGTCCCCCGTGCCGCCCGTCCCGCGCAGGGACATAAAATTGGAAACGCGAAGCGTTTCCTACCTTTTGAAAGGCATTGTTATGAACGAACTTTATCGGGTCGAAGGGACCCTGAGCCGGGGCTTCGTGGGGCAGATCACCTATACCGTCTGCCTCGAGGAGCCGCTCCAGAAACTGGATATCCACTTTACATTCGATCAGGACAAGCGGAAGTACCGCCCGGAGGAGGTCACGGACGAGCTGATCCGGGACACGAAGGCCCTCTGTCTCAAAAACTATGACCTGACCGTCGACGACGACCGCGCCCGGGACATCATCCTCGGCGACATGAAGACGGAGATTCACACCCTGGCCACCGTGAACGACGAATTCCTCGGCTGCGTCCACAAGCAGCTGACGGACCGCCATATGCTCTGGGACGGTGAAAACGCCTCCGAAGGATGCATCCCCCGGCCGGTGTTCGACGGCGTGCTCAAGGTGACGGTGCTGGTGTTCAACGTCATCAAGGACGGCACCGGATACGTTCTGACGGTCAGCGGCGAATGAAGGAGGCGGAGAATATGTTCAAACGGTACGAGCTGCACAATCACACCACCGAGTCCGACGCGGGCATCACCTGCCGCCAGCTGACGGAGCACATGATCGCGGACGGCGTGGACGTCTTTGCCATAACGGACCACAACACCGTCTCCGGCCAGCCCATCATCCGGAAGCTCCTGGCGGAGGAAAACCTGCCCATCCGGTGCCTCTACGGCATGGAGTACACCACCTACTACGGCCACATCGTCTGCCCCGTGCTGGAGCAGTACGTGCCCTGGGATTCCATCAACCGGAAAAAGCCGGAGCTTTTGTTCCGGGCCTGCAAGGAGGCCGGGGCGGTGACGGGGGTGGCCCATCCCTTCTCCTACGGAGATCCCTTTGCGAGAGGCTGCCGCTTCGAGATGGAGATCACGGACTTCACCGACGTGGACTACATCGAGATCGTCAACAATCCCGAGCCCCTTCACGAGGTCAACGAGCCCGGCATCCTGTGGTGGGAGAAGCTGGTGCTCTCCGGCGTGAAGGTCTCCGCCTGCGCGGGCATGGATCTGCATGGGCTGAACGACATGTCCATGTGCTTCGCCACCTACATCGAGGGAACGGCGGACGGGGACCCGGCGGAGGAGCTGCGGGCGGCACTGGCCGTTCAGAGAACCTGGGTCTCGAAGGGGATGCTGGTCCTGTGGGAGGGAACGGAAGACGGGATCCGCTTTACCCTCCACGACGCGAAAAAGCCCGGATTCGTCCCCTCCGACCGGTATGTCCTCACCCTCAAAGCCAAAAATTGGACGAAGGAATACGACATCACGTCCGGTTCCGTCACGATTCCTTATGACGAGATCCGGTTCGAAGACGCCGTCCCGAAGCTCTACGGCGGAGATCCGATCCTCGAAAACCTGATCTGCGTCGCGCCCGTGATCCGGACGAAAGCGTGAAGAAAGGCGGAAACGAATGAGCGAAGGCTGTTTTGACGCCTCCATGCCCCGGCGGGTGCTGGAATACTATCTGTCCCACGCCGTCACCGCCCAGTGGATCTGCTTCAGCGATACCCTGGACGACGATATCCGCGTGATCCTGAAAACCGGGATCAAGTTCCTGGGCCGCGCCACCGGGATCTGGAAGGCCGAGATGCCCGATGAGGAGCACTTTGCCAGGACCCGGCAGGCCGCTGAGAAAATCCACGCCGCCGACCCGGAGGTCATCCTGCAGGCCTGCATCTTCGAGACGGTGTACCGGGAGGATCTGGAATCCGTGAAGATCCCGTCCTGGGTCTTCGAAGCCTTCGGACTGGAGCCGGAGGATCGCTCTTTCCGCTGGGAGGACTGCACCCTCGTCCCCGGGGAGCATATGCCGGATATTTCAAAGACCGAGACCCAGATGTGGTTCTACTACCGCGCCGTGAACTACATCGACTGCGGCTGTGAGGCCTTCCACATGGGGCAGATCCACCTTTACACCGCCCGCGACCGGGGCTGCCGCGCCATCGGGAAGGTCCTCTCCATGATGCGGGACTACGCGAAGACCCACGCCCGGCGGCACAAGATCCTCATCGACGCCCACTCCCACTCCCTGGTGGTGAACGGAGTCAGCCTCTTGGACTACAACGCCATGCCCTTCACCCGCTATCCCGTGCTGGACCGGCCCGGCGAGCGGCTGGTGCTGGTGCGGGAGGGGAAGTCCGGCGGCGGGATCTCCCCCGAGGGCGTATATGAAAAAGCCCTCCCCTTCCTGTACGAATACGACAACTGGGGCGGGATCGACCGCTGGGCCCACGAGCATCTGACCTACGAGGAGAGAGCCTGGGCGCAGTGGTGGGGGTACGACCAGATCGCCTGGTTCGCCTCTCAGGAGGAGGAAGCCCGGAACGCCTTTCTGGACTACACCTTCAAGTGGACCGCCGTGAACAATCCGGACGGATATTTCGCCTTCCCCCTGCGCCGGCCTCTGGACAGCGGGGAGGAGGTGGGCGGCTTCCCGTTCTACAAGCTGAACAACCGCTCCGAGGCCTGCCCCGGCGGATACTCCCAGGAGGACGCGGCTGCCGCTCTGCTCCGGGAGGGCTATGGGAAGTACCGCGCTCTGGCCAATCCCTCCGACCTGCTGGACTACGGCGGGCGGGATATCGACGATCCAGAAACGGGCGTGCGCCTGCCGGAAAAGGTGGTGCTCTACGGCTCCTTCCAGCCCTGCATGGGTGCGGTGGCCAACGATTCGAACAGCGAGATCACCCGGATGTACTATGTGGGAGACGGGAAGTACGCCCTGGCCTTCGTGATGCCCTACGCGGGGAAGTACGACTTCGGCATCTCCACCTGGGGAACCCTGTCGGCCTGCGTCTGCGAGAACGGCGGCTATCCCTACTCCGGTTCCGGCGGCAAAAGCCCCCTCGTCATCCCCCGGGATAACACGGTGGTGCGGGTCACGTTCACCTACATGACCAACGAGATCAACATCGAGATGCTGTGAGCATTGCAGAATATGAAAGAGCCCCGGATATTCCTTCGCAGGAACGTCCGGGGCGTATTTTGCGGTTGGGGTGAAGGGGATCTTATGCTATTCTCAGCTTAAAATGGAAATCTAATTAAGGCGTTTGAAAATGCAGAACCTGAAATAATGCGCTGTACGTTACCCCGTGCTGCACTTTGAGAAGGAAGCTGCACCAGTGTATGTATAAAGTTCTTGCCAGGCTTCTTTCAAGAAGCCGCGTTTCCCTTTCAGATTGAGATTCGTATTATTTCCCCATCCTTGCCGCCAGCTCGCGGATGTAGGATGCGTCGGCGCCGCAGCAGCCGCCCACGTAGTCCACGAAATCCAGGGCGGGCGTGACATCGTCGGCGAAGACCTTCGCGCTGTAGGCGGTGGCCGTGGAGCCGTCCGGGGCCAGAATGGGCTTGCCGGCGTTGGGCTTGAAGATCAGGGGCAGGGAGGTCTTGCCCACGAATTCCCGGATCACCGGTATCGCCAGATCCGGACCAAGGGAGCAGTTCATGCCGATGGCGTCGATGCCCACGGGCTCCAGCTCCTCGATCATGTCCTCCACGGAATTGCCCATCATGGTCTTGCCGCGCCGCTCGAAGGTCAGGCAGCAGAACACCGGCAGGCCGAATTTCTTCGCCTCCACCGCCGCCACCCGCAGCATGGCCAGATCCATGAAGGTCTGCAGCAGGATGAGGTCCGGCCCTTCCTTCACGCCGGCTTCCAGCATCTCATAGAAGATAGCCCCGGCCTCCTCCTCGGTCATGTCCCCGTAGGGCTCCATGAGGGCGGTCAGCGGTCCGGCGGAGAGGGCAATCTTCGCGCCCGTTCCCCGGAGGGCCTCCTTCGCGATCTTCACGGCCTCGGAGCAGACCTGGGGGGCCGTATAGGGCGAGGAGCGCTTCACGGCGGGTCCATTCGCGCCGAAGGTGTTGGCCAGAACGATTTCCGCTCCGGCTTCCGCGTATTCGGCGGCCAGCTCCGCCACGATTTCCGGGTGCTCGATGTTGTAGCGCCAGACGGGATCCTTTTTGATGCCCTTCGCCTCCGCCTTGGCCCAGAGAGACGTGCCCACCGCGCCGTCCATGAGGATGATGCCTTGTTTCATGTTTTCCCTCCGCAGGATCAGATTGGGACGGTATGTCCATGGTTCCAGTGTACCATATCCGGGGAAGAATTGCAAGAGTATGCGAAAAAATGAATAGTAATCGAGAGAGTTCCCGGCAGGTCTTTGTCCGTCGGCGGCGCAATAGTTTCACGCGGGGCGGATTTGAAAAAGAATTCATACCTGCGCCATACATTCATCATAAATGGGGAGTATGATGGAAGCGGTCCGGAATGACCGGACAATACGGTTTCTGAATCGGAGGAAGGACGTATGAACGGAAAAAAACTGACGATTTTGGCGTCCGGCGCGGTCCTGGCGGGGGCTCTGGCTCTGTCTGCGGGCGCGGCCGAGCTGTTCCTGACGGACGTGACGGCGCCCAGGGCGGAAAAGACCCCCGTGATCGACGGCGTGTTCGACGCGGAGGAGGGCTGGGGAGATCCCATCGTGCACCTGGATTCCGCGGATATGAAGAGCTTTGCGGAGACGGACCCCGGTTTTGAGAATCTGCTGGACGATCCGGCCATGATGATCACGAATCTGGACGTCTACATGCGGTGGGATGACACGTCCTTCTACTACTGCGCCAACGTGACGGATCCGGAGCACTTTAATCCGGAAATGGACGCGGCCATCTGGCGGGGCGACTCCATCATCTTCCACGTGGTGTCCGTTCCCAACGACGACACCCGCGCCCGCATCCTCTTCGGCATGGACAATGACGGGGAAACCTGGGCCTACCAGGAGACCATGGAGGACGGCACCCTGGACGTTTCCGGCATCAACGACTGGAAGGTCACCCGGAACGCCGACACGAAGGTCACCACCTACGAGGCGGTCTTCAAGTGGGAGGACATCATCCCCTCCGAAAAGCTGGGGGCGGGCGAGTCCTTCTATCTGCGGGACCTGTTCCTCTTAGCCAACGCCGCTTATCCGGAGCCCGTGGTGGCCGTGGTTCCCGAGGGCTACACCAACGGTACGCGGAATTATTACAAAATCACCCTGTCTGAGAATGGCGCCGCCTCTGCTCCCGCTGCATCCGCCGATTACGTGATGGACGGGCTCTTCGCCTGGTACGACGGCGCCAACAACCAGAACGGCTCCCAGGACAAGAAGGCGACGGTCTGGAAGGACGCGACCGGCGGCGGCCACGACTTCGAGGTGGAGCTGAACGACACCAACTACTGGACGGACAACGCGTTCCATCTGGATTCCGTGCGGAACTACCTGCCCGACGAGATCGTGGATCTGGTCAACGGCGACCACTACACCGTGGAATTTGCCGCGGGCGACATGGAATTCCCGGCCACCGACTGGGTGTCCCTGCTGATCTCCGACAACGACCACTTCTCCCTGTTCATCCGGATGTCCAACGACAATCTGGAATACAAGTACAACGACGCCAACAAGGACAGACCCATGGCGGACGACGGCCAGGAGCTGGTGCGCAACTCCACCGTGGCCATCACCTTTGACATCGACGAGCAGGAATGCGACATGTACGTGGACGGCGTCCTGGTCTCCGAGAACATCCCGCTGGAAACCAACATCGCCGACACGCTGATGCTGGGCCACGAGGATGAGAGAAGAATCTGGAACGGCGATGTGTACGCCATGCGTTTCTACAACCGGGCCCTGACCGCTGCCGAGGTGGCCCAGAACGCCGCTGCGGACAACGCGAAGTACAGAGGCGGGGCCGCTCTCCCGGCTGCCGCTCCGGCTGACAATGCCGCCGCCGAAACGCCCGCCTCTGCGGTCAGCGGCTTCAAGAAGGTGGCCGACGCGGCTGCGGCCGTGGGCATGACGCCCATCACCGGCTACGAATGGGAAGACGGAACCAACGGCTTCGGCGGCGAAGGTCCCGAAAACCTCTGGGACGGCGACACCGCCACCAAGTTCTGCACCAACGAGTTCCCGGCCGAGTCCGTCGCTTCCCTGGACGGCACCTACAAGGTCACCGGCTTTACCATGGCGACGGCCAACGACAACGCCGACTACAACGGCCGCTCCCCGAACGCCTGGACGATCTCCGTTTCCGCCGACGGCGAGAACTGGACCGAGCTGGCCAAGGGCGACGACAGCTTCTTCGAGGAAAAGAACTTCACCTACTACAACGGTGAAGGCACGGCCGAGGGCGTTGCGTTCGTGAAGTTCGAGGCCGAGGGCACCGCTTCCGGCACCTTCCAGGTTTCCGAGGTGACCCTGTACGGCGAGAAGACCGGCGACAAGCCCGTCAAGGAAGAGCCCGCTCCCGAACCGGAACCCGAACCCGAACCGGAACCCACCGTTGAGGAGGTCGCGGAGAACGCGGCTGAAGAGGCTGTGGAAAACGCGGCTGAGGCTGCGGGCGAGGCTGTGAACAACGCGGCAGAGGCTGCGGGCGGCGCTGTGGACAACGCCAAGTCCGGCTGCGGCTCCTTCATCGGCGGCGGTCTGATCGTGCTCGTCACCGTGCTGGGATCCGCCTGGGCTGCGAAGAGAAGATAACCGGTTTGGCTGTTCACGCTTACTTCACGACGGATTCCGCCAGACCCCGCAGCACCGCCGCCGCGTCCGGGGCCAGCGTGATTTTCATGGAGGCCGGATCCAGGGACAGGCTGCCGTCCGGGAGGCGGAAGGCGATGGCGGTGTCCGGCAGGGGGGAGAGATCCTTCGTTTTGGTCAGGAGGGCCGCGTAAACCGCCGCGATGAGGTAATCCCCGGCGGGAGAGGCGTGGGCCCCGTCCTCATAATAGAGGTCGATGGAAGGATGCTCCTTCTGCACGGTCTCGAACAGCTCGCCGACGGGGGCCAGCAGCGCGCCGGTTTCCTCCGCCAGCCTCCGGTAGACGGACGACATGACGGCGGCGTTCTCCGGCTTTCCCCGCTCCGCCCAGGTCATGCAGAGCACGGGCTTTGCGTTCCCGGCCCGGCAGAGAGCCATGATCTTCTTCGCGTTCTCCGCCGTGGTTTCCTCCCCGGGGAAGGGGTGGGCCTGCTGCTGGATCACGCAGTAGTCGAAGGAGCCGTAGAGCAGGGCGAAGCGCAGGGAGAGGTATTCCTCCATGTGCCAGGCCAGGGACCGGCCCGAGTAGGCCAGCATGGTGACCTCCGCCTCCTCCCCCGTCAGCCGTCCGGTCATTTCGGCGAAGAGGCGGGGCATGTCGTTGAAATACGTGTGGCTGTTGCCGATGAAAAGAACCTTCATGCTGTCGGGACCTCCGGGTCAGGGCTCAATAGTTCTCCGCGTTGATCTCGAAATAGCTCTGGGGATGGGCGCAGACGGGGCAGATCTCGGGAGCGGATTCGCCCACCACGATGTGGCCGCAGTTCCGGCATTCCCAGACCTTGACGCTGCTCTTTTTGAAGACCTCCTGGGCCTCCACGTTCTTGAGAAGAGCGCGGTACCGCTCCTCGTGGTGCTTTTCGATGGCCGCAACGCCGCGGAACTTCGCCGCCAGCTCCGGGAAGCCCTCTTCCTCGGCGGTCTTCGCGAAGCCCTCGTACATGTCGGTCCACTCGTAGTTCTCTCCGTCGGCGGCCGCCGCGAGGTTTTCCGCCGTGGAGCCGATGCCGTTCAGTTCCTTGAACCAGAGCTTGGCGTGCTCCTTCTCGTTGTCCGCGGTCTTGAGGAACAGCGCGGCGATCTGCTCAAAGCCTTCCTTCTTGGCCTTGGAGGCATAATAGGTGTACTTGTTCCGGGCCTGGGATTCGCCGGCGAAGGCCGCTTCCAGGTTCTTCTCGGTCTGGGTTCCGGCATAGGGGCTGGCGGGCTTCTTCTCAGCGGGAGCCTCGACGATCTCCTCCAGGTCGTCTCCGGAAGCGCCGCAGAGAGGACATACCGCCTCTTCCTTGCTTTCCGCCTCAAAGATTTCTCCGCAAATGACGCATTTGAATTTTTTCATGATGTGCCGCCTTTCTGTAATAATTGGCTGCTGTCATTATACCCGATCCGGCGGCGCTTGTCAAGCCCCGGCGGAAAACGGGATCATCCGGCGGGCCTTGACATCCATAACCTGCTGTGATATAATAGATGTGATATAATCGTTATACCGGCAAAGGGATGATCCCCTCTGCCATTCTTGCTGCTGTGGAGACGACGTCATGAGTCCTATTTCCTTTCCGCTTTTTGAGAGAAAACAGCGTCGTTCCGGCGCGGACAACGAAGCACGGTGTTCCATCGACAAGGAAAACGTCCTCTACGACGGACACGGAAGACCGGTTCTGGACAAGGACGGCCACCCCGTGTACGTGGACAGGGAGCTGGGCCAGAGACCCCTTCTGAACACCGGGGACGGGGACGTGCTGGATCTCGCGGCCCCCTCCGCGGACGATGGGGACGGAGACAGCCTGGGCGCGCTCCCGCCGGAGGAAAAGACCGCCGAGGCGGAGGAAGGCTTCGGTACGCTTCCTTCGGAGAAATCATCGTCCGACGAAACACGGACGGATCCGCTGTCCCGGCTTCTGGAGACGGCCGATCCGGACTGAGAAAACATTTATTCCGGGATCGCGGTTTATCCTGCCGCGGTCCCTGTTTTTATGGGAGGCCCGCACGGCTCCGAAAAAAGCGGGAAAATCGCTCCCGGTGCTTGTACTGGGGCGGGATATGTGCTATAATATATCTGTATCATTGTCTGAAATCCCATTATAACACTTCAATCGCTCAGGGAGGACTTATCATGTTGATGAACTGCGTAACGGTCACGGCTAAGGGAAACCGAAAGATCCGGCTCAACATCTACCCCGGCCACTACGCCACCAGCCATGCCCACGTGGATAACTATTTCAGCATGACGGAGGTGCGGACGGACTGCGCCATGGCTGCGGAGGCTGCGGAGATGCTGGCCTCCCATTTCCGCTATACGCCGGTGGACACCGTCATCAGCCTTGAATACACCCAGATCATCGGGGCCTTTGTGGCGAAGGAGCTCTCCGCCCCCGGCCGGGACATCAACAGCGGCGCGGACATCCACGTGGTGACGCCCCAGGTGAACTCCAACAACCAGCTGACCTTCTCCAGCGACATGCAGCCCTATGTGACGGGCAAAAACGTCCTGCTGCTGCTCTCCACCATTTCCACCGGGCGGAGCCTGGCCCGGGCCGTGGAGTGCATCCGCTATTACGGCGGCAGTCTGGCGGGCATCGCGTCCATTTTCTCCGCCATCGGGGAAAGCGGGGACTACCCGGTCCGCAGCATCTTCTCAAGTGCTGATCTGGCGGCCTACAACAGCTACCGCAGCGACGAATGCCCCTTCTGCAGGAGCGGGCGCAAGCTGGACGGCTTCATCACCACGGCGGGCTACACCGCGATCTGACGGTCCGCGACCGGAAACGGAGCAAAGGAGAGCTTATGAGAACAAGCAAGCGTCTGGCGTCGGCCCTTCTGGCGGCCCTGCTTCTTTTGGGAACGGCGGCCTGCTCGGACGGCGGAGTCGACAGCGGGGACGGCGGAGCGGAGAACGGCGCGGTCAGCACCTCCGGGGATCTCACGCCCACCTCTCCCGAGGAAGCGGCGGCGCAGGAGACCGACGGGGCGTACACGGACAGCCTGCCCGAGGCGGACTTCTCCGGCTCGACCTTCGGCGTCTACACCTCCAACAACATCAATTCCTGGACCCTGCCCACCACACTCAACCACGCGGAGGAGGAGACCGGCGAGGTGGTCAACGACGCTCTCTTCGCCCGGGACCTCTGGCTGGAGAACCGGTATGGCGTGAAGCTGGACTTCACCGTGGACGGCACCACTCCGGCCGGGGCCATGAGCGCGCCGCTGGAGAAGAACATCCTGGCCGGGGACGAGTCCTACAACCTGATCCTGCAGGACGTGGCGTGCGTGGCCAAGCCCCTGACCATGGACGGATGCGCCTATCCCCTGAACCTCTGCGGTGGGATCCGTCTGGAGGAGGACTACTGGATGCCGGCGCTGAACGGGGAGCTGAAATTCGGGGAGAACCAGTTCCTGGCCGCCTCCGCCATCTCGCCCCGGTTCTACGGCTCCGTCTATCTCTACCTCTTCAACCGGGAGCTGACCGTGGATCTGGGCATGCCGGATCTGTACGAGCTCGTCCGGGAGGGCGGCTGGACCCTGGACCGGCAGTATGAGCTGTCCGCAGAGGCCCTGGCGGATCTGGACGGCGACGGCGCCTACGGAAACGGGGACCGGTACGGCCTCTGCTGGGAGGTCCTGACACCCGAGGCCGTGGTGCTCGGCTGCGGCTACCATCTGGTGAAGAACGTGGAGGGACAGCTGGCCTTCATGACCGGCGAGGAGGGCCTGGTCGATGTGCTGATGACCATGGGCGAGAATTTCCACAAGGACTACGCCTTCCAGGACAGCGGCCGGACGAAGCTCAACGTGAACGCCATCCTGAACGGGGGACAGTTCCTCTTCCTCAACACCTGTACCTTCAATCTGGCGGAGTACCGGGACTTCACCTTCGACTACGGCATCCTGCCCATGCCCAAGAAGGACGAGGCCCAGCCCGTCCACATCAGCTACGCGCAGCCCTGGGTGGTGGTCTCCCCGGTGATCCCGGTGACGGTGACGGGGGACGCGCTGACCATGACGGGGACCCTGACGGACGCCATGGCCGCCTACGGGTACGACTATCTGCGCCCGGCGGTGTTCGACAACGTCATTCAGATGAAGGGCACCCGGGACGAGCAGTCCGCCGGGATCGTGGACAGCCTCTTCGACAACGTCACCTTCGAGCTGGCCACCATCTACGGCTTCGGCTCCTTCTATTCCTCCTTCACAAGCGCCTTCGAGAACAACCAGACCGCCAATCTCATGTCCGTCTGGGCCAAGGTGCAGAAGGGCGCGGACAAGGAACTGGCGCGGATCTGCGAGACCTACGACGCCGCCGCGGAAAAGCTGGCCGGGAACTGATCCGCATGAAGCGGTTCGGCCGCCCGGGACCCTTCCCGACACGGATTTCGTGCAGTCCGCCCCTGAAAAACGGCGCGAGGGGAGCGGATAAATATGCTTTTGAACGAATTTGGCGGAAGAACTTAACAACCAGCTCCGGAAGCGGTATAATCAGATATCGTCTCCGCGGCGCGGAATTCTCGTTCCGGTTGCGGGGGGCAGGACAGCGGAAAGGATTACGCGGGGAAGAGCGACAAGGTCGCGGCCCTGGCGAAGGCCATCTGGAATTACGGATACTTCGCCCAGACCGCGCTTCCCGGCGGACCGAAGCATCCCGCCATGCCGGACACTTACGCGGAAGAGGCGGGCTTGGTCGAATCTCTGAGCAGCTATCCGGTCGCGGTGAACCTGGAGAAGAAAATCATTTCTTCCGCCGGCTATTCCCTCGACCTTCAGTCCGAGACGGCCGTCAACTTCTATCTGAAGACGGACCAGGAGCTGACGAAGGACAACGTGAAAGTGACGGCGGGGAGCGGCTTGACCTTCGATTATACTGTGGAAAAGACGGGCAGAAGCTGGCGCGTGCAGATCACCGGGATCGGCGCTCACAAGCTGGGCAGCGTGTTCACCCTGAAGACGGACGGCGCTGAGATTTCGGCCTCCGCCCTGTCCTACGCCCAGAACTGTCGATGGAGATCATCTCCTTTGACAGTGAAGATGTGATCGTGACCTCGAACGAGGAAACCACCTATACGGAGATGCCGCCGATCAACCTGAACAATCCGTAAACAGCTGAGGAACAGGGCCGCCGCATGACGTTTTCCTTCGGGAGCGGGTGCGGCGGTCCCTTTGTGTCTATGGGCCCGCTGCGGTTTTGCCCCCGCTCCGGATTGTTTTTTTGTTCCGCTCTTGCGTTTTTTGCCGGAATCTGCTATACTGATACGGACCGGATCCCGCGGGTTGTCCGGAGGATCGGCGGTCCATATCAGACTGTTTTTCACCGTGAGAGGTTTTATCTATGTTTCGAGTTGCCATCATCGGCTGCGGCGGGATCGCGCAGGTTCACGCGGCCGTTCTGAACAATCTGCCGGAGACGGAGCTTATCGCCTGCGCGGATATCCGTCCCGAACGCGCCGGGGCCATGGCGGAGAAGTACGGCTGCCGGGCCTACGCTTCCATGGACGCGCTGCTGGACGCGGAGACGCCGGACGCCGTCCATCTCTGCACGCCCCACTATCTCCACGCGCCCATGGCCAAAGCCGCTGCGGACCGTGGGATCGCCGTTTTTTCGGAGAAGCCCCCCGTCATCAGCCGGGAGCAGTGGGCCCTCCTCGAGGATGCAGCGGCAAAGGTGCCCTTCGGCGTCTGCTTCCAGAACCGGTACAATCCCAATGTGGAGGAGGCGAAGCGGCTGATCCGAGAGGGCGTTTACGGCAGGCTGCTGGGAGGCCGTGCCTTCGTCACCTGGAAGCGGGAGATCCCCTACTACCGGGACAGCGGCTGGCGGGGCGCATGGGCTACCGAGGGCGGCGGCGTCCTCATCAACCAGTCCATCCACACCCTGGATCTGCTGGTGCAGCTGTTCGGCGCACCGGATCGGGCCGAGACCCATATGGTCAACCACCATCTGAAGGGGGCCATCGAGGTGGAGGACACCGTGGAGGCCTACCTGATCCTGGGCGGGTGTCCGGTGCTCTTCTACGCCACCACCGCCTACACCACCGACGCGCCCGTGATGATCGAGCTGCATCTGGAAAAGGCCGTGCTCCGGCTGGAATCCGACGCTCTGGAGATCCGGACCGGGGACGGGACCGAGCGCAGAACCTTCGAGGTTGAGGCCGCTTTGGGCAAGGGCTACTGGGGCACCGGCCATCCCGCCTGCATCGCGGACTTTTACGCGAGCGTCGCGGAGAAGAGACCCTTCCGGAACAACCTGGCCTCCGTGAAGGATACGGCCGACCTGATGCTCACCATGTACGAGCAGGGCCGTGCCGGTCTCTGACGGGATTCCTCCGGATCTTGACAAACCGTCCCGCTTCCTGTATAATAAAGCCAAAGAATGCCGCAGACCGGAATCAAGGAGGGATTGCTTATGCTGACCATGGACGCGCTGAGAGACTACGGAGCCGACGTAAAGGAAGGCCTCGGACGCTGTATCAACAATGAAGCCTTCTATCTCCGGATGGTGGGCATGGCGGTGAAGGATGAGAAAATCGCCGCTCTGGCCGCCGCGCTGGAAAAGAACGACCTGGACCAGGGCTTCGAGCTGGCCCATGCCCTGAAGGGGATGTACGCCAACCTGGCGCTGACGCCGCTCTCCGCCCCCCTGTCCGAGATCACGGAGCTTCTGCGGGCCCGGACGGAAATGGATTACAGGCCGCTGATGGAGGAAATCACCGCGCAGAAGGCAAAGCTGGACGCTCTGGCAGCCGGCTGACGGCCTTCTCAGCACGCTCCGCGGAAATAACGGACGACAGAAAGACAGCTTGACGGAACGGGCTGTCTTTCATTTTGCACAAGTTCAGAGAGCCGGTTCCGGTGAGATTGTACATTTTTTCAATTCGGCGCAACTTTTCTTGCATTAAGGGTGTTTATATGGTATAATCACACTGTTCACGCCGAACGGGATCGGATTTCCGCGCGGCCTCCGCCCTCATGCGGCGGGTGAAGAAAGGATACCTCGTATGACGAGAATAAACATCATCAGACTGCTCAGTGCCTGCGCCGCGGGATTGCTCTTCCTGACCGGCTGCGCCCAGCCTGTGCCGGAGATCCCGGAGGGAAAGGTCCCCCTGGCGGATACGTTTCCGGACGCGGTGAGTGAAATGACGCCGGCGGACCCCGTTTCCGGTGAGGAGTTCTTCTCCCGGTACGAGCAGCCGGGGGCGGGCTATCAGGCTCCCGCCGCGCTGTACGCGGAGTTTCACGCGGATAAGGCCAACGGGAAAAACGGCGCGTATCTGGATCTTTCCATGGTCAACCAGGGCGTGGTGGCGGCGAAGGGTTCCTCTTCCAAGCGCCTGCGGTTCGTTATCGTGGTGAACGACCAGAATTATTACTACAATATGAAGAGCGACGGCACGCCCTCCGTGTTCCCTCTGACCATGGGCAGCGCCACCTATAAGTTCCGCATCATGGAAAACACCACGGGATCCAAGTACCGGGAGCTCTACTCCAACTCCACCTGGGTCCAGCTGGAGAACCAGTTCGTCCCCTATGTGCGGAACAGCGACTATGTCCCCTATTCCTCCGCCTCCGCCTGCGTGAAGAAGGCCGCCGAGCTTGCCCAGACCGCGGACAGCGCCGTGGGCGTGGTGTCGAAGGTCTACGAATACATCACAAACGGCGTCACCTACGACTATAACAAGGCCAATACCGTCCAGAGCGGCTATATGTCCGATCCGGACTCCACCATGAACACCGGCAAGGGCATCTGCTTCGACTACGCCGCCCTGGCCGCCGCCATGCTCCGCTCCCAGGGGATCCCCGTCAAGATGGTCTTCGGCTATGTGGGGCCCAGCGGCGCGTACCATGCCTGGAATATGTTCTATACCGCCGAGACCGGATGGGTCACCGTGTCCTTCCAGGTTCCGAAGGACGCGTGGAACCGCCTGGACCTCACCTTCTGCGCCGGCGGCATCGACCCCTCCTACATCGGCAACGGCACCAACTATTCGGACGTGTATTATTACTGAGAAGGGCAGGAAACTGACATGAGCCAAAAGAAACTCGACAATCTCGGCGTCAGCGCGTTCTGCGAAAGCATGGCCATGATGGCCCAGTCCGGCATCCAGACCGACGAGGCCGTCTCCCTGCTTCAGAGCAGCCACGGCTCCTCGGGGGGACTGCTGGAAGGCGCGCTGGCAGGCATGAAGACGTGCGTGGACGAGGGGGAGCCTCTTTCCGCCGCCATGGAAAAGAGCGGGATCTTTCCGGATTACGCCGTGAAGATGATCCGCGCCGGGGAGACCTCCGGACACCTGGAGAATATCCTCTTCCGGCTCTCCCGCTATTACGCGGAGCAGAAGACCATCTCGGACAAGCTGCGCAACGCCGTGACCTATCCGGCCGCCATGCTGGCCCTGATCATCGTGGTGCTGACCGTCATGCTGACCATGGTGCTGCCCTCCTTCAAGGAGGTGTACGAGGCCATGAGCGGCAGTCTGGCGGCGTCCTCCTACCGCTACATCACCTGGGCCTACGTCTTCTGCTGGATCGCCCTGGGCGTCATGATCCTTCTGGCCCTCTGCCTCGTCGTCGGGTTGATCCTCTGGAAGAAGGGACGCCGGTCCGCGGTGGAGGCCGTGCTCTGGAAGATCCCCATCACCGCGAAGATCCTCGAATCCATGGGTCTCTTCCGCTTCACCGGGGCGCTGGGTACCTTCCTGGCCTCCGGACGGATGCAGGATGAGGCGGTGCTGGATTCCATCCCCATGACCGACTGCGCGCCCGTGGAGAAGAAGCTGAAGGAGGTCGCCGCTTCCATGCTGGACGGCCACAGCATCTCCCAGGCCGCCTACGACGCGGAGCTGTTCGAGCCCCTCTACGGCAGAATGCTGCTGGCCGGCGAACGGAGCGGCAATCTGGAGGGCGTTCTGGGCAAGCTGACCGAGCACCTGGAGCAGAACTGCACGGATCTGGTGGACCGTCTGGTGGCGGTGGTGGATCCGCTCCTCTCCGGCGTGCTGATGGTCACCGTGGGCCTCTCCCTGCTGAGCGTCATGCTGCCTCTGATCGGCATGATGAGCTCCATCGGCTGAGGAGGGGATCCCATGTATACGGATCGAAAACCGGGAAACGGGCGCACCGCGCTGATCGTCCTCATTGTTGTCCTTGTTCTCGCGGTTGTGCTCATCGCGGCGCTGCTGATGGGCTCCGGCCGGGAGGAGAAGCGGCAGGAGGGCGCCCAGGCCATCCGGGATCTCATCGAACGGACCGCCCGCCAGTGCTATGCCGTGGAAGGGGTGTATCCGCCCAATCTGGCCTATCTGGAGGACCACTACGGCATAGAGGTCAATAAAAAGGACTATTACGTCACCTACGAAGCCTTCGCCTCCAACGTCCCCCCCAGCGTGATCGTGACGCCGGAGGGCTCGACGAACGCGGAGGAAGTGCTGCCGTGAGGGCGTCCCCCGGAAACGGCATGATTCGGATATCTATCGACGATAAAGGGAGGGAGTTCCATTGAGAGAAAAGGAACGGTCGCCTCTTGGCTGGTATACCTTCGGAATTGCCGCGCTGTTTCTGGCGGGGTTCTTCCTGCTGGTGCTCTTCGGCGCGCTGACCTACCGCAACACGGTCCGCAGCCGGAACGCCAATTACGAGACCCGCGGGCTGAGCGCTTATCTGACCACCGCCGTCCGGGCCAACGACTCGGAGAATTCGCTGCGGGTGTACGACGATCCCGCGGTGGGGCAGGTGATCTCCGTGGCCGACGGCGACTCCGGCTTCGCTTTCCGGATCTACCGCTTTGACGGCCATCTGGTGGAGGACTACAACGAGGCGGACTTCGACCTCAATCCCGAGGGCGCGCAGATCATCGGCGATACGGAGACCTTCACCGTGGAAGAGGCGGCGGACGGTCTCTGGGCTGTATACACCGACGCGGGCCGCGCCTTGATCGGGCTCCGGTCCCGGGCTGACTGAGGGGGAGGAGACGGACTATGAAAAATCGCGTCACATCCTTCTATGTAGAAACCCTGATCCTCATTCTGGTGTTTGTCGCCGTGATCCTGACCCTGACCCAGGTGTTCGGCATGGCGAAGAAGCAGAGCGAGGAGGCAAAGCTTCTGACCGGAGCGGTGACCCTGGCCCAGAACGCGGCGGAGGCCTTCCCGGCGGCGGAGAGCTCCGAAGCCCTGCTGAAGCTGCTGGACGAGGGCGGGAACGCCTTTCTGGACAACGACACCGTCACAGCCTCCTATGACGCCGACATGACCCCCGATCCCGACGGCGTGCTGCGGGTGGTGGTGGAGAGGCGGGCAGATTCCGAATGGGCCGCGTCCGGCACCATCCGGGTGATACGCGGGGACACCGGCCTCGAGATCTACTCTCTTGAAACTGTCGCTCACTATCCGGAGGGTTTAAAACAATGAAGGATTTACCGATCAGACTGGGCCCCCTGGCGCTGCTTCTCACGGTCATCAGCATCTGCATGACGGTGCTGGGGATCCTGACTTATACCACGGCCCGGGCCGACATGAACCTGGCCGAAACCTATGCCGA
>CACWLT010000057.1:20316-28344 GCA_902761695.1 uncultured Ruminococcus sp.
GGAGATGTTCCCGGACGACGACGGCGTGTACCGGGAGGAATGCTCCGCGGGCGACGGCACGAGACTCCACGCGGGCGTGCTGTTTGAAAACGGACGTCCCGTCATCGTGGAATGGCGGTTTGAGCACGACTGGGAGGAAGACACCTCCATAACGGTCTGGGACGGAACGTTCCCGGGATAAGCGAAACGTTCCCGTGATAAGCGAGGAGATTTCTGAGGTGAATATCGAACAGATTCTGAAAACGGCTACGGACTACGGCGCGGCGGATATTTTTCTGGTGGCCGGCATTCCGGTGACCTATAAATGCAACGGCAAGCAGATCCGGGAGGGGAAGGACAGGCTCATGCCCGACACCCTGGAGAATCTGGTCCGGCAGATCTACACGGTGAGCGGACGGAGCACGAAAAATCTGGACGTGGAGGCGGACGACGACTTCTCCTTCTCCCTGTCCCAGATGGGGCGGTTCCGGGTCAACGTGTTCCGGCAGAGAGGCTCCGTGGCGGCGGTGATCCGGGTCATCCGGTTCGGCCTGCCGGATCCCGTGAAGCTGGGCATCCCGGAGAGCGTGCTGTCCCTGGCCGACGTGAAGAAGGGCCTGGTCCTCATCACGGGCGCGGCAGGAACCGGCAAGTCCACCACCCTGGCCTGCATCCTGGACCGGATCAACCGCAGCCGGGACGGACACATCATCACCATGGAGGACCCCATCGAGTACCTCCACCGGCATGAGCGCTGCATCGTCAGCCAGCGGGAGATCTCCATCGACACCCCGTCCTATCTGGATTCCCTCCGGTCCGCTCTGCGCGAGTCTCCGGACGTGATCCTTCTGGGGGAGATGCGGGACTACGACACCATTTCCGCGGCCATCACGGCGGCTGAGACGGGCGTGCTGCTGTTCTCCACCCTGCATACTTCCTCCGTGTCCAATACCATCAACCGCATTCTGGACGTGTATCCCAGCAATCAGCAGCAGCAGGTCAAGATCCAGCTCTCCCAGATCCTGAAGGGCGTCGTATGCCAGCAGCTGGTTCCCACCAAGGACGGCGGACAGACCGCAGCCTTCGAGATCATGAAGACCAATACGGCCATTCAGAACATGATCCGGGAGGACAAGCTCCACCAGCTGGACTCCGCCATGCAGGCCGGGTCCGCCGAGGGCATGTACACCATGGACGGCTACCTTCTGAAGCTGTTCCGGGCCGGGGTCATCACCAAGGAAACCGCCCTGACCTACTGCGTCTACTTCGAGAATATGCAGAAACGCCTGGCCGTCCTGTCGTAATCCCCCAATCCAACCAGAGCCGGAACCGTCCGCGGGAGCAATCCCCCGACGCCCCGGCTTTTCCGCGTATTTGGAGAACGGCGCGGCGGGATGGAATGGCTCCGGAAACCGGCAAGGCTTCCTTTCCAAACACAGCGTGAGTACACAGCAGTTTAAGTATACCGAAGGGATGATCCGATGATTCTGAACAGCAACGATACGCCGCATTTCGCGGATGAAAAAAGGCAGATCCTGGTGGTGGACGACGAGCTCATCAACCGGGAAATCCTGGGTATGATCCTGGAGGGGGACTACGACGTCCTTAAGGCGGAGAGCGGCGAGGAAGCCCTTGCCCTGATCCGGGAGCACGGGGGGACCCTTTCCCTGGTGCTGCTGGACCTCCTGATGCCCGGGCTCGGCGGCATGGAGCTGCTCCGGATGCTGAAGGCCGATCCCGAAACCCAGCGGATCCCGGTCATCGTTCTGACCGCGGATCAGAGCGCCGAGGTGGAGAGCCTCAGAGCCGGGGCCTCGGACTTCATTCCCAAGCCCTATCCCCAGCCCGAGGTGATCCTGGCCCGGGTCCTGCGCACCGTCGAGCTCTACGAGGACCGGGACATCATCCGTTCCACGGAGCGGGACCCGCTGACGGGACTGTACAACCGGGCCTACTTCAACCGGTACGCCGAGCAGTTCGACAGCCGCAGCCGGGATACGGACATGGACGCCATCGTGGTGGACGTCTACCACTTCCATATGATCAACGAGCGGTACGGACGGGCCTACGGCGACGACGTGCTGCGGCGGCTGGGGGAAAAGCTCAGAGAATTGGTTGACGCGGCGGGCGGCGTGGTCTGCCGTCGGGAGGGCGATACCTTCATGGTGTACTGCCCTCACCGGGAGGACTACCGGGACTTCCTGGCCCAGGCGTCTGCGGGCGTGGCCGGGGAGGAGGGCGCGGAAAACCGCATCCGTCTCCGCATGGGCGTCTATGCCTCCGTGGACAAATCCCTGGACATGGAGCGGCGGTTCGACCGGGCCAAGACGGCGGCGGACGCCTCCCGGAACAACTACGGCAACGTGGTGTCCTTCTATGACAGCCGTCTCCATGAGTCCGAAATGTACGCCGAGCAGCTGCTGGAGTGCTTCTACGAGGCCATCGAGCAGCGGCAGTTCCGGGTGTACTATCAGCCGAAGTTCGACGTGCGGCCGGAGATCCCCGTGCTGTCGGGAGCCGAGGCCCTGGTGCGCTGGTTCCATCCGACCCTCGGAATGATCTCCCCCGGCGTGTTCATCCCCCTCTTTGAGGAGAACGGCCTGATCCGTGATCTGGACCACTATGTCTGGCGGGAGGCCGCCGCGCAGATCCGGAGCTGGAAGGACCGCTTCGGCTTCTCGGTGCCCGTTTCGGTGAATATGTCCCGGATCGACATGTACGACCCCAATCTCATGGACACCATCCGGGGAATTCTGGAAGAGCAGAGGCTGACGGCGGACGAGCTGCTGCTGGAGATCACCGAATCCGCCTATACCCAGGACTCCGAGCAGATCATCGCCACGGTGAACGGCCTCAGGGAAATGGGCTTCAAGATCGAGATGGACGACTTCGGCACGGGGTATTCCTCCCTGAACATGATCTCCCGCCTGCCCATTGACGCGCTGAAGCTGGATATGCAGTTCATCCGGAACGCCTTCCGGGAGCGGCGGGACACCCGGCTTCTGGAGGTCATCATCGATATCGCGGAATACCTCTCCGTGCCCACCATCGCGGAGGGCGTGGAGACGGAGGAGCAGTACCGGGCGCTGAAGGCCATGGGCTGCGACATCGTCCAGGGCTACTACTTCTCCAAGCCCGTGCCCGCGGAGGAATACGAAGCCTTCGTGCTGGCCCGGCGGGATCTGGGCTTCCTCTCCATGGAGGAGAGGGACGAGGAGACTGCCGCGCCCGAGGAAGAGGAGAGCCGGTCCCGGAGCGCGGTGGATCGGGTCGTGCAGGAACTCTCCGGCGGCTACGAGAGCATTTTCTATGTGGATCCCGCCAACGGCCATTACGTGGAGTTCAACGGAGTGGGCCGGGAGGAGGATCTGCAGATCGTGCGCAGCGGGGCGGACTTCTTCGGCGACGCGACGGCGGAGATCCCCCGGATAATCTGGGGCGAGGACAGGGAAAAGGTGTCCCGTTTCTTCGACCGGAAGACCCTTCTGGCCAGAATGGCGGGGGGCGACCACCTCTCCCTGACCTACCGTCTGATCCGTCACGGGGAGCCGGTGTACTACACGCTCCGGGCGGTTCCGTCGGTTTCGGAGCGGAAGAGCGCCATCGTCATCGGCGTGACCGACATCGACGCGCTGGTGGCCCGTCAGCAGGACTACGAGGAGATCCGCGCCCTGAGCGTCACCTATTCCCGCATTGCCCAGGCTTTGTCCGGGGACTATTTCAGCATCTTCTACGTGGACGCCGAGAGCGACAGCTACGTGGAGTACCGGCCCAAGAGCGGAGACGCGGCGGAGGGGAACCGGGAACTCCAGGTGGTGAACAGCGGTCCTTCCTTCTTCAGCGCCATCCGGGACCGGGTGCAGGCGGGGGCCTATCCGGACGACCGGGAGCGCGCCCTGACGGTCTGGGAGCGGGAACGCCTTCTGCCGGAGCTGGAGAGCGGCAAGACCTTCTCCGTCACCTACCGGGTGCTCGTGGAGGGCCGTCCGGTTTACGTGAACTACAAGATCACCCGGCTGAACGACGGCGACGGGCATCACATCGTGGTGGGCGTCAGCAACGTGGATGCCCAGATGAAGCGGGAGGCGGAGTTCGGCGCGGCCAAGGAGAAGGCCTACCGGGACGCGCTCACCGGCGTCAAGACCAAATACGCCTATTCGGAGATGGAGGCGGAATATAACCGTCGGATCGAGGCGGGAGAGGCGGATCCCTTCGCCGTGGCCTTCTGCGACCTGAACGGGCTCAAGGCGGTGAACGACACCAGGGGCCATCAGGCGGGGGACCGGTTCATTCAGGACGCCTCCCAGGTCATCTGCGGCGTATTCCGGCACTCTCCGGTCTACCGGGTGGGCGGCGACGAGTTCATCGCCATCCTGCGCGGATCCGACTATGAAAGACGGGGGGAGCTGGCCGCCGAGCTGGAGCGGATCGACGCGGAAAACCGGGCCGGAAACGGCATCATCATTGCCTACGGCATTTCCGCCTATGTCCCCGGCGCCGACAAATCCATGGGGGACGTGGTGAAGCGCGCCGACGCCGCCATGTATGTCAAGAAGGACGAGCTGAAGTGCGTGCGGTAAGGACAACGGCGTAAACGGACCGGCGGCGTTCGGGAGAGATGAGGTCTCCGCAGCTGCCGCCGGGTGATAAATGCGCGCGGGGTCCTGCCGATACGGGGGAAAAACCTGTCCTTTCTGGCCGGGAAAGGGCCGACGGTACAGGCAAGCGTTTCGGCTGCGGAGCGGTTCCGGTCCCGGCAGATACGGGCTTCACAAAAATAGAGCAGGATTAAAACTGACCGGGGGTTGACATTATGAAGGGGTTCATCGGACTTCCGATTTAGATTGCTTTGTACTGGCTGGTGCTTCGTCCCAAACGGAAATCTCCGTTTCCGAAGACCGGTCTGATTCGCCTGGTGGTTGCGGCTGTAATCAGTGTCGTTGTTTCCATACCACCGACGAGCAGCACCTCCGCACGCTGTTCTGCTACGGCGCGAAATCAGGAACGACGCCGAACCTCGGCGCGCTGGCGGAATGCTCCGACGTCTATGAGACGGCTTACACGGTCAGCCCGGTGTGTCTCCCCGCCTGGTGCGGACACCGTACGTGAGCTGGAAGAACGGCTTGAGGCGGAACCGTATCTCATGGAGACCGTTTTTCGTGCGCCGGACGGGGAGGATTACTGGCTCGACGACGGACACGGCGCGGGGTCCCCGTGGAACGGCGCGGGGGAAGGGAAGACAGCCTCGCCGGGATAATACCGCCGCGTCCCGCATGATTCCCGGGAAACAGATGCCGGAAGCGGTGAAATCCCCATCAACCGTATGGAAAGGAGAGAAGCTTATGGACACGCAGGAGGAGAGAAACCGGAAGATCATCCGGGCGGTGAGGGAGAAAGCGGAGCGGGACTGCCCGGGCTCCCTGGCTCTTATCGGCATAAACGGATCCTTTGCCACGGGTCAAGCCCACGCCCGCTCCGATCTGGATCTGCTGATCGTCGTGAACGACAGAGCGGGGGACTGTCTGGCGGCGGCCTTTGTGCAGAGGGACATGCAGGCGGCGCACGACATTTACTGCATGAGCTGGGACAGGCTCAGGCAGATGGCGCGTTACGAGAACCCCCACATCGCCAAGCTGATGGACGCGAAAATCGTCTGGAGCGCGGGAAAGGAAGCGGACGACACGCTTGAAAAACTCCGCGCCGAAGCCCGCGCAAGGCTCTCCTCTCCCTTCGGAGCGGAGGATTTTGCCAAGGCGGAGAAATATCTGAGAGAAGCGGAGTCCTGCTTTGCCAAAATGTATGAGGCCGATTCTCTCTCCGACGTCCGCCGGTGGAGCGGGGAGATGATCTCCTCGGTGGAGGACGGCCTGACCATGCTGAACAAGCGGTATTACCGGCTGGGCGTTCGGGCGCGGTATCGGGAGCTTGAAGCCCTCGGGAGACGGCCGGCCGATCTCTGCGCGCTGATCGAGGGCGTTGTCACAGCGGAGGATGTTCCAGCCGTCCGGAACGCGTCCGCGGCGCTGCTGAAGGCGACGGCAGCCGTCTTCCGGGAGAGCGGAGAAACGTTTGCCGCCCCGAAAATGGCCCCCGACCCGGAGGATCTGGCCGGAACCTGGGAGGAGATGTACTCCAACTGGCGCGGGAAAATGTACCTGGCGGCTGAAACGGGAGACAGGCACCTTGCCTTCGAGAGTCTGGGGGCGTTCGGATGGATGCTGACGGAGGAGGTCGGCGGCGAATATCGGATCGGGGATTACGACGTGATGGCCGTCTACGATCCGGATGACCTGCGGAAGACGGAGGCGGGCTTCAATGCGCTCCTCGCCCGGTACCGGGAGGAATGCCTGCGGGCGGGCGTGAAGCTCCGGGAGTATGATAACACCGACGCGTTCGTGAGGGATTATCTCCGGAATGAGGGAGACAGATGAGCGGGGATCCGTATCAGACCGGCGGATCGGGAATTGCGGAGAGGTTATGAGCAATAGTATAAGGCTGAATGAACAGGCGGCACACAGCGAATGGATCGTCATGTCCAATCAGGGGACGGATTGCTTTCTCGATCTTTTGATCCTGGCGGCGGACGCCTTTGAGAAGACCGGATCCCAGAGGGAATTGATATCCTTTCTGAAGGACCGGAAAGACGTCAACGACGCGGCTCCGGGAACCGCGGGCTTTGATCTGGACGAAATGCCGTGGCAGGAAACGACTTTGGATGAGGATATCGATTTTCTCCTCCGCGTGACGGCAGAAGCGCAGAGGGAACGCGTCTTTGAAAAACTGCCCTATGAGGCCGACGGGAAAATTGTGATTCCGTGGCTGAAACAGTTCGCGGTGCTGGCGGAACAGAGGAAACAATGAAGCCGGGCGGGATATTCCGGTTTACCGTCCGGCGGTCGGGAAGGCGCACTGAAGGATCGGGCGGCGGCGCGTGAGCCGAAACGGTTCCGGACTTGCGCTCACTCGCCCGGTTGACATTCCGGCGGGGATATGGGATATAGCGTCTCACTCTCTCCGCTCTTTTTTGTATTTCCCCGGCGAATATCCGGTCGTTTCCCGGAAGACGGCGATGAAATAATTTGTCGTATTGAATCCGAGCGCTTCCGCGATCTCCCCCACGCTCATTTTCGTCGTTTCCAGAAGGATCTTCGCCCGCTCCACCTTTGCGTACCGGATATAATTCGCGAGGGTCATCCCGGTTTCCCGGCTGAATTTCTCCGTGAGGTAATAGGGCGAATAGCCGGTCAGCGCCGCCAGCTCCTCCGTCCTGATTTTCCGGCTGAGATTCAGCTCGATATAGTCGCAGCACTTCCGCACGGCGTGGGAATAGTCCGGATTGACGCGCAGACGGCGGACCCGCAGGATGAAATCCCGGATCATGGCGGCGGCCAGGGCGGACAGCTCACCGAGATCCCGGCAGTCCTCCGCGGCCTGGATGTAGGAATCCCCCAGCGGGTAGGCGACCTGGGGCGAGAGACCTCCCTCCATCGCCGCGCGGCTGACCAGCGTCGTGAACACGGTGATGCTTGTTTTCGCCTGCCGGAGAGGATCTTCTCCCTGTACAGGCGTTCCTCCGCTCAGCTGCATGCTGTCCTCCAGCGCGTTCTCATAAAGAAGGTCGCCGTTTCGGACCATTTGCAGAAGCGCGCGCTCCGCCGTGTAAACGCGGTTCCTGTCGCGCTTTGATTCATCCGGGTCGGCGTCTCTTGCCTGCGCGTCCGCCCCCTCGAGGGAGAGAACCGCCTCCGGACCGATCCGGGACGGACTGAACTTCATCCGTGTCCGCGAATTCGGCAACTGGCTCCGGCTGGATGCCTCCGTCCGCGGCGGGTCCATGAAACTGAATATCCAGATTGCCTGCAAAGAATAGCCTATGACCATCGCCGACTACCTGATCATCCTGTTGTTTTTCGTCGGGCTCCTGTCCGTCGGATACTTTCTTGGCAAGAGAATCAGCAGTTCGAAGGAAATGTTCGTGGCCGGAAAGAACTCTTCCTGGTGGATTTCCGGCCTGTCGACGTACATGACGATCTTCTCGGCGAGCACCTT
>CACWLT010000058.1 GCA_902761695.1 uncultured Ruminococcus sp.
GGACAGGGTGGGGGAGTAGATGATCTCCGGGGAGAAGGCCTCCTTTGTATCGTCCGACGCACCCCGGGTGTTGTTTTTCAGCTCGTCGTAGCCGTAGAGGATGGAGCCGTAGTAGGACCGCTCGCTCCGGGCGTAGGTGATCTGCTGGCAGAGCTGGCCGGTGGGATCGCTCCAGTCCTCCTCGCCGTATTTGTAGCAGGCGTGGGACACCCAGAGCTTTATATTTGTCCCGTCCAGCCGGTCGTTCCACCAGCGGAGCACCGTGTCGAAGGGGGCCTGCTTCGTCTCAAAGTCCCAGTAGATCTGGGGGGAGAGGAAGTCGATGTATCCTCCCTCGATCCAGGCCGGGGCGTCGCAAAAGAGGGATTTGTAGGCCTCGAAGGACGCCGTGTCCGAACCGCCGTTCTTGCCGTCGCTGTTCTGCCAGACGCCGTAGGGGGAAACGCCGAAGAGGCACTCCGGGTCGATGAAGTGCACGGTCTCAAAGCAGCTCTCGATGAGGCGGTTGATGTTGTCCCGCCGCCAGTCGCCGAGGTCGGAAAAACTGCCGCCGTATTGCCGGAAGGCGTCCCCGTCCTCAAAGTCCGCGCCGTTTGCCGGATAGGGGTAAAAGTAGTCGTCTAAGACCACGCCGTCCACGTCGTATTTCGTGACGATCTCCCGCACGCCGTCCGTCACAAGCTGCCTCACCTCGGGGAGCCCCGCGTTGAAGTAGAGCCGTCCGTCCGCGTAAGCCACGGTCCAGTCGGGATGCGATTTTGCCGGATGGCCGTCGGGCAGGGTGGAGACGTCGGTGCCCGTCAGGGTGGCCCGAAGCGGATTGACCCAGGCGAAGACCCGGATGTTCTGCGGCCGCGCCGTCTCCACCAGATACCGGAGGGGGTCGAAGGTCAGGGTCCCGGAGGTCGAGAGGGCCTGGGAGACGGGGAAGAGGTCGCTGTCATAAAGGGCGTCCGCCGCAGGCCGCACCTGGAAGAAGAGGGTGTTCAGCCCGTTCTCCGCCATGACGGACAGAATCCCGTCAAGCTCCGCCTGCAGCTCGTCCGCCGTCAGGTCGGGCCGGGAGGGGTAGTCCAGGTTCCAGACGGAGGCGATCCAGACGCCGCGCACCTCGGAATCCGGGTCGATCAGGTGGCCGGCCTCGATCATGGGGGCGGGGGCGGGCTCGGGGGGGACGGTCATATCGGGGATCTCCTTTTTCCGGCAGGATGGGAGCAGGGCTGTCACAAGGCAGAGGAGCAGGGCGGCAAGGTGAAGCGGAAGACGGCGTTTCTTCGGCATGGGACTTCCTTTCAGAGAGGCGCGTTTTTTCGACACTTTTCTTATTTTATTGTAGCACAGAACCCCGCCCATTGCAAGGGGAGGGAAAAAAGAACCGGCGTTTTTTACGGCCGCTCCATGCCTATGCGCCAGAAGCCGGGGATATGCCCGTCCCCGGAAAACGAAAAAACCGGGAGCTCCGTTTGGGAGGCATCCCGGTCAGCGAAAACCGGCATATCAACGGCCCCTGCAGCAGACCTGGCAGTAGGAATAGACCAGGGGATCGGAGGCGATGAGGGCGTCCGGGGACACGGTGAAGGCAAGGGGCCAGTCGTATTTCGTGCGGTCGCAGTACCGGCAGGAGGGCAGATGGATCTTGCCCGTCTCGGTGTTGACAAAATAGACGAGCTGATCCGCCTCCCCGGCGATGTCGGCCCAGTAGGGGGAGAGCAGAGCGTTTGAGGAAACGGAGCGGGAAGGGAGCTCCGTTTTACGCGGATTCCCGTCGAGGGGCAGCACCGGCGCGCTCCGTCCTTCCTCCGGGGAGATAAAGAGGGCGCCCCGGTAGCGGACGGTGGCGTCGAGGTAATCCCGCGCCGTGAAGACGTGCTTTTCCGCCAGCACAGCCGCCAGGGGCCATCCGTCCTCCCTGGTCAGGGCGGCGAGGGCGCTGCGGGAGAGGTAGGCCATGTCCGCCCGCTGGAATGAGACAAGGTCGCAGACGGCCGCCGTGTACTCCGTCAGGATCCCCGCTCCTTCGGCCAGAGGGAAGGGATCGTCCCAGCGGAAGTCCCCCAGGGCGTCGGAATAACCGAGGACCCTGAGCAGCCAGGTGAGGTACATGGCGGCGGTGACGGGACCGGTGCCGAAGCGGTCGGGGGAGACGCCGGTCGTGATGCCCTTCTCCCAGGCGTATCCGATATAGTTGTCGGCCCAGGCGGGCACGTCGGTGAAGGGATGGGGGTGACAGGACCGGAGCGCCTCGTTCTCCGCGCCCAGCAGCCGCACGATCATGACGACGGCTTCCACACGGTCCGCCGGACGCCACAGGTCGAAGTCCCCGTCGGATACGCCCCGGAACAGGCCCAGATCATATAAAAACGCAGCGGCCGCCGCATAAGCTCCCGTCCGTTTGTCCGAAATATCCCCAGCAGATGCGGAGGCAGAAGCGGAGGAAGAGACGGAGACAGATGCAGAGACAGAAACGGAGACAGATGCGGAGGCAGGGACGGACAGCGGCAGGACGGTGAGGCAGAGGAAGACGGCAAGGACGAGGGAGCAGAGACAGCGGAGCTTCATGGCGGGTCTCCTTTCGGAAGTGCCGAAAATGGACTGCTCCAATTATACCACATCATGCGGGGCAAGTCAACGAAGGGCGGGAATGAAAAAGGACGGGCTGCCGGAACCCGTCCCTTTATCCGAATTATCAGTCCTCGAACATCGTCTCCAGCCAGGTGATGTCCATATAGTCGGCGGGGTCTTCGGCGCGGCCGTCCACCGCCAGCTCGAAGTGGAGGTGATTTTCCTCCGCGCTCTCGATCAGGGCGGTCTCCCCGGAGGCGCCGATCACCTGTCCGGAGAGCACCCTGTCGCCGGTTTTGGCGATTTTGACGCTCTCCTCGGAAAGACCGGCGTACCGGGTCACGGCGCCGCCGCTGTGGTTAAGGGTCACGGTCCAGCCCATCATGGGATCCTTCGCGACCGAGGCGATCACCCCGTCGGCGGCGGCCAGGACCGGCGTTCCGGGCGCGCAGGCAAAGTCGATGCCCCGGTGGACCCGGTAGTCGTTCATGGTGGCGGAGAACACCGGCACGGAGAGAGAGCAGCCCTTCACGGCCACGGCATTCTCAAGAGGCGCGCGGAACACGGGAAGCTCGTCCGCTGCGGAGGCGGGAACGGCGTCGTCCCGGTCATTTTCGTCCGGTTCGGCGGCGGTTTTTTCGGCCGGGGAGAGACGCTCGTCCAGCTCCTCGTCGGGGGCGGCGTCCGGCTTGTCGGCGGGGGATTTTTCGGCCAGCGCGTCCTCGTCCGGCTTCTTCACCGGGGCGGCGGATTCGTCGGATTTGTCCTTCGCGTCGTACCGCTGGCCCACGGGAGGCGCGCTTTCCACGGGGGGCTTGGCTCTCCGGTTGGCCCCGGAGGTCAGGGCGATGAGGGCGATGAGGGCGGCGATGATGATGATGAGGGCCGCCGTCAGGATGCGGTTCTGCTTTTTCGCGTTGGTGGTCATGGAGATTCCTTTCTTCTTCCCTGAATTGGTCGGTGGTAGTATGGACGGAAGAAGAAAGGGTTATGCGCGCTCTCGCGAAAGTTCGGGGGAAAGAGGCCGCTTTATTCCGTGAACGGCGCGGGATCCACGTATTCATGGCAGACCCCGGCGACGCCCCCTTCCGTGATCCGGAGCACAGTGCCGCCGTTCAGGGCCGGATCCCAGTAGCAGCCCGCGCCCGCCTTGAGGCTGTAGACGAAGGTCACGCCCCGGTGCCGGATGACGGTGTTGTTCACGTGGTCGTGCCCGGCGATGAGGATCTTCGTGGATCCCTCCTCCAGGATGGCGGCGAACATGCCCTCGTCGGCGGGATAGCTGCAGATCCCCTCATGGCGCACGCCGAAGGAGGATTCGTAGCCGGGATTCCAGACCTCATCCCCGTCCGCCATGGCCGGGGTCACGGATTTCGGATCGACCCCCGCTTTTTCCGCCGCCGCGTGGGCCTCCCGGTAGGCGTAGATCGGGATGTGCATGAAGAGGGCGGTGTCGGAGCAGCCTTCCTCCTTCAGCGCACGGACCTGCTCCCGGTACCATGTGATCTGCGCGGGCCAGAGCTTCGCCCATTCCAGGCTCTCTTCGCCCTTTCCGTTGACGTACGGCGCGCGGTCGTGGGAGTCCATGACGATGACGCCGGAGACGGGGACGCCGTTCTCCTCGATGCGGATGACGTAGTTGCCGTTTCCCAGGTCCGCCGGTCCGCGCTCGTAGAGGCAGAGAGGATGGGTCAGGTACCGCTTCACCACGGATTCCATGTATTCCGCGCCGCCTTGGTTGTCGTGATTGCCCCACATGGGAGCCCAGGGGATGCCGAAACCGTCGAGAAAGTCCGCGAGAGCGTCGTAAGCCAGATCGTTCCCGGCCCAGGCCAGATCCCCGGACACGGTGATGAGATCCGGGCTGACCCGGCGGACGAGCTCCCGCACGGTGCCCTCGAGGATTCTGCGGTGGGGATGATCCGGGGCCCATTCCTCATCTCCCAGCTGGGGATCGGACAGATTGAGCAGGATGAAATCCCGTCCGGGCGTTTTTTTCAAAGTGAGCATGGCACAGCCTCCGGTGCGTTTTTTTCCATTATAGCAGAGCGGCGGGAGATTGTCAAAGGGGAAAGGGGCAAATCTGCAGTCTGTAGTCCGTCCCGCCTCGTCCCCCGCCTTGACGGATCGCGCGGGATGTGGTAGAATGCAGCGGAATGAAAACGGCGGGAGGCAGTATCCATGGATGAAAACGCAAAGAACGGAGCGGTCCGGCTCTTTCACCGGCGGGATCCGGAAAAGACGGAGCTTCTGGACGAGAGCAGACGGGAGAACGACGTCCGGGCGGCGTATCTCATCGAGGACGGGGGGACGAAAACCGTCTTGAAGCTGGCGGCCAACGCCTTCACCACCCCCCGGCGCGTGGAGGGCTGGGCCGGTCTGATCCGGGAGACAAGGGAGCGCGGACTGTATTCCCCGGCGTTTCTCCCCTCCCTCCGCGGACGGCTTGCGGAGACCTTCGAGGCGGACGGGGGGCGGTACGTGGTCTGGGAGGAGGAGTTCGCGCCCTATGAGATCGCCATGGGCCGGGGGGAGGACGAGGACGCCTACCGCACCCGCGCCGCCTCCCGCCCTGGGACTGAAGACGGCTCCCGTCCGATCTGGCAGAAGGAGCTGATTTTATTCTATGCGGAGCTCGGCGCGGCGCATCTCCGGGGGGACTGGGGCTCCTCCCTCTATGTCCGGCTGGAGGCGCCCGAGGGGGAGGAGACGGACGAGGTCGAGGAGTGCGCGCGGCTCTTCGAGGGGGATCTTCTGAAGCGTTTCCCCGCTCTTTCGGACCGCTGGGGGGAGATTCGCCGCCGGTGGGAAGGGATCCGGGACGCGCTGGCCGGGGTCTGGCCAAATCTGCCGTCCTCGGTCTTTCAGGCGGACTGGAACGACTCCAACGTGCTCCTGACGGCGGACGGGCACTTCGCGGGCCTCATCGACTACAATCTGGCCGGGGAGGACAAGGTGCTCAATATGGCCCTGTCCATCGGCACCTATGGCTTCTGTTCCGGCGGTGGGGGCGGGGACGATGTGGAGCGGGTGCGGGACGTGCTGGCGCTCTTCGCCTCCCGGTACGACTGGAACGGGGACGAGCGGGCGGCGGCTCCCCTGCTGTGGCATTATCTGAACGACCTCTACTGGTCCGAGGTGCAGGATCTGGAAAAGGCCCGGACCGAAGACGAGGCCGCCGCCGTGCTGGACCGCGTGGAAAGGTCCCTCGGACGATCCGTCTCCTTCGACGACGTCATGGGGAGGAGATGAGCGCGGGCATGTCCTCCGCCTTGACGGACGGGGCGGGGCGTGGTATAATGGTCTTTGACATCAACGATCCCCAAGGAGCCCGAAAGTCCATGATCCCGAAAAGCCAGAAAACCGCCGTTTCCCTGATCCTGTGCGCCCTGCTGCTGTCCGCCTGCGCCCTGCGTCCCACAGAGCATGCCGTCCCGGACGATCCCGCCGCTGAAACCGTTTCCACACCCGCAGAAGCCGACGCGGAGCCGGACGATCCCGCATCAGAGACCGACGCGGCAGAGAACGCCGAAACGGAGAAGCCGGAGACGGAGCGTGACGAGACAGCTCAATCCGAGACCGAAACGGTACGTCCCGAGACGGAGAAGCCCGAAACGGAAGTCCGTGAGACGGAAGCGCCTGAAACGGAGAAGCCCGAAACGGAGCGTCCCGAAACCGAAGCGCCCGAGACAGAGCCCGCCGAAACCGAGGCCCCTCTGCCTCCCGCGCCCGGGGACGGCGGAAGCGTGGACGGGGACGAATGGCGGGACGGCGGGCTGAACCTGCGCTTCGTGCTGCCGGGGGAGGACTGGCGGTTTGAGGGCGGCGCGGACCCTGCCCCGGAGGAGGCTTCGGAGGAGAACCGCTATGTGCTCCGGGCGGTGTCGGAGGCCGGGTCCACCGTGCTGTTCATGGAGAGGCGGATCCCCCTTCCGGAGGACGGCGGGGAGCGGGTGACGCTTGGGGAATACGTCGGGATCCTGACGGAGAGCATGCTGGCGAACGGCGGGGCGGACGTGACGGTGAAAGCCGGGGAGCCCGGGGAGGCGGAGCTGGCAGGGAAGACCTGGACGCGGACGGCCTTCACCCTGACCTGGCCCGGGGACGCGGAGAGCCGGAGCCTCTGGTATGCCCGGGAGGAGGACGGATGGTTCCTGACCCTGGCGGTGACGGCGTCCCCGGCGGACTGGCTCGACGCGGAGGGGATCCTTGCCATGCTGACCGCAGCGGGGGATCCCGTGCCGGAGAAGCCGACCCGGCCCGGGGAGCCTGTGCCGCCCGCGCAGTTTGCCTGGGGCAGCGACTCCCTGGAGGGGAACGTCTACCGCTGTCCGTTCGCCGGGATTTCCGTGACGGCGGCTCAGGGCTGGCATTTTCTGACGCAGTGGGAGCTGGCGGACCGGAACGGCTTATATGTGTCGGCCGGGAAGAGCATTGCGGAGGTTGCGGACGAAGAGAATGTCCGCTGCGTCATGCGGCTGGAAAACGATGCCGGCGCGTCCATGGAGCTGTCCTTCATCCGGTCCGGCGTGTTCGGCGATGGAGGCTGGGAGCAGTACGCAGCCTATCTGACGGACAGCCTGATGAGCTCCGGGGAGAAGGCCGGGTTTGCCATGAGCGCGACGGAGGGGGAATGGGCTGTGATGGCGGGGGAGAACTGGTACGTCCGGATCGTCACCTATTCCGCCGGGGGCTATCCCGTGGGGCAGCGAATGCTCCTGTGGCGTCCCGTGGAGGGGGAGCTGGCGGAGCTGACCCTGGACAACGGCGTGTGGACGGACATCCCGCTCTCCGACATGCTGGCCATGGTGGGGACGGCGGAATAAAACAAAACTCAAGCTAATAGGGGAACGCGGCTTCTTGAAAGGGAAGCCCGGAGCAGCAAGCTGCTCGGCAAGAACTTTAAAAAATCACTGGTGCAGTTTCCTTCTCAAAGTGCAGCACGGGGTAACGTACAGTTAATCTTTTCGGGTTCTTTTTCACACACCTGGGTCAGTTCGTCTTATTTTAGGATGGAAAATGTATAAAAACAAATCCCGCGCAGGTCCTGTATCGGAATCCGCGCGGGTTGTTTCTGTCAAGGGGGGCGTTGTTTACTTCATAATACCAGGGAAGAAGAGGCCGAAGCGGAGACGTCTGGGCATGGCCGGGGCTTCCTCGTCCGCGATGGCGGGTTCGGCTTCTGCGGCGGTCACGGGCGGGGTCTGGCCCTCCTCCACGGCGTCCACGGCCTCATAGGTCAGCTCCGGCTCGCCCAGATCGGGACGGATCAGCAGGCATTCGGAGAGGGTGAAGGAGGCGGCCTCTTCCACGGTGATCTCCAGACGGTAGAAGGCGAACCTTTCCGCGTTCTGCCAGCCGCCCTCCGGCTCGGTCAGGTTGAAAATGTTCCATTCGCCGGTCTTCACCACGGGGGCGCGGAAGGAGAGGGGCGTCCACTCCTTTTCGGTGGAGTCGTTGGTGCCCCAGAGCCGGACGGTCAGCACCGCGCCTTCGCCGGAGGAGGTCACCAGGGCCACGGCGGAGAGGGGCTGGGGAATGCCGGCGGCCATGCGGAGGGTGAAGGTCTTTGTCTCCGCTTCTTCGTCAAAGGTCAGATCCAGGGACGAGGCGGTATCGTTGTCGAAAAGAACGGCGGTGTTTTCTCCGCTGTCCGCCAGCGAAGAGGTGACGGTGAGGGCCTTCATGCCGTCCGCCACCACGGGAATGGGTTCGGCCACCTTTGCGGCAGTTTCGGCGGCGGATGCGCTCACGGCCAGCAGCGCGCCGAGCAGGACGGCGGTCAGGATGCGGGATGCGTTTTTCATCTTGGGTTTTCCTCCCGGGACTTAAAATCTTTGTCCTATCATACCACATCCCGCCGGATTTGGCAAGGGAGCGGGGAAAAATGTAATATTATTGTAACGTAAAGGGGGCTTTACATCAGCAAGTCTGCATGCTGACCTTATCTGCTGTCTCATTAACAACCCCTTTCAGACACTCCTTCAGCCAGCACAGCTGACAGCTCCCTCTGGGAGGAAGCCAGAAGGAAAAGGCATTTCTCTGCCTCCCTCTCAGAGGTAGGGGGACCGCTTGCGGTGGAAGGAGTGTCCGTCGGCATCTGCGAAAGTTAAATCGGCGTTCTGCCCTTGTCTTTTGTTGATTAAAGTCCCCTGTAAATGATTTGTAAATTTCCCGCGCCGGCCCCGTCTCCTCCCCGTCCGGGTGGTATAATGATATGAAAACTGTCGAAACTGTTCCGGAAGGAGGACGCCGCCATGGCTCATGTTCCGCTCACCGACACCGCCCACATTCCCGTTCTGTCCTTTGCGGAGGCGCTGGAGAGGCACGGAGAGGGGATCCCCTACGACCGGTCCCGCTGGCTCTACGTGCCGGACTTCTACTCCGAATACCGGTACATACTGGGCACCCGGGGGAAGAGGCCCCTCATCGCCGTGGGGATCAATCCCTCCACCGCCGCGCCGGACGATCTGGACAACACCCTCAAATCCGTGGAGCGGATCGCCCTCGCGAACGGCTACGACAGCTTTCTCATGTTCAACGTCTACGCCCAGAGAGCTACGGACCCGGACGCCATGGAGCGGGAGTTCAATCCGGTCCTTCACCGGGAAAACATGAAGGCCTTTTCCTATCTGCTGGATCTGGCGGGGGAGAGACCGGACGTCTGGGCGGCCTGGGGGACCATCATCCTCAAGCGTCCCTGGCTGGCGGACTGCGTGCGGGACATGGCGAAGATCGGCGCGGAGCGGGGCGTGCGGTGGTTCACCTGCGGGGCGCGGTCGAAGAAGGGCGGGCATCCCCACCATCCCCTCTACCTCAGAAAGGACGCTCCTCTGGATCCCTTCGACGCGGACGCCTATCTGAAAACTCTCTGAGGAAAGTTAAAATCCGATAAAAACATATCGAAAAACGATAAAATGTCTTGACATACAGCGGCATCCGTGCTATAATGGGTGCAATCTGAGAGCAAATGCGGAAAGGAGCGAAGACATTGACGGAAGACGAAATCCGGACGGAGAGTCCGGAAATGAATACGGACGGCGAACCGGCGGTCCCGGAGACGACTGCGGATCTGCCACAGACGGCGGGGACGGACCCCGTTTGCGAAGAAAGGGACGCGCCTGCGGAGGAAGATATGGTTCCCGCGCCGGAGAATGAGGCGGAGAATCCCGCGTCAGCCCGGGAGGGGACATTCCCGGAGGCTCCCGCGCATCCCACCGCACCCGATCCCGTGAAAGCGGAGGATGAAGCAAAGGCGATCCCCCGCATGGGTACGGAGGGGCCGGCGGTGGGCTGCTACGGCCTGACCAAGCGGTACGGTGCCGTGGAGGCGCTGTCCGATGTGAGCGTCGAGCTGCCGGCGGGGAAGATCATCGGCCTGCTGGGGCCCAACGGCAGCGGCAAGACCACCCTCATCAAGATTCTGGCGGGACTTTTGACGCCCACGGCCGGGGAGGTGCGGATCTGCGGGGAGGAGCCCGGGGTCTCCACCAAGGCCATGGTCTCCTATCTGCCCGAGCGGATGTATTTCGACCCGGGCATGAAGGTGAAGGAGTGCATCGACCTCTTCCGGGACTTCTACGCGGACTTTGATGAGGGACGAGCCATGGGGATGCTGTCCGTTCTGGGCGTGCCCCTGGACCGGAAGCTGAAGACCCTCTCGAAGGGTACGAAGGAAAAGGTTCAGCTGGTGCTGGTCATGTCCCGGCGGGCAAGGCTCTATCTGCTGGACGAACCCATCGGCGGCGTGGACCCCGCGGCCCGGGACTTCATCCTCTCCACCATTGTGGCGGCCCACGATCCGGGAGCCACGGTGCTGATCTCCACCCACCTGATCCGGGACGTGGAGCCGGTGCTGGACGGGTTCCTCTTCCTGGGCGGCGCGTCTTGCGGCCTCATCGTCGGCCGGGGTGAAAGTGTAGTTGTATCTTCCGTTATCATATTCGTTGAAAGACATATCGGAATGCCTCCTTGTTTTGTTTTCGTCAGCTCTTTCTCTCTGACTGCCTATAGTATACCCGTCAATTGTGACCTTCTCATCTTTTTTTTGTGAAAAGCTTGTATTCGATCTTTGAATCTTTTGTGACAG
>CACWLT010000059.1 GCA_902761695.1 uncultured Ruminococcus sp.
GGCACAGGACTGCCCTTCCGCGATCGATACGGCCCTCCGTCCGTCTGCGTGTGACGGCGGCATCAGCAGTTTCCCGTATAAACGTATTTCAGTTTTTCCCGGGCGACGTCTGCGAGCCGGTAAACAAGTTCTTTGTCCGTTGCGGGACGGTCGGTCATGTGAAAGCGCGGGAAGAAACGGCTGACGTGAAGGGGGATATCCGCCCCGACCACCCGTCCGTCTGCGTCGGTCAGTTCCGAGATCCAGCCGGACAGCGCGCGCATCTCATCCTCGGAATCATTCTCGCCCGGAACGATCAGGGTGGTCAGCTCCGTATGACAAAGCCGGACGGCGCGGACGATAAAGGCTTTTACCATATCGAGACATCCGCCGAGCACCTCGGTGTAATACCGCTCCGTGAAGCCCTTCAGATCGATGTTCATGGCGTCGACGAGTCCCCCGAGCGCTTCCAATACGGAGAGATCCGCTGTGCCGTTCGTAACAAGGACGCAGAGAAGTCCCCTCTCGTGCGCCAGCTTCGCCGTATCCCGGACGAATTCCCAGCCGACGAGCGGTTCGTTGTAGGTGAAAGCGATCCCGATATTCCCGTATGCTTTGGCGCGAAGCGCGTACCGGACGAGCATCTCCGGGCTGAGCACCTCCGCCCTGTCCCGGAGCCGCATCGCTTCCGAAGACCAGCTGATTTCGTAATTCTGGCAGAACGGACAGCGGAGATTGCACCCGTAGCTGCCGACGGAGAGGATCCTGCTTCCCGGGTGAAAGCGGCTGAGCGGCTTTTTCTCGATGGGATCGAGCGCGAGGGACGTGATCCTTCCGTAATTGTCCGCCTTCACCTCTCCGTTCTCGCATACCCGCGCACCGCAGAAGCCCCGTTTCCCTTCCGGGATGTCGCAGTGCCGGAAGCAGACGCCGCAGCGTGCCATGACTACCTCCTCATGTGTGTCGGACGACCTCGAACCGCTCGAGCCGAATCGTCTCCCCCTCGCCGATCCCCGCCTTATGCCGGGCGATGGAAATCTGCTGCTCCACGGTATCCACGCCGTCGAGGTCGGGCAGCAGCAGTCCTCTCCTCATCCCTTTGCTCACGATCACGCCGTACCGCTTCACATCCAGATCGTCCTTCGACTGAATCTCCTCGGGCGCTCCGAGCACGTCCACGGAGATTTCGAGGAAGGGCAGCTCGTCCGGGCGGATCGGATCGAAACGCGGATCGCGGGCGCATGCGCTGACGGCGTTGTGGATGATCTCTTCCGCGAGACTGTCCCGCACGGGAGCGATCGTGCCGATGCATCCCCGGAGCTGTCCATGCTCATGGATGGACACGAATGCCCCCGCTCTTGTGCGGAGCAGCGCATCCGGCAAGTCCCCGGGGATCCCGATGACTCTCCGTTTCGTCACATAACTTTCGACGGACTGCCATGCCAGACGGACCCACGGATCGGAGGTCTCCCACCGTCCGGCCAGCCGGGATATTTCCGCCGCCCACCGGGAATCCAGAAACCGGCGCTCCTCGTCCGGCGGCCCCGGATGAAACGCGCAGATACCGTAGCCCACGCCCGTCACATCCTCGTGGGAATAAACCTCCGCCTCGACCTTCCGTCCGTCGAGCGCGCCCGCCATGACGACGAAGGAGCGGTGACCGCACTCCGCGGCTCTCTCACAGAATGCCTCGCCGAAATCGAACAGTTCGCCGAACGCCGCGCGTGAACAGACGTCCATGAGCCGCGCGTCATACACGGGTCCCTCCGGCGCGAATCCGTACGGACCGTCCTTCTGCAGCTTATGGGAGAGGTCGCCGCTCGCAATGAAAACAATCCGCCGCCCTGTGGCCTCGACCGCATAACGGATGAGCTGTCCGAGCCGGTAATGATCTTCAAGCGGCAGGCCGGAAAGCCCGATCCGCACGATCATGGGCAAGGGCTTGTCCGCGTATGCCTGCCGGATGAAATACAGCGGCACCATCGTCCCGTGGTCGAGCGCCGGATCCCGTTCTCCGTCCGTTCCTGCCGGAAACTCCTCCTCTCCGGCAAGCCGTTCGATCTCCCGAACCAGTTCCGTGTCGTAACGAACCTCAAACCGTACGCCAGGTGCGCGGAACTGCGCGAAGGAACCCTTTGCACTCTTTCCCGGCGAGATATGGAACCAATCCCGGTACATCACGGCGTGAGGGCTGGTGATCATGATCGTCTCCGGTTCAAGCCGCGCGATCTCCTCGGCAATCTGCACATATGACGCTTTTGTCTTCTCAATCTGCTTTTCACCGCCGCGCCCCACCTCCGGCACGATCATCGGGGGATGGGGTACGATATAAGCTGAAAGAATTGACATGCTGTCCTCCCGTTCTCGCTTCCGCCGCATCCGGCGCGTCATTTCCGCCGCAATCCCCTCGCCGGAACAGGACGCGATGCGCCGGCATACCGTCGTCAGCGTTCTTACTCCTGCCCCCTGGCCGCCTTTTCGCCGATCAGGGTGAAAAGATCCGTAAAAATCCCGTCCCGGCGGTACCGCTTGTTGTAGATCATCTTTCCGCCGGCGGGCGAGGGCCGGAACATTCCCTCCTCATCCACGGAAAGGGCATCCCGGATCTCCGGTTCCCGGAATCCCCAGATATCCCGCAGAACGGCGACGGAGGCGATGTCCCAGATGATGTGGGTCTCCGTCTTCACCGTTCCACGGGGCACGTTATGGTCCCGCCGCATCAGCCCGGTCAGATAGTTGCCGATCACGTCCACGTTGTCGGCAAGCAGGGCATATGCCACGGCAAACTGATCGTCGATTTCATTTGCCGTGTCCGAGTCGAGAAAGAACTTTTTCGGCTTCTGATCGCGGATGCGGCTCAGAACAGCCCGGCAATCCTCCATCGTCATGGATAAACCTCCCGAGAGATCGATCTGAAAGTATGATACCATACCGCGCCGCCGCTGTCAAGCCCGTCTGCACGGCGGACGGTGAGGTGCGTTCTGAAAAGACCGGTCCGGAGGGCTGCCTGACCGTACGGGATCAAAAGATCAAAAAAGCCGCTCCCGAAGGAACGGCTCTTTCTTCTCACCCTCATGAGCGGACATGATTCCCCTGAATGAGGATTCTTCTGCGGCTTATGCGGCGCGCCTTTTTCTGTGTACGTAAGGTCAGTCCATGCGGCGCAGCCGGACGATCCCCGCGATCCCGCAGCCGCCGTTGCCGTCACCCTCCATGAGGACGCGGATGTCGAGCGCGGACCCGGGTTCCAGGGTGAAGTCCTCCGTCGCGAAGCCGCCGCGCGGGGAATCCGTTCTCCCGACGGACACGCCGTCGACGAAAACCTCCGCGCTCTTTCCCTTCATCTTCCCGAAGAGGATCCGGTAAGTCCCGCCCCGGCGCACCTGCGGCGTGACGCGGAAGATCCGCCAGCCGGAGACGAAGTCGCTGCCGAAGGAGTTCCACTCGAACCGCACGGGCGTGAAGGAGTTCATGTCGTTGTCCTCGATCCGCCGGACGGCGTCGGGCTTCTCCTCGGTCACGGAGGACATGGTAAAGCCGTCGAGGACGAAGTCGGACACGTTCTGCACCGTCCGGGGCGCCGGCACGTGTTCGATTTCAAACGGAAGCTCCGCCATGGGCAGTCCGTCCGCCTCCGCGCGAAGCATGATCGATCCGGCTCCCGTCTTTGAGGTGACGAGTACCTGGCAGAGGCCGTGATAGGCGTGCCGCTCGGGGAGAACATCGGATTCGTGGCTGTTCGGATCGCCGTTGCCCACGCCGCGCACAAATCCGTCACCGATGACCGCGAACCGGATGAGGGTGTCCGCATAGGGGACCATGGTGCCGTACCGGTCCACCACCGCGATGTTCACCACCGCCGTGTCGGCTCCGTCGTCCAGGATGGAGGAGCGGAAGGGGGTGAGGCGGATGGCGGCGGGTTTCCCGGCAGTGCGTACCGTGTCCCGGCATACGCATTTTCCGCGCCGGTAGCCCTTCGCCGTCAAGCCGTCCCGCCTTGAAGGGGACCTGCCATTCCGGCGGGGCGCACACGTCCGCGGGCTTTCTGCCGAGGGATTCGTTTCCGAGGAAGAGCTCCGCCTCCTCGCAGTTGGTGGCCGCCATGACCCGCACAACCTCGCCTTTTTCGTGGTTCCAGTGGGGCAGGATGTGGATCATCGGCTCGTCGGTGAAGCAGGCCCGGTTGAAGTAGAACGAATCCTTCGGGAAGCCGCAGGTATCCATGATCCCGAAGGAGGAGGACACGGAGGGCCACTCAAACGGCGTGGGCTCGCCACGGTAGTCAAAGCCCGTCCAGATGAAGATCCCGGAGAAGTAGTCGTGCTTCCGCGTGAAGTCCCAGGTCTCCTTGATGCTCTGGCCCCACGGCACGTTCTCCTCGTCGTAGCAGGCCAGAAGATGCGCGCCTTCCCGGTCGCTTTTGTAACAGCCCCGGGTGGAGACCGCGCTGTTGTTCTCCGAGCCGATGACGGGGCGGTCGGGATGCAGGGCGTGCATGGCTTCCACATTATAGATGTTGTAGTTGATGCCGGTCACGTCCATCTCCAGCCCGGCGCCCTCCATGCTGCCGTTGATCGCACCGGTGATGAGCCGGGAGTCGTCCAGCTTCAGGACCCTGCTCTTCATGCGCCGGTAGATGGCGGCTCCCTCCGCGGTGTTCTGCAGGGGCTCCTCATTGAAGAGGGACCAGAAGACGACGGAGGGATGGTTGCGGTCCCGCTTCACCATGATGTCGAGGTATTCGAGCACCTCTTCCCTTGCCTCAAACCGCCGGTTCTCGTCCATGACGATCAGGCCCAGCTCGTCGCAGGCGTCCAGAATCTCCTTCGCCGGCAGATTGTGGGAGCAGCGATAGGCGTTTGTGCCCAGCTCCTTGAGCCGCTTTACCCGGTAGTACTGCACGGAATCCGGCACCGCGACGCCGACGCCCGCGTGGTCCTGATGGTTGCAGGTCCCCTTGATCTTGAGGGGACGGCCGTTGAGGAAGAAGCCCTTTTCCGGGTCCACGGAGAAGGTGCGGAAGCCGATCCGGACGTCGGCACTGTCAACCGGTTCCCCGCCCCGCTCCATCGTCACGCGGAGGGTGTAGAGATTCGGGTCGTCCACGTCCCAGCGGCGCGGCCGGGATACCTTCAGCTTCACGGCGGTCTCGGTGACGGAATCCGCAGGACAGGCGACAGGGCAGGAGGCCGACGCGATGACCGCTTCGCCGTCGAAAAGCTCCGCCCGGACGACGGCATCCGCAGATTCGTATCCGCTGTTCTCCACCTCGGTCTTCACTTCCACGGTCCAGCTGTTCTTCGTGCCGGGATTGAGCACCGGCTTGCCGAAGACGCCGTTGTGGGCGATGTGGACCGGATTCTTGGCGTAGAGACGCACATGCCGGTAAATGCCCGCGCCTTCGTACCACCAGCCCTCGGTTTCAAAGCCATTGATACGGACCGCGAGAACATTCGGCCGTCCGTCGAAATACGCCCGGTCGGTGATGTCGAAGACGGTCTCGGTGTACGCGCTGAAGGACCGGGCCATGAGGGAGCCGTTGAAGTAGAACTCGGCGTTGACCGCGGTCCCCTCGAAGCAGACCAGCAGCTGACGTCCCGCAAGCTCCGGATCGAGAAGGAAGGTCTTCCGGTACCAGGCGTTGTTCCGTGTCCGGTAGCCGTGGGAGAGCAGATTGTCCGGGGAGAAATCGCTCTCGGCGAAATAGTCGTGGGGAAGATCCAGCTCCCGCCAGTCGCTGTCGTCCCAGTTTTTGCCGCCCGGCCCCGGAACCGCTCCGGCCTTGCAGGTGCCGTAGGAGTCCGCATGGCTGTTGCGCCGCTCCGCCCCGATGTCACCCAGGGCAAACCGCCAGCCGCGGTCCAGATCGATCAAGATTCTCTCCATTGTTTTTCTCCATTTTTTGAACTGTCCGACGGCACGGCGCGCTGCCGGACGTATTCTGAAACGTATGATACACGATTCCGCAGAAGAAGTCAAGTCCGTTCGGTTCAGGACACGGAGGAAAGGGGAGGCCGGCACAAAGGTATTATGGTTGTTTACCTCCCATCCCCGTCAGCAACCTTTTCTCCCGTTCTTATGGTCCGCAACAGAGCAGGCTGCCGGGGATCCGTATTCGATCAGTCCGACATCTGCCGGGTCGATCGAGATCCTGCCGTCCTCGAACACGAAAGCCGGAACCCCGACATCCCCGATCTCCTTGCAGTGGTCGAAGACGGGGCTTTTGTCCCGAAGTCTCATGAAAATGCTCAGGTTGCGGATATTCTCGCCGATGTTGATGTACTCAAACTCGTCCTCGCGGCCCTTGATCTGCTCAAATACATAGTGACAGTAGGGGCAGGTGGGCATTCCGTAGATTTTGATCATTTCGCACCTCCAAATCTATGATGAGCTTGTGCAAGGCAGGCCGTGACGGGCATGCGGTGTTCTGCCTCTCTCTCAAGCCTGTTCTTCGACCTTCTTCATGGCATCCGACGCGGCCGTCACCGCCTCCTCCGCTCTCATTCCGTGAAAGCGTGTGCGGGCTGGCTCAAACGGCTCGATCATGTACAGGGCATCCCCGCTGAGTTTTTTGAACCGTCTGAGTATTGCCGCGGAATCGATCATGCCCGTTTCCATGGGAAGGCGCCGTTCCATGTCTTTCTGACGGTCGTAAGGCACCCCGGCCACGGCATCGTTCAGATGAACGCACACCAGGCGGTGCGCTTCCGATTCCATAAGTTCCAGATCGCGGATGGATCCGTTTGAAGAGGTAAACCAGTGGAAGGTGTCAAAGGCGATCCCAGTGTCACCTCCGGCGGCGGCGGCGATGTGCAGCACCCCGGCGAGCGTGTGGACGAACTCGTTCTTCTGCCAGCGCCTCAGCTCGTGAGGGCCGAGAAACTCCAGTCCGTAATGGACGCCGCAGTTTTTGAGGACCGCGGTCACGGCCCGGACACGCCGGATATGCCAGTCCATATTCTCATCGAACCCGCGGAAACTGGTCGGCCAGACATGGTTATAGGCATGGCGTATTCCGAGCCTTTCCGCGATCTCTCCTCTTCGGCGCAACTCTTCCAGCGCGGACGCAAATCGTTCGTCATCGAGATCCCAGTGGTAGAAATCCGCGGGCATGGGGAGAAGGCCCCACGACAGCCCGTATGATTTGACGACGGAGTCTGCTTCTGCGGCAAGGGCGGGGTCCTCCATCAGATTCCCCGGGACGCTGATCGCTTCGAAGCCGTATTTTGCGGCATACGGAGCGAGTTCCGCGGCTGAGTACGGGATATTCAGCATGGACGCGTCGAGTGTACGGATCATGATCGGTTTTCTCCGTTTCAGATTATTTATTATCATTATACACCAACAGAGCGAAAAAAACAAGAAACCTGCTCATTTTGTCGGGAATGTAATCCGCGCACCGATTCCTCTGCAGCGGCGAAGCGCTCGGCATCCGTCTGCCGGGTCCGGGAGATGATGAAATTGAGCTCCTTTCGACCGATCAGACAAAGCTGGGGAGCGAACCGTTGCTTCTCACCGCCGGAGCTTTCGCCGCCCCCGGCTTTTTCTTGACAGGCTTCTGCTTTTCCTGTATAATGAAAGGCGGCGGGACATCCATTTCATCCGAAATCGGCGGCTGTGCGGAGAACGATGCTGCCGGACAGTTTTTCCGCCGCTTTTGCACGCAGATATTGAAAGGAGCGCCTTTATGCTGAGAATTGCCGGATTGTTTGCAGACGGAGGACGGATCCGCCGCAAGGAAGGGCCGGATCGTTTCCGTTACGCGTCCGTCGACACGGAGGAGCCCGTGTTCTCATGGGCTGCGGAATCCGATAGGGACGAGAACGCCCAATCGGCCTGCCGCGTGACGGTTTCGTCGCCGGAGGGGTGCCTCTGGGACAGCGGCTGGATCCCGCAGCGGGAACAGAGCCTGCAATACGGCGGGAAAAAGCTCCCCCACGGTGTTCCCCTGACCCTGACCGTCTCCGTGCGGGACCTGTTTGGGGAGGAGTCCGCTCCCTGCTCTGCCGCGTTCGTTTCGGGACTGCTGGATCCGGAGGAGATGCGCGGGGACTGGATCACCTCTCCCGAGCCGACGGAAGGGCGGGTCCTGTATTTCCGCCGGGAGATGCGGCTGGACGAGATGCCGGTCGGCGCCGTCCTGTATGTCAGCGGTCTCGGCTATCACCGGGCGTGGATCAACGGACAGCCTGTCACGGACGCGAAGCTGGAGCCCGCCCATTCAAACTACGCGAAGATCGTCTATTATACCCTCCACCCCGACGTGCTGTCCATGCTCCGGCCGGGTGAAAACGTGCTCGGCGTCGAGGTCGCAGAGGGCTGGCGGAACAACACGACGGAGATGACCCGGGGCGCGCTGGGGAGGAGGGAAATCGAGTTTTTCGGTCCGTCCCAACTGTGGGCCATGCTCCTCCTCCGGTACGCGGACGGCAGAGAGGAGAGCATCGCCGCGGATGAGACCTGGTCGGTGGGATTCGGCCCCATTACCGAAGCCTCCATCTACAACGGCGAGACCTTTGACACGCGCCTTTCCCTCCCCGGCTGGAATCTTCCGGGAGCCGTCACCGGATTCGCCCCAGCCCGGAAGTGTGCGCCGCCTGGCGGGGTGATGCGGCCCATGGTCCTTGAACCGATCGTGAAGAAGGCCTCCTATCCGGCAATCGATCTATCCATGCCGAAGGGGAGGACCTATGTGGCGGATTTCGGGCAGAACATCGCCGGAGTCGTGCGCCTGAAGCTGCCGGAGCACATGAAGCCGGGAGAGCGCATCCGTCTGCGGTTTGCCGAAGAGCTGGACGAGGACGGAATGCTGTATACCGCGCCTCTCCGGGGAGCGAAGTGTACGGACACCTACATCGCCGCTGGGGACGGCCGGGATCCGGCATTCTACGAGCCATCCTTTACCTTCCACGGATTCCGGTATGCGGAGATCACCGGCATCGATTCGCTCCGGAAGGAGGATCTGACGGCGGAGCTGTGGTGCACGGATCTCAAAAACGGGTCGTTCTTCTCCTGCGGCTCCGCCCTTGTGAATCAGATCCAGAAGAACGTCGTCATGACGGAGTGCGGCAACATGCATTCCATCCTCACGGACTGCCCCCAGCGGGACGAGCGGATGGCCTGGATGAACGACGCCACCGTGCGGTTTGAGGAGACGCCGTACAACTTCGATATCGGGCGCATGTTTCAGAAGGTCGTGCGGGACATCCGGGCGGAGCAGCGGGACGAGGGGCAGTTCACCTGCTGCTGTCCCTACTATTTCGGGGGACTTCCCGCGGATCCCGTCTGCTCCTCCTATCTGATCGCGGCTTACGAGGTCTGGATGCACACCGGGAATACGGCTCTGATCCGGGAGAGCTTCGACGGGCTTGCCGCGTGGGAGGACTATCTGCTCTCCCGCAGCGACGGGTATATCGTGAACTACAGCTACTACGGGGACTGGGCCGCGCCGTACTACGCCTGCGAGGGCGGGGAGATCGACGCCGCGAAGAACGCCGAGACAGAGGGCATTCTCATGTCGACGGGGTACTCCTTCCTCAACTGCCGGCTGCTCTCCAAAATGGCGGCGGCGCTCAGCCGTGAGGAGGACGAGAGAAAATATCGGGATCTTGCAGAGAAGGTGCAAAGCGCTTTCCTTGCCAGATGGCACGACGGACATGGGAAGGTCGGCAAGGGATCGGAGGGGGCCGAGGCCTTCGCGCTCTGGCTCGGGATCCTTCCCGAGGACGTGCGGCAGGCAGCGGCGGATCTCATGGCGAAGGATCTGACGGACAGGGAGTACCGTTTCACCACGGGAAATCTCTGCACGCGCTACCTGTTCGACATGCTGGCGGAATACGGGCACATGGAGGAAGCGTGGACGCTCCTGACGAAGGAGACCTATCCTTCCTACGGCTACATGATCCAGAACGAAGCGACGACGGTATGGGAGCGGTTCGAGCTGAAGAAGAATCCCGGCATGAACTCCCACAACCACCCGATGTACGGCGCGGTGGGGTATTTCTTCTACGCAAAGCTGGCGGGAGTGACGCCCCTTGCCCCAGGATGGGAACGGATCCGCGTCGCGCCGGTGCTGCCCGAGGGACTGCTCTCCGCCCACGCGGTCGTGGATACGGTAAAGGGGGACGTATCGGTGCGCTGGGCCGTGCGGTACGGAAAGAAGCTGCTCTTCCTCCGGCTCCCCTTCGGAACGACGGCCGAGGTCGACTTCTGCGGCGTCAAGCGCACCTGCGGAAGCGGCTATTATGTGATCGAAGCATAACGGGAAAACCAATGTCCGGTGAATGAGACAAAAAGACAGCCCGCGAATTTACGGCAGGAGGTGCGAAATGAAGTTTCCCTTTTCCATGTGGAACTACAACCGATTCGAGGATTTCGGACACGTGGGGGACGCGGATATGGACGAGCTCGCTGTTTGGAACCGATGCGGTCTGACAGTACCTTGTCTTCCGCGGATTTCCTGCAAGGATACGGACCCTGCCGTCCTCGTTCCTCTGCTTGACCGTGCCGGTTCCCTCGGCATGAAGCTGATCGTCCATATCAGCGAACTGACCTACCCCGGCGCTGCTCACTTCGGTCCGGACAGGTATCGCGCGCTGTGCAGAGAAGTCTATGAGAAGATCCGCCATCCCGCCCTGTTCGGCCTCTTCATCGGGGATGAACCGAACGGAGCTGCCGCTTTCTCCTCATGCATCACCGCGATGCGGATCCAGCATGAGGAGATGCCGGAGCTTTCCCCGTGGGTGAATTTCCACACGGACATGGACGCCGTGGATCCTGCACAGTTCGGCGGGATCCCCTTCCGCGAATGGCTGAAAAAAGCTGCGGACGAAGCGGGATTCCGGATCTTCAGTTACGGTCATTACGGACAGGTTGCCGGGGAGGAAGGAATCGACTCCTATTTCCGCAACCTGAAAGCGCTCTCCGAAGCGGCGGACGGAGCGGGTGTCGAACTATGGAATACGCAGCTTTCGAGCGCGCACCATGTGTTCCGTATACCGACGGAATATCAGTTCCTGTGGCAGATCACCACCGCCGCTGCATGCGGTTCCCGGGGCATCGTATGGTTCCGTTTCTACGACCGTCTGGCCGGCCCGAACTACCACGGATCGCCCGTGGACGAATACGGCAATCTCACGGAGCAGTACTATCGCCTCCTGCGTTGCCAGCGCAGGTTCAACGATCACTGGGGCGAGACGATCATGGGACTGCGGCATGAAAAAACGTACCTCAATCCTTCCCGCGGCGGTTATCCGGAATTCGGTCCGGGATGCCACCCTCTGATCGAGAAGATCGATGCGAACGCGCCCGCCGTCATCTCTTTCTTCCGTGACGCGGCAGGTACGGAGCATCTCGTGCTTGTAAACGCATCCCAGACAAAGGACGGCGTATACAAGATATTCTTCGATCGGGAACGCGTTCAGCTGGAAGAACTCTTATACAACGGAGCGGAGCAGAATCCGTATGAATACGGGAATACGGATGCTGGCTGGGACGGCCTTTGGCTCTATCCCGGTCAGATGGCGATTTACAGGATCACGGAAATATAGGCGGCATACGGATAAAGAGCGGTTTTCTTTCATTGTGAATAAGGAGCGATCCTGATGGATTTCAGAAAACGAATCAAAACGGTTCCCCGCGCAAATCTCTACACCGAAGAGGGATACTACATCTGGTGCGGGACCATGTTCCGGTTCATGGACGCCTACTATATGATCTATTCCCGCTGGGAGAAAGAGAAGGGGTTCAGCGCCTGGGTCTCCGATTCCAAAGTCTGCCTCGCCCGGTCCGAGACGGCAGAAGGCCGGTTCCGTCACGTGAAAACCCTGTTTGATTACGCAGGAAACACACCGGAAGAGAGGCGCGTGATCCACAATCCCGCCGCGATCGTGGTAAGGGGCCGGGTTTACTTATACTTCATGATGAATTACGGCTGCGGAGACTTCTGGGAGCATCGGAATCGTCAGCGGATCGGCGCGGCTTTCACGGATGATCCGGAGGGTGAATGGACATGCCTCCCAAATCCCGTGATCGACATCACCCCGGGCGGCATCGATTCGCTGATGACAAGCAATCCCACGGTTACGGAAATGCCGGACGGACGGTTTCTGATGCTGTACAAAGCAGTGTCCGCAGACGGTGAGCTCCCCCGCGGCGGTTCCGTCATCATCGGTGCGGCTACGGCTGAGTCCCCCCTCGGCCCGTTTCGGAAATACGGGAAACCGCAGTTTGTCAATCCCGGTGATCCCTGGTCCGTGGAAGATCCCTTCGTATGGGTGGAGGACGGTCGGTTTTATGCGCTGGTGAAGGACTATCACGGCTATTTCACGGGGGTGACGACCGCCTGGTCCGGTTCCACCGCTTTGTTCGTCTCCGAAAACGGGCTGGACTGGCATCCGGATCTGGATCATCCGCTGGCATATACAAACGAACTGGAATTTGATGACGGTCCGGTCTCTTTTTCAAGTCTTGAGCGGCCGCAGATCTATCTGGAAAACGGGAAACCGCGCTTTCTGCTCTGCGCCTGCCGCTTTCGGAAGGATGACGATACGACTTACAACCTGAAAATCCCGCTGGAATGGCAGACCGGTCATGACGGACCTCCTCTCCATCTCCTTGACGCCGGACAGGCCCGTCTTCCCGCATCGTTCCGGCCGGTTTCCCATTGACATCATTTCTTTTTGCGTGACATAATAGTTGTGCCAAATGCTCCGCGCAAAGGAGATGTTTCTATGATCCGCACTGTTGTCGTAAATCTTACCACCATACCCGGCTTCGCGTACAAACAGAAACTCACCTCCGGCGGCGCAGGGATCGTCATTCTGCGCGCTGACTCCAAACAACCGGGAGTTGCCGGCATCAGCAAAACCTCCGGTGAAGCGATCCCGACCGTGAATACCCCCGCCGACCTCTTCCCCATCGCCGCTTTCAACGAAGCGATTGAGCTCACCAAGGGCCTTCCCTACCGGAAACAGGCCGCCGTGAAGCTCGTTCAGGCGTAGCCCGCCGAGACGCCCGACGCCGAGGAAGACTCCCTCCCGAAAGAGGCTGCCGTTGTCGACGGGAAAGACTATAAGGCGATCGTAAAGGCGTACACGGATGACGCCGGCCGTCTCTCCTACGACCTCCTCAACCGCGACCTGATCCGGTTCGCCCACAGAAGCAGCGTTGTCAGGCAGAAGGCCGCTGCCAAAGATAGTGCGGATTCCATACGTCTGTACATCACCGGTACGAAATTCAGAAACATCAGCAAGAACGCCCGACTCACCGACGATCAGATCCTGACCATATCCTCCCTGCTTGATGACGTCTACCCCCGCGGAGTCTTTCAGGAGCTGAACAAGGAATTGAGACGGATGGTCAGCAAGGGCTGACAGCCGGCCCCGTCCATTGTTTCCTCCGGGCATGGATTTGCTCTTCTTCATTTATTCCTTTGAAAAAGTCCCGAAGCGCCGCATGCTCCGGGGCTTTTGTGTATACGAAAAAAGACAGCTCTCGCAGGAACGGGATCCGCCTGAAAACAGTATAGCATGGACAGAAACGGGATGGAAGAGGAAGGGATCACGGCATGTATATAAGACCGGTACCTTTCCCCCGCGGTGAGTTCACTTACCGGGCTGCAGCCGTAAAAGCGGTTTCCAGCCGGTTTTCGGACTCGTTGTACCATAAACAGAAAAAAGGCGGCATCGAAACTGATCACTCCGATGCCGCTTCTTTCAGTAAAATCATATTCTCGATCTATCGAAAATAGTAAAATCGTTTTCTCGTTTTCGCCGGAATAGTAAAATCATAGCCGCAACCCTGTCACTTTCAGGCATGTGGATATGTTCCCTTCGAGCATAAAGAAAGGGTTCTCATCACCCGGAGCGCAATCGGCCCGATGACGAAACCCCTTTGATTTCAAGGCGTTTCAGGCCTCTCTGGTCAGGAATGTGTTAGTAGACAGACGGTCTCGACGTGGCTCGTAACTATCGAAAAGATTTTCTATTGAATAATATGTTTTTATATTACTAAGATTTTCTATAATTCATTATAGCACAAATCGACGGACATTTCAATAGGGTGGGATGAAAAAAGACCGTCCCGCAGGGGATGAGGGTATTCCCCATTGGGGCGGCTCTGTTGTGCTGGAAAGGATGGAATAGAATTCGAATCATCGCGCATAGGGTTCTGAGAACCTTTAAGCTGATCACTTATGCATGTACAGGTAAAGAGCAGTCCAGAAATACTACTTTACCGTCCGCATAGTAAACATTACAGCTCGCGCTGTAAGGGAACTTCTGATTCGGAGAATCATCCAGAATTAATGGACCTCCGCTCCATGGGGTATCCGGCTCTGTATCCACCCCAATAAAGCAGAAAGCGTGGTCACCCTCATCACCATAAGCTGAGCAAGCAGTGTCACGGTATTTTCTGACAAAATCCCGTCCAAGCTTGTCGAGACAAGCAATAGTTCCAATCCTTTTAGCTTCTTCAAAAGTTAACATTATCTTGCCTCCCTTCATTCATCCAGAATCTCAAACTCAATAACAATACTTCGCTTCTGACCGATCTTTTTCAGCGCTTCTCTATCACCGCTGGAAGGAATCGGATCATCCTCTCCCGGATGAGAATGCCCCACTATTGTTAGTTTATGTGCCATAAGCATATCTGCCAACGCTTCTACAAACTGACAGTGTCTTGTCTCCCCATGAAATAGTATATCTACATCCTTGCCTCGCAACAGTGCATATTCATGCCCTGTCATCGCCGTCAGGTATGCGAGATCCATTATCTCAAGTGAATCATACTTGAAACTTGCGAAGTTTCCAATATCTGGAACTCGGTTAAGCATGGATTGCCTGTGAGCATCCAAAAAATTAAGCACAGGCTCCGGCAGCACTGAACCATCCCAGACAGTCGGACGGAGAAACTTGCTGAAACGCAAAGGCGATTGCATCCGGGAGTCCTTCGGCTGTACGGATTTCGAGTTTGCGGAGAATGGACTTGATCTTTGACCACAGCATTTCAATCGGATTCATATCAGGGCTGTAAGGAGGGAGATACAGGTAATGGATCCCGGCCTCCTCAAAGGTCTCTTTGACTTCTTTAACGTGGTGGGAACGGAGGTTATCCATGATGACAATGTCGTCTTTCCCGAGTGTGGGAATCAGATCGTTCTTCAGATAATTTACGAACTTCTCTCCCGTAGTCCCTCCGCTGTAGGTGGTGTAGACCGAAGTCCCTTTCAAGCATACGGACGACAGGATCGTCGTGCTTTTCGGCGTGTTCAGAGGGACACTCCCGATAACGCGCTCTTCTCCCTGCGCCCTCCCGTATGTGCGGGTCATATCCGTATTGACCCCGCTTTCGTCCAGAAAGCATAAATGCGTGACGTCAAGTGTCTTTATCAGAGTCTTCCACTCGTTTCGTTTCTCCTGCACGTCGGGGACGCTCCCGTTCGACGGCGTGCATAGATTTCTTCTTGCGGCGGAATCCCATCTTATTGACGATGCGGCGGACTTGTTCATCTGTGACAGGCAGGTTCAGCTTTTCGTTGATCTCATGGATCGTTATATCCGGTTTCTCCAGTATGCAGTCTTCGATGGCTTTCTTGTCCTGCTCCGTCAGTTTGGGTTTGCGCCCTCTTCCCGACGTTCGAACTTCCAGACTTTTCCCCTCCCGCGCCTCCTTGACGTAAAAATACACAGTCCAGCTGCTTACGCCGTATATCGCTGCCACTTTATTTGCGTCGCGTATTTCATCATAGGTCTTTACAAGCAACTCTCTCGCTTCCTGATCCAGCATTTTCTTTTCCCCCTTGTTTTCCTCGGCTATATTATAGCACGCTTGTCAAGAGGCGTGTGGCTATTTTGTTGTATTGCTATACATTACGATCAATGATGTTGTCCTGGTTCCGGTTGGGAATGACTCCGCTCTGAAGCCTGCAATTGTCTCCAACATCTCTACTGACCCCCCAAGCGATTTCCCCGTCGACCAGCTCAAATGGATCGCGGGAAGGGCATCCCCCGAGCAGCAAGCTCTCTTCGCCGGCCTTGCCATGAGAGTCCCCCTCGATATTTCCTGCGCCATAAAGCGGGTAAACGGAAATCTCATTGAGGTTCCAACCACTCGGGAAGAGCAGCTACGTCTGCGCCTAAAGTACGGAAGTGATCCAGCACGAAGGATCGTTGAAGAGAGGTTTCCGGAGCCAACAGCGAAGCTGCCACACCGTTCATCGGAGCCAAAGAAAGCCGCTGCCTATTGGACCCAGAGAACGCACCTTTTCCGAGCGGATGAGTACATCTGCTCAAACTGTCATTTCGTCACAACGAAGAACCTCCTAAGCCACTTTCTTTGATTCTTTGTGATGCCGCTTCCCCGCCCCTTCTCCCCGTGAGCCCGCGGTCTCTAACACAGTGGGGCGTGGCCCGGCTCCTGCGTAAAGGGCCGTAAGGCCGGCATGGAAATCTTTATCTTTGGGAGACAGTGAACAGCGAATAGAAATAGCCCTTCTGTTCCATCAGTTCTCCGAAAGTCCCCTGTTCCGAAACTGCGCCGTTTTTCAGCGCGAACAGACCGGTACAGCGGCGGAGGATGTTCTCGTCCAGATCGTGGGTGACGATCACGCGGGTGTAGCCGTCAAGCTTCAAAATCGCATCCAGGACTTCATAGGAGGTCTCAGCGTCCAGGGAAGCCGTCGCCTCGTCCACGAACAATACGGGCGTCTTGCGCAGCAGGGCTCGGGCAATGGAGATCCGCTGCCGCTCGCCGCCGGAGAGGCCGGAGCCGTTTTCGCCGCAGAGATAGTCCGCGCCCTTCTCGTCGACTAGCTTTTTCAGTCCCGAAAGACGCACCGCGCGGTCGATCTCCTCCTCCGGGAACTCGGAGAACATGGTGATGTTGTCGCGGATCGTGCTGTTGAACACAAACACGCTCTGCTGAATCATGGACACAAGATCGTACAGGGAGCCCACGGAGATCGTTTTGAGTTCTTTTCCGTCATAGAGGATCTCTCCCCGATAGTCTTTCGAGGACGCCATCAGGAGATTCAGAATCGTCG
>CACWLT010000060.1 GCA_902761695.1 uncultured Ruminococcus sp.
AAAAAAAATTATCAACTACTAATGAAGGATCAAATTTTAAAAGACTTTCTGTTTTTGCTAATAAAAATAAAGGTGATTTTATCGGCACAAGACAAAAATATATTCCTAAAAATTCTCAACAAAATGAAAATATTATAGCAAAAAGAAAAAAAGTACCATCAATGAAGATATTAGAAAAATATGCAAGATATAAATTTAAAAAAGATTATATAAATCCTTTTATTGATAGATTAATAATAGCAAATAATAATCCTTATAAAACAATAAAAAATGAGGATAAACCAACTTATTACAATTTATATAAAGTTAATGATATTTGTAATAATAAAAAAAGTCGATTAAATTTAAATTTTATAGAAAATAGTATATTTTTGAGCGAAAAAGAGTATTTAATAAAATTATTTCATAAAGATGAATATAGAATTGTAATGAGATATTTGCTTGGATATATATTTTTTAATAATGAATATAGTAAAGCTTTGGATAATAAATATAATCATAGAAAAAGATTTGTTTATAATGAATTTATGAATTATATTAATAATAATTATACATTAATACAAAAAGAAAATGAAAATAATGAGCAACCTACTATCAACAAACAAGAGCTTAATTTTTTTCTTTTTAATGAAAATTTAATAAAATTATCATTAGATGCAGAAAGAGATAAAAGAGATTATCCCGATTTCTCCATCGCGTCCGTGTCATGCGCGCTTTGATCGCTGTTTGCAGGTTACCAGCGCGACTGCGTCGGCGCGGCAAACCGATGAACTTCGTCCCCGACGGAGTTCATCGCATGTTTCGGCTGACGCATCGTGGTCCGCCGGAGTTGCGGAGCAACTCCCGAAGAATGCAGAGCATTCTTCAGGCGAGGATGTGGGATATACGTCCGATTTTCGATTCAGGCACGAGCTGTCAGGTTATGCCATACGGCCAAGGGGGACCCTCGGGGGAGGGGAACCGATTTGCGTGCAAATCAGTCGGCCATGAGATGGTGTCCCTCCCGGCGCCTCCCGTGCGCAACGGGATTTAATGAAATTTGAAACGCGTCAGCGTTTCTCTCCTAATAGTGTAAACACACTATAGTTTTTGCCCGGAGGGGATTTCATGGAGCTTGCGGACAGAAAAGGATGGCGGGGAGAGTATCCGCTGAACGGCGAGTCGGTGGAGGAGATCGCCTCCCGCATCGAGGCCTATCTCGTCGCCGTCCGTGTCGAGCATACGGATATTCTCCGCATCCGTTTTTCCCTGGAGGAGGCTCTTCTGCGCTGGCGGGACCGCTTCGGCGAGGAGGAGCGGGTTTCGGTGAGCGCGGCGGAGCGGCTGGGGAGGCCCACCATCACCATGGAGCTGACGGGGGATCCCTACGACCCCCTGACCAGCGCGGAGAACGATCTCGGCGAGTGGGCGGACTCCCTTCTGGACGGCATCGGCCTGAACCCGGTGTATTCCTACCGGCGGAACACCAATACGGTGCAGCTCCATCTCAAGCGGAAGCACCTCCATCCCGCCGCCGTTCTGGGGATCGCCGTGGGCATCGGTCTGCTGGCCGGTCTGGCGGGGGATCTCCTTCTCCCGGAGGCGGCGCAGAATGCCGTGCTGACTACCTTCTTCCAGCCGGTGCGGAACGCCTTCCTGCGGATCCTGAACACCGCCGGCGGGCCTATTGTGTTCCTCTCCGTGCTGGCGGCGGTCTGCGGCGTCGGAAACGCGGCGGCCATGAGCAGGGAGGGGAGGCGGCTGATCGGCCGTTTCCTCGTCAGCATCGCCGTCATGACGGTGGTGTCCGCCGCGCTGCTCCTCGTGATCTTCCGGCCTGAGACGGGGGGCGCGGGGGAGGGGGAGATCGACGGGTTCTTTGATTTCGTCCTGCGGATCGTGCCCACGGACATCCTCACCCCCATGATCTCCGGGGACTCCCCCCAGCTCATCCTGATCGCCATGGTGCTGGGCCACGCTTTCCTCTCCATCGGGCAGCAGTCCGGGGGACTGGTGGGGCTGGTGGATCAGCTCAACACGGCCGGGCTCCTGGTGGCGGACTGGGTCGGAAGGGTGACGCCCTTCTTCATCTCCCTGCTCCTGGTCTTCGGGATTTGGGAGGAATCCCTCTCGCCGCTTCTGTCCCTGTGGAAGCCGGTGGTCCTCTTCGTTCTCCTCTGCGGCGGGGTGTTCCTCATGCAGCTGCTGGCAGTGGCGGGGAGGGTGGGGATCGCGCCCCGCAGACTGCTCGGCAAGCTGAAGGACTCCTTCCTCGTCGCCCTCCGGACCGGGTCCGTGAACACGGCGTTCGGCGCCAACCAGCAGTGCTGCGAGCGGCGGCTGGGCATCGGACACGCCCTGACGAGGACCGGTCTGCCCCTCGGACTTCTGATCTATATGCCGGCCGGGACAGCGGCGACCATTATCGTGATCCTGTACGAGGCGGCCGCCGCGGGAGTGCCGGTCACGCCGCTGTGGTTCCTCATGGCGGTGCTTCTGACCGTTACGCTTCAGGCGGCCAGCCCTCCGGTGACGGGGATAGGACTTTTGACCTACGCCGTCGTGTTCGCCCAGCTGGGGATCCCGGAGGACGCGCTGACCACGGCGATGATTCTGGACATCCTGTTCGGCCTCGTCACGGCGCCCCTCAATCAGGCCATGCTGCAGATGGCGCTTCTGTCCGAGGCGGAACGCACGGGAGCGCTGGACCGGGGAACGCTGGAAAAATAGGACGCCGCGCGGGAAGACCTGCCGGATTACACCGGAGCGCGGCATATGACCGGAGGTAACAACCATGAAAACACTGATCGTCTACTACTCCCTGGAGGGAAACACGGCCTGGGCGGCGGAGAGGATCGCCAGAGCTGCGGGTGCGGAGCTTCTGCGCCTGGAGCCGGTGAAGGCCTATCCCGCGTCGGGCTTTAAGAAATTCTTCTGGGGCGGAAAGAGCGCGGTCATGGCCGAGACGCCGGAGCTGGCTCCCTATTCCTTTGACTCTTCCGCATGGGACCGGATTGTCTTCGGATTCCCGGTCTGGGCGGGGAACCTGACGCCGCCCCTGCGCACCTTCATCCGGGACAACGATCTCGGGGGAAAGAGGATCGCGGCCTTTGCCTGTCAGAGCGGAGCCGGGGCGGAGAAAGCATTCGGAAAGCTCAAAGCCGCCCTGGGCATCGATACGCTCGAGGCGGAGCTGGTGCTGATCGATCCGAAGGACAAGCCGGACGGGGCCAACGAGGACAAAATCCGGGCCTTCTGCGCGGCGCTCAGCGGAAACGGATAAGTCGGGGGGATTATGGACAACAGCGGGGATCTGAGAGGGGGCCTTTACCGCCTCATGCTGCGGGAGGGGTATCCCGCCGAATTCGCCCAGGGAGTGGCGAAGGAGATGAACACGGAGTATCTGGCCCGGAGAATGATCGCCTACGTCAGCCGGGCGGGACTGGTGCCGCCGGAGGAGTTCGCCGACGAGATGCTGGCGATTCTCGAGGACCGGGACCGCTGCCGGAAAAAGGCCCTTGCCGAGGAAGCGCAGGCGAAGGTCAACGAAATGTACCTGTACGGCCTGGACACAGAGGACTGAGCCGGTATGGGATGATGACGCGGATATGAATCACGGATCAGACGGGGGTACGCCATGCTGGACATACTGAAAAAGAGATTTGAGGAAAACCCGGCGCGCCATCCGGAGACGGACTGGGCGTACGTGGAGAAGCGGCTCCGTGAGAATCCGGACGCGGCGGCGGTGCTGCGGCGGATGGAGGAGAGTGGCGGGGAACCGGACGTGATGGGCCTTGACGGGGCGCGGGTGCTCTTCTGCGACTGCGCGAAGGAATCTCCCGCCGGCCGGAGAAGTCTCTGCTATGATGACGAAGCCCTCGCGAAGAGGACGAAAAATCCCCCCTCGGGCAGCGCGGCGGCACAGGCTGCGGCTATAGGCGCGGAGCTCATGACGGAGGCCCTGTACCGACGGCTGCAGGAGCGAGGTGAATTTGACCTGAAAACCTCCAGCTGGATCCGGACCCCCGAAGAAATCCGGCGGCTTGGGGGAGCCCTCTTCTGCGAGCGGCGGTACGGGACGGTCTTTACCTTCCACAACGGCGCGGACTCCTACTATTCCGTCCGGGGATGGCGGGGATTTCTCCTTGTGTAAATAACAGGTGTGAAAGGGACAATCCGATGGAATACGTCAGAGTGACGAAGGAAAACCTGGAGAACGAGCACATCTGCTGCGCCATCTCCAACAACCGGGACGCGCAGGTCATGTCCAAGAAGGCGTGGCTGGCGGGGCGCTTCGACGAGGGGCTGGTCTTTCTGAAAAGCGCGGAGCGGGGAAAGTGCTTCATCGAGTACATCCCGGCGGAGGCCGCGTGGATCCCGGTTGAGGCGGACGGATACATGGTCGTCAACTGTCTGTGGGTCTCCGGATCCCTCAAGGGCCACGGATACGCCGGGGAACTGCTTGCCGCCTGCGAAAAAGACAGCCGGGAGAAGGGGAAGCGCGGGCTGTGCATCCTCTCCTCCGCGAAAAAAAAGCCCTTTCTCGCCGATCCGAAGTTCCTTTCGCACATGGGCTTCACGGCCTGCGACGAGGCGGAGAACGGCATTCAGCTCTGGCACCTGCCCTTCACCCCGGACGCGGAGCCGCCCCGGTTCAGGGACTGCGCGAGGCATCCCCATGTTGAGGAAAAGGGGTATGTTCTCTTTTACACCGATCAGTGTCCCTTCAACGCAAAATACGTGCCGATACTGGAAAAGACGGCGGCGGAGCGCGGCATCCCCTTTCGGGCGGTCCGTCTGACAAGCGGGGAGGAGGCCCGGCGCGCCCCCACGCCCGTCACCACCTATGCCCTGTTCCGCGATGGGGAATACCTGACGAACGAGCAGATGAACGAGGCGAAATTCCTGAAGCTGGCGGGGGTGTGAGGTCGGATTCACGGCAATAATACAAGCAGGACGGTCGTTATGCGCGGCTGTCCTGCTTTTTTAAGGTGAGCACGGTGTCCCGGCGGGAGGAAAGGGCCCGGGCGTGCTGAACCCCCCATCCTCCCGCGCCAACAACGGCAGCGCGCCGCGGTCTGTTCATTGTCCGGCCTCCTTTTCGGAAGAAACGGTTTCACGGTTCAGCTTGATCTCGATCACGGCGACGGCGGCGGGGGGCAGGGTGACCTCGTTCCCCGGGATGGTGCGCGTGACGGGATCGAAGCAGTCCGGATCCTGCGGGGTGATCTCCATGGCGGGGTCCTCCGGGGTGATCTCATGTACCGTCATTTCTCCGGCTGGCGCGGTGCTGTCCACCGTGACGGTCAGGGGGAGGGATGCGGTCAGGGAGGGGTTCACCACATGGAGGTACGCGGTCTCACCCCGGATACCGGCTGTGGCGTCCGCGTCCCCGCCGCACTCCACCCGGGCATACCGGTCCCCGGCGTACCGTCCGAAGAGGCGCATGACCTGGCCCACGGGCTGGAGATAGGGTCTGCCGCTGCCGTGGGGCGTGGGGAGCATGACGGCGTTGACCTGCCAGCGGTTTCCGAAGAAGTCCGCCATGGTGGCGATGTCCAGCATGTCGCTGTGCCTCAAAATCACGTTGAAGTTGCGCGCGTAGGCGACCCCGGCCATCCAGGAGGACAGCACGTCGCAGCGGTTGCGGCCCCGGAGAGCGAAGTGTCCCTCCGTCATGGCCAGCCGTTTTCCGTAAGGCGCGGCCTGGTCCTTCATTTCCCGAATCTTGCGGTCCAGAATCCCCGGGACGGACATGAGGTGCTCGAAGGTGCGCGCGGGGTCCCGGCGGTACTCGCGGTCGTTCAGCGGGGAATCCGGCAGGGCGGAGCCGTAGTGGCAGTGGAAGGCGATGTGGCTGATATAGTCCCCCGCAGCCTCGCACATCCGGGGCGCCCATCCGCTGTCCCCCCAGGCGATGAGGTGAACGGAGGGATCGGCACCAAGGACGGCATCGGCGAACCGGACGGTGGCATCTGCGGCCCGGTCGAGGTCATAGCCTGTCCTGTCGTAGGAGGTCTCGTTGCCGATCTGCCACCAGCGGACGTTGTAGGGGCCGGAGGGATCGTGGCGATTGCGCAGCGCGTCGTCCGGATCGTTGCAGTAGCGCACCCAGGCCGCTGCCTCCTCCGCCGTGCCGAAGCGGTCCTCGCCGTCACGGGGATGGGCCCACCGCATCCGGCCGTCGGACTCCATGTTGAAAACGAGAAGGGGCTCCGCGCCGGTTTTCCGGCAGAAATCCACGAACTCCCGGGTGCCCACGTGGTTGGAGAACAGGCCGTCCCAGCAGAGGTTGAGCATGGGTCTGCGCTCCGCTATGGGACCGACGCCCTCCCGCCAGTGATAGTAGGACGCGAAGCACCCGCCCCACCGGATCATCCCCGGCCCGAGGGAGCGGACGATGTCCAGAAGCTCCTCCCGCCAGCATTCGTGAAGATAGTCCCACCCGGCGTCCACCGACGAATCCGCCGTGCCGAGGGGCTCCATGAACTGCATGGCCAGATAAGGGGACAGGGGCCATTGTTCCGCTGTGGAAATATTGAGACGCATAGCAGCCTCCCAAAACCGTTCTTTGTGCCTATTATATCCCTTCCCCCCGGTACTGTCAAGCGCGGTCGGAAAGAAAGGGCGGCGTGCGCGGGGGGCGGGAAGATTGTCCGGAGCAAACACGCGCCGCGCGATTGACGGGAGACGGAAAATATGATAGAATATGATACAATAAAGGAAGCATCGGAAAATCCCGGGTCTGTCCGCGGGCGGCGCCGGGAGACGGGAGGAAGACATGAAGAAGAGACGGCTCCGGGTCCTCATCGCTTTGTGCGCGGTTCTTGCGCTGGCGGGCTGCGGCGGGGGCGGCGGAGGCGGAAACGGAGGCCACATCCGCGCCGGTCTATGCGGAAACCACCCTTCTCCTGCCCGGGGACGGCGGGGAGGTGCCCGTGGCGGAGGTGGAGCTGTCCTATTTTGACGGCTGTCCTCTGGTGCGGGCGGATGAATGCTCCAAGGCGTTTGTCGCGAGCACCGCCCTCTTCCGGGAGACTCTGGAGAAGGACTGCGGCATGAAGGTGGGCATCAAGGCGGACTGGCTGGCTCCGGGGGAGGAGGTCCCCGCCGCGTCAAGGGAGATTCTCATCGGCGCGTCCAACCGGCCGGAGAGCGCATACGCGGCGGAACTGAAGGAGGACGACTACCTGATCCGCTGGGAGAACGACCGCCTGCTGATTGCCGGGGGATCCCTCAGCGCTACGGAGGCGGCGGAGGAGGCGTTCATGTCCCTGTTTGTGGACACGGAGAGTGGGAAAATCCTCCTTCCTCTGGGGGAGGGTTACCGGTATGAGATGCGCTATCCCTGTGCCGCTCTGACGCTGGACGGCGTCGCGCTGGCGGATTACGGCGCGGCAAAGGGACTGGAGCGGCTGAGCGGAGCGGTGCTCTCCCTGACCGGCAGGCCCATGACCGGCGGCTCCGGCAGAACCGTCTCCTTCCGGGAGGATCCGGAGGCCGGGGACCTCGTCTGCGGGGCGGAATGGACGGAGGACGGCGGGATCCTTCTGACCGTGGGACCGGAGGCCACCCCGGAGGATGCGGCGTCGGTATTCGCGGCCTGGCTGAAACGGACGGGGGGCTTTGATCCGGAGAAGACCGGCCAGACCGTCGTTCTGGAGAGGGACGCGCTCCCGGTCCGGCTGACGGAGGGGGACGTTTCCGCTCTGATCGATCCCGTCACGCTTTACGTTTCCCCCGACGGGGACGACGGCGCGGAGGGATCAGCGGAGAGGCCCCTCGGAACGCTGAACGGAGCCAGGGAACGGGTGCGGGAGCTGCTTGCGGCCTCGTCCGGCGGCGTCACCGTGCTGTTCGCGGAGGGCGATTATGTCATGGACGGCGGCGTTCTCTTCGACGGAGAGGATTCCGGCATGCCCGGCGCGCCCGTGGTCTATAAAGCGGCTCCCGGAGCTGAGGTCCGCTTCGTCGGCGGGAAGAAGATCGCGCCCGGAGATATCGTGAAGGCCGAGGGCGCCGCGGTCCTCGGCCGGGTGAACGACGAGGCTGCCCGGGACGCCCTCATGCAGATCGATCTGTCGGGGTATCTCGACGCCATCCCGGACCTGTATTGCTACGGCCACACGGCGGAGGGCGGACAGATGCCGGTGGAGATCTACGTCGGGGACACGGCCCTCATCACCGCCCGCTGGCCCGACGCCGCCGGAGCGAACGCCTATGTCTACACCGCGGACAAGGAGGTCGTCACCACGGCGGCGGGGTCCAAGACCATCTTCTACGGGGACGACATCGCGGAGCGCGCCGCCTCCTGGTCCGACGAATCGGTGAAGGGGCTGAGGATGTTCGGCTTCCTCTTCGCGGAATGGACCAACGAGCTCTACGACGCGTCCCTCATGGACCGGGAAGCGCGTTCCATCACGCTCCGGGGCGGGCTGGACCACTATTTCTCCTCCATCGGCGCCCACAAACGGGTGTATTTCTGCGACCTGCCGGAGGAGATCACGGTGCCCGGCGAGTGCTGGATCGACCGGAAGAATCGTGTCGCGTACTTCTATCCACCCCAGGGCATGGATCCCGACGACGTCTGGGTATCGGCCCTCCCGGAGGACATGATCACCCTGGACGGGACCCGGTGCCTGCGCTTCGAGGGGATCCGCTTCCTCTACACCCGGGGGAACGCCGTGAACGGAAAGGGTGCGGAGAATATCGCGCTCTCCGGATGCGAGGCCGCCCACACCTCCGCCAAGGCATTCATCTTCGAGGGGGCGCGCAATATCCGGATCGAGAACTGCGAGATCTTCGACACGGCCAACGGGGGCATCTCCATCCGGGGCGGAGACAGGAGGACCCTGACGCCCTCGGGCTGCTCCGTGGAGGGCTGCGAGATCCACGCGGTCAACCGGGACGGCTCCACCTACGGGCCGGGCATTTCGGCTTACGGCATGGGCATGGTGATCCGGCACAACCGCCTCTACGACGGCAATCACGAGATGATCCACGTGGGCTCCAACGACATCGTCATCGAATACAACGAGCTGTTCCGCTGCGTGAAGGAATGCTCCGACATGGGGGCGATCTACTTCGGCCGCAACCCCACCCTGATGGGGACGGTGATCCGGTACAACTGGTTCCACGACATGGGGAACGAGTACGGCGGCATCGGCCAGTTCTCCGTCTATCTGGACGACGGCAACATTGGGGCGGAGATCTACGGCAACCTCTTCGTCCGGGCGGCGGGGTATGAGATCGGAAACGGAGGCTCCCAGGCTGCGATCATGCACCACGGCGTCCAGTTCTCCCACATATGGAACAACATCTTCGCGGACACCCCGGTGGCCTTCCGCTTCGTGGACTGGCGGGGGAAGAAGGGGGAGCGGCAGGACGGCTGGTATCTCTGGCTCTACGACCGCAATCCCGACCGGCTCCACGAGAGCGTGCAGAAGATGCGGGAGGTGGACTTCGACAGCGCGCTCTGGCGGGAGCACTACGCCGGGACCATCTGGGAGAACCTCTACGACTACGCCTCCTCGGACCGGATTCCGGAGATGCAGGAGCTGAACGACCGGCAGGCGAGGAAGAAAGCCGCCGAGCGCGCCCCGGAATTTACCAACGAGATGGACGGGAACCTGTTTGTGAACATTCCCCGGGAGACCTCCGGCGGACTTCCCGCCATGCACGACAACGCCAGGGCCGACGAATCGGTATTCCGGGATCCCGCGGGGGGTGACTGGAATCTGACGGAGGCGGGGCTGGCCCTGGTGCGGGAGAGCTGTCCGGACTTCGAGCCCCTGCCGTTTGACGAGATGGGGGTGCAGAGGTAAAAATCCCCCATATCGCGGCTGGGAAATGAAAAAGGGCGGCTGCATCCGTGTACAGTCGCCCGTGGGATTTGGTTCAGCGCTCGATCAGCGGGATGGTGCCGTCCTCGTTGTAGGAAAATGACGTCACGCAGACGGAGCGGTGGAAGAGGCTTCCCCCCGGCAGCTCGTCCGTGTGGTAGAAGAGCCAGGATTTGCCTGAGAAATCGCAGATCCCGGGGTGGTTGGTGAAGCAGCGGCCCTCCTCCATGAAGATCCCCCGGTACTGCCAGGGACCCGTGGGGGAGGGAGAGGTGGCGTAGGCGAAGTGCTCGTTATGGCCTTTCCCTGCTGCGAATGCCGCGTAGACCATGTAATAGAGGCCGTTCCGCCTGTAGAACCAGGGACCCTCCCCGTAGCTGGTGCCGGTCATATGGCCGCCCCTGCCGAAGGATTCCTCCGTCATGGGGATCTTCACCACGCCGACATCCTCCCGGACGGAGACCATGTCCTCGTTCAGGATCACGTACCGCAGCTCGGGATTGCCGAAGTAGAGATAAGCCGTCCCGTCGTCGTCGATGAACACGGTGGGATCGATGTCGTTCCAGTCGCCCTCGTCCACCAGGGGACGGCCCAGATCCCGGAAGGGCCCTGTCGGGGAATCGGACACCCCCACCGCGATGGCCATGCCGCCCCCGGTTTTATGTACGGGGCAGTAGAGATAAAATTTCCCGTTCCGTCCGACGCACTGGGGAGCCCAGGCCCGGTCGTCCGCCCAGACGATGTCGTCCAGAGAGAAGACCTTGCCGTGGTCGGTCCAGTGCTCCATGTCCGTGGTGGAGAAGCACCGCCAGTCGAACATGGTGTAGAAATCATTGACGAGCTTGTCCTCGTCGTGGGTCGTGTAGAGATACAGGGTGTCCCCCCACACCATGGGCGCGGGATCGGCGGTGTACAGGGAGGGGAAGAGCGGTTTTCTTTCCGTCATGGTGAAATCGGCCTCCTTCGGTTTGTTTGTTTTATTATAAATCTTTCCGGCCCCGTTGTCAATGGGCTCCCCTTTCAAGGGGACGGCGGCTCTCATGCGCGGGACGGAATCGGAAAGGAGCATTTCCATGCTGTGGAACGTGAAAAACGGAAGGGTCCCCGTGGAGGGCGGCGTCATGTCGTATGTGTCCTTCGGGCGGGGGGAGCGGGCCTTTGTCATCCTGCCCGGCCTCTCCGACGGACTGGCCACGGTGAAGGGAAAAGCCCTGCTGCTGGCCCCGCCGTACAAGGCATTTTTTGAGAGGTACACGGTGTACATGTTCAGCCGCCGGGACCCGCTGCCTCGGGGGTTCACCATCCGGGACATGGCGGCGGATCAGGCGGAGGCCATGACGGCTCTGGGGATTGCCCGTGCCTCGGTCATGGGGGTCTCCCAGGGCGGCATGATCGCGCAGGTTCTGGCGGCGGAGCACCCGGAGACGGTGGAAAAGCTGGTGCTGGCAGTGACCGCGCCCCATGTCAGCCCCATGATCCGGGAGAACGCGGAACGCTGGATGGATCTGGCCCGGCAGGGAGATCACCGGGGGCTCATGGCCGACACGGCGGAGAAGAGCTATTCGGAGGCGTATCTGAGGAAATACCGGCTGCTTTACCCGCTGCTGGGGCTCGTCGGCAGGCCGAAGGATTACGGGCGGTTCCTTGCGAACGCGGAGGCCATCCTCTCCTTTGAAGCGTCCACGGTTCCGGAGCGGATTGCCTGTCCTACCCTGATTATCGGCGGGGAGGAGGACCGGATCGTGGGGATCTGCGCGTCCCGGGAACTGCACGAGCGGATCGGGGACAGCAGGCTGTTCGTCTATCCGGGGCTCGGTCACGCGGTCTACGAGGAGGCGGAGGACTTCAACGCCCGGGTCCTGCGGTTCCTCGACGGGGAATCCGAATGAAACAAGGGCGAAGCCTTTCATCCCTCACAGCGTGAACACACTGTAACAGAAAAAGACGCGGGAGAAGCGAACCTCTCCCGCGCCGTTTTGCGTCTTGGTTATTTTGCGCCGATGATAGCCCCGTCTGTCAGCTCGGTCCCCGAAAAGAAGCCCATCGGCTGGCCGCAGATCGGGCAGGTTTCCTTCGGCTTTCCGCCGCCGAAGAGCTTGGAAAGGAATCCCATGGGGTACCTCCTTTAATACTGATAAACGTAGCAGATTTTCGATGTGGCAACCGCACCCCAGTCGTCCGTTACAACACAGTAAACGTCGATATAGGTGGCCTGCAAGTCTTCGAAATCATTATCTGAGAATGTGACTGTGACAGTATCGGAATCATAATTGGTGAATGTCGAGTCAAACAGCGTATAACCTCCCGGCCTGCCGTAGTACCACTCATAAGTATAGGGAGCTGAACCGCCGGCAACCTTGACCGTGAAGGATACGTCGTCCTGCGAGCTCTTCATCCAGTAATTGTCCGGATCCTGTGTGATCCTCATTCCCGATGTGGTTCCCGTATATTGCAGGACCTCCACATGTCCGGTTTCCACTTTAGTTCCGTTCGCGTCGGTGATAACACAATACACAGTAATTTTATCGCTGTTTTCGAAGGAAATCCAGGCATCGTCAATGAGATATGTAGACGACGTGTTATTGGTTTCGACAACCGAAGCCGCATAGGTGCTTCTGTCGAATACTTCATACCACTGATAACGATACGGGGCTTTGCCTCCGGAAACGTCGACCGTGAAGGTAACCTCGTTATCCTTGGCGGTGACCATCTGATAATTCTTAGGCTGCTTCGTGATCTTCAGCGGAGCAGTTTCCTCTTCATATGGGTAGATGCTGACTGTGTTGGATTTGGCCGTATTGCCCAAGCTGTCCGTAACGAAACAGGTGACTTCTACAAAATCGACGTAGGCGAACGAATCAAGGAGATAGCCAGTGTTGTATGCACTTGACGTCGTGTTTAGTTTGTATGTATCTCCCTTGCCTCCTCCGCCTAACGAGAGTTCCCAATAGTACGAATACGGAGGCTTGCCGCCGGAAATGGTGAGGGTGAAGCTTGCGCTCGGCTCGTCCTTTTGCAGTGTGTAGGATGACGGGAGATCCTTCGTGATCTTCAGCGCTTCGGTCTTTGTGGTGTCGGTGTAATGCACCTGCTTGCTGATGACCTGCATTCCGGCGGAATCCGTCACCACGCAGCGGATGAAGTCGGCCTCGCCGTATTCCGGGATCGTGCCCACAAGAATCACCAGGGAGCCGTCGTCCAGAACCTGGTAGGCGCCCTTGAAGTCGATCTCGTCCCAGGTGTTGAAGGGTTCAAGCCAGTACTGCCACTCGTAGGTATAGGGAGCCACGCCGCCGGTCACGCCGATGGTGAACTTGACCGGGTCGTTCAGCTTGCCCTCCTGATTCTCCGGCTGCTTCGTGATCTTCAGACCGGCCGTCGGTTCGGTGAACGGCTTGACCTCGGCCTTTTCGGAGGTGACCTTTGCCCCCGCCGCGTCCGTCACCTCGACGTACACGCGGATGTACTTGGTGAAGGTGAAGGAGTCCTTGGAGAAGGTGACGTTGTAGGTGCTGGTCTTCTTCTCGGAGTCGACCTGCTGGAAGTTGCTTCCGGTCTCCTTCTCGATGTACCACTTGTAGTTGTAGGGAGCCTTGCCGCCGGAGATCTCCACGGTGAAGGCGACCTTGTCGTCCACGGCCTTCAGCGCGGCGGACTGCGGCTGCTTCGTGATCTTCAGGCTGTCGGCGGAAAGGGTGAGCTTCGCCGCGGAGGAGGTGACCTTCGCTCCCGCCGCGTCCGTGATGACGCACCAGTACAGGCTGCCGTCGTCCATGGCGCGGATGCCGGTCAGCGTCAGGGTGGCGGTCGTCGTTCCGCTGTTCAGCTCGTTGTCCTTCAGCTTGACCTCGTCGGTGTCCTTGTACTTGGTGTACCACTGATACGTGTAAGGACTCTTGCCTCCGCTCACGGCGACGGTGAAGACAGCCTTTTCGGCGGTGCCGACCTTCGCCGACGCGTCCGCGGGCTGCTTCGTGATCTTCAGCGCGTCAGTCCCTTCCGCCGCCATGGAGAAGGAGATCCGCTTGTCCACGAACATCATGCGGGTGAGGATGGCGGCCACCTCGGAGCGCTTGATGTTGTCGCCGGGCTTGCAGAGGTGCTTGGTCCACGCGCCGTTGTAATTGTCGTCGGAGCCCTGGAGAATGCCGGCCCGGTAGAGCTTGTAGATCTCGGGCGCCTCGGGGTAGTTCGCGGGCACGTCCGGGATGGAGCCGTCCGGGACCTCGTTCTTCGCGGCCAGGGAGGCATCCGGCAGGGCGTGGGCGAAAATGGCCATGTACCCGGCGCGGGTGGCCTTGGCGCTCCAGTCGTAGTCCTTCGCGATGATGCCCTTCATCTTCGCGTAGTCCGCGTAGCTCTGGTACCATGGATCCCCGTTCACCAGGGAGACCGTGCCCGTCTCGTTCTTCTGATGCATGCAGGCGGCCAGCTTCACGGCCTCCGCGTAGGTCAGAAGATCGTCCGGGCAGTAGGTGGTGGCGGACTTGCCGTTGACCAGCCCGGCATCCACGGCGGTTTTCACGTCGCCGTAGTACCACGCCTCGGGGGATACGTCGATGAAGGGCAGATCACCCGCCGCAAAGACCGCCCCGGGGAGCAGTCCGGCGCAGAGGATGACCGCCATAAGGAATGTCAGAATGCGTTTCATGGGATTCCTCCTTTCGGATCCATGTTCGTTCGGTGCTAATGCTGTCTTGGACCGGTGTTTTGTATCGGAGGTGGCCTACACCCTCCTCAGGGTCAGTATAGCATTGTTCGGACAATAAAGCAACCCTCAATTTAATGATTATTTCATTCCCCGGCGTTTTTTTTTTTGCGGGGAGGGAGAGCCGGCAGTGGTGCGTTCCGATTTTTAAAATTCTGTGAATATTTTTTGTCCGCCCGTCTTGACTTTGCGGAGGTTATGGACTATAATGAACGGGTAGAAATGGATCAAGCATTTCGAACATGAATTAACAGGAGGCTGTTCTTTATGAAGAAGCTTTCGGCTCTTCTGCTGGTGGTTCTCCTCTCCGTCTGCCTGACCGCGGTCTGCTACGCGGCGACGGGAGAAGAGCTGCTGAAGAATGCGGAAATGTATCTGACCTTTGAGGATACCTACGACGACACCACCGGAAAGATGAATGTTCAGGTGGACGGCGACGACCCCGAATTCGTCGAAGGGCGCTTCGGCAAGGCGGCCGCTATTCACAGCGGTGAAGGCGCTCTGTATACCGAGGACCTCAAGTTTGAGACGAATTCTTTCACCATCACCTGTTGGGTGAACGTTCACGAGCACGACAGCGACCCCTGTCTGTTCGCCAACAAGGACTGGAATTCCGGCGCGAATGCGGGCTTCCTGCTTTGCATCCGCGGCAACGACTGGAAATACAACGCCAACTGCGAGGGCGGCACACGTACCGACACCGAGTATCCCTACGATATCGCGGGCATCGGCTCCATGGAGGATCAGTGGTATCATCTGGCCCTGGTGGTTGACCGTGAAGCGCAGTGGTACTGCCTCTACATCAACGGCAATCCGCTCAACAAGGGCACCAGCTTTGCCGACAAGGGCCATGACGGCGTGAACTACGACGACGAGTGGAACGAATATCCCTTCTACATCGGCGAAGACGGCACCGGTCTCTACAACATGTCCAAGACCCTGAACTTCGACGTCGACGTCGTGAACCGTCGTGATTTTACCGTAGCGTTTCGTAAGTCCCCGCGCTTGCAACACCGGTTTCATTGATCTCTCCCGTTTTTAGGGCGCATAAGAAAATGTCGCGCCAAATCTCTCTTTTGTCGGCGCAGTCTAACGAATTATTGAGACGACGTCAAGAATCGGATTTAGACGCGTCGCGCGCGGAGGTTTCGCCGCGCTTCCATCGCGTCGTTACGACGATCGAGAGTATGAACAGCGTCGCCGCGATGACGCCAAAGAGAATGAACGCGTAACGCGTGACGGCGTCTTCTTGAATCTCGTGCAAACGGGCGCCGAGATTTTTTACAAACCAAAAGACGATGATGATCGTTATGTATGGAAAGGATATATATTTTACGATCAAGGGCAGAAAGCGAAACGACCGAATCTGCGAGCCGAATTCCAATTCTGCGCGGAACGCCGAGGAGCCCCAGACAAACGCGACCAAAAACGTTTGGAGCGTCGCAAAGACAAACATGACGACTTCAGAAATCCAAAAGTCGCACACCTCCAGCGCCGCGAGGTTTTTCGTGAACCAGCAGACAAAGAGCGTTCCTATAAGATTGACGCCGCCGACAAGGAACGCGTTCGATTCTTTATTACCGCCGAACGCGTCGTGGATTAACGCGACCGTGGGTTGAAGCAGCGAGACGGACGTCGTAATCGCCGCCGTAAAAAGGAGCAGATAGAACGAGAGTCCTACAAACTGACCGCACGGCGTTTGACCAAAAACATTGGGCAGCGCGGCGAACCCCAGCGCGTATGACGAATTAAAACTTCCGCCCGCGTTGACGCCGAGGTACATGACGACTGGCGGAATCGCCATGAGACCGCCGAGCACGACTTCGCAAAACTCGTTAATGGACGTCGCGGATAGACTCGAAAGCGCGATATCGTCGCGTTTTCTAATATAGCTGGCATAGGTCGTGATACAGCACCAGCACAGGGAAATCGTGAAAAAGATTTGCGAGGTCGCCGCGAGCCATACGTCGGGGTTCTTCAGCGATTCCCACAGCGTCGTTCGACCGATCACGAGTCCTTTGGCGTCAAACGCGTCGCGCGACGGGTTCCACATGAAGCCCAGCCCGTCAAGAAATCCGCGCCCCTCGATTCCCGTGGGATTGCCGAGCGTAACGACGCGTAGGACGACAAGGAGCGAACACGCCAAAACGAGGGGCGCCGCGATCTTACAAACCTTTTCGATTCCGCCGACGATCCCGCGACTTATCAGTAAAACGTTGCCGAGCGCGCAGAAAATCGTCGCCAGAAGAAGCGGCGACGTCGAAAGACGAAAGAGCGAACCGTCCGCGTCCTTGCCGATCATGCGATTAAAGAACGCCGTATATTCCACCGGGGCGTCAAAATGAAGTCCGGGATCGACGTTGTTAAAGAACGAGAAGCCTAACCCGACAGGCTCGAACATGCCGCCCAAGTATTGGAGCGCGTAAAGAACGCACCACGCTTCAATGAAGACGTAAAACATGCTGATAACGAAAGGCACGATCGCCATCAGACCGCCGACGACGCCCCAGCGGCGTTTCCGACCGCTCGCGAGATAGAACATTCCCATCTGGGAATGAACGCCGCTGCGCCCCGCAAAACGTCCGAGCGCCCATTCGCTCGTCGCGAGCGGAATGCCCACGAGCAGAAGGGAAATCAGGTACGGAATCATGAACGCGCCGCCGCCGTTTAAAACGACTTGACCGGGGAATCGGAGGAAATTACCGAGCCCCACGGCGCTGCCTGCGAC
>CACWLT010000061.1 GCA_902761695.1 uncultured Ruminococcus sp.
GCGCGGTCTCTGTTCGTGAAGTTTAAGTGGTGCACGGAACAAGTTCCGTGGGCTTCGCCGGCGTTTCAGGCGCGCATTGGGCACAGGGACCACAGTGGGCTTGTGCAGACAAAACTTGTTGGTTCTGTCCTATGCAAAATCATACCGTTTAGAAGCGAAACAGTATAAGATCAGTATTAGCCTTTATAGTCCCGGATCCACCGCATGACGGCGTCGGAGTTTGCGCCGAAGGCCTGGAGCGCGACGGCACGGTTCTGCTCCGGGACCACCAGCAGCTTCTGACCGAACATGCCGCCCTTGAAATAGACCCGGTGTTCGTCATCCCAGTCCAGGGCGAACTCCCGTTCCAGAGCCAGCTTCACCCACTCCTCGGAGAGGAAGCGCCGCCCCCGGTACAGACCGCCGTCCCGGTAGATCATGCCCAGCTTCACCATGTCCTCGGAGCCTATGTAGAGGCCCGATCCGCCGACGGGGTGCCCGAGGGGACAGGTGGCCCATGCCATTTCCCTGAATCCCAGGGGATAGAAGAGCTCCTTCCAGAGGAATCTGTCCAGCGGCACGCCGGTCTTCTTCGCGGCACAGCGGGCCAGCAGGTAGAAGGCGCAGTCGGTGTATTTCGCTCCCGTGCCGGGGGTGTAGTCCAGGGGATAGGTCAGGGTGTAAGCCAGAAAATCTTCCCCGAAGTCCGCCGCGTCGCAGACGTCGATGTCCAGAAATCCCCCGGGCAGGCCGATGCGGTGGGTCAGCGCCATTTCCACCGTGGTGAGGTTCCAGCGGGGATCCATCTTTGCCTCGGTTTCCGGGGAGATGTCCTCCCGGAGAATGTCCACGATCTTTTCATCCAGGGAGATGAGCCCCCGGTCCCAGAGCATGCCGATGCCGGTCATGACGAAGGTCTTGGAGACGGAGTAGGTGTTCTGGCTGCGGCTGGCCTCGGTCATTTCCCAGGTCCCGATCTCCCCGTCCCCCTGTACCTCGGACAGGCGGATGATCCGGAATGGCTGGGTCTTCATGAATTCCTGAAAATCTGTGAGAAATCTATTCATACTGTCCCGTCCTTATCTTTTCCTCTGCAGGGAGCGGACCCCCTCGCCCAGTCCTTCCAGGAAGGCGCGGATGTCCTCCTCCGTGTTGGTGTGGTCGAAGCTGACCCGGATCACCGAATCCGCCTCGTCGTCCCGCAGTCCGAATGCCGTGAGGGCCGCGCTCTTTTTCTTCGCCGCCGCCGAGCAGGCCGAGCCCGCCGAAACGTACACCCCCCGGCCGGAGAGATAGTTCAGCATGGTCTCGCTGCGGATGGCGGGCAGGCGGACGCTGGCGATGCCGGGCTGCATTTCCCCCGCCGGGACGTTCAGTCCGAGCCCCGGACATTCCTCCGCCAGCCGTCCGATCCCCTCTTCAAGTACGGCGCGCAGGGCGGCAGTTTTCTCCAGCCGGGCGTCCAGCTCGGAGTAGCCCTCCAGGGCGGCTGCGGCGAAAGAGGCGATGGCGGGGAGATTCTCCGTTCCGCTCCGGACGCCCCATTCCTGTCCGCCGCCGGGCATGACGGGGACGATGTTCTTCCGCCGGATCACGTTTTCCGACATGTACAGGGCTCCCGCGCCCCGGACCGCGTGGACCTTGTGGGCGCTGAGGGTCATGGTGTCAACGCCCAGGGAGGCGGGGGAGAAGCGGTTCTTCTTCAGCTTCAGATAGCCCTGCACCGCGTCGCAGTGGATCACCGCGTCGGGGAATTTCGCCCGGACCAGAGAAGCGGCAGCCTTCACGTCGTAAACAGCCCCCGTCTCGTTGTTCACCAGCATGAATCCGGCGAAGATCACCGGGGAGGCGGCGTTCTCCAGCGCGTCCCGGAGGAAGTCCAGGTCCAGAAGACCTCCCGCCGTGGGAATCCGGATCACCCGGTATCCGCGCTTTTCCAAGAGCTGCGCGGGATTTTCCAGGGAGGGATGCTCCCCGGCCGAGAGAAGGATCGTCCCGGGGTTGTCCGGGTCCCGCTTCTTCGCCGCAGCCGTTCCCAGCAGGGCGATGTTGTTGGATTCCGTGCCGCAGGAGGTGAAGATCAGCCGGTCCTTCGGGAGGCGGGCCATGCCGAGGGTCTTTCCGAGGGCGGCGCGGGCTTCCTTCAGTGCGGCGGCGGCCTCCAGCCCGATCCGGTGGACCGAGGAGGGATTGCCCCAGGGCGCTTCGTTCAGGGCGCGGAGGGCGGTCTCCGAGGGCCGCGTGGTGGCGGACTGGTCGAGATAATGCTCCGATGTGGTCATGGCTGTCCTCGTAGAATGAGATCAGGGTGCGTGGGTGCGTTCACATAAAACTAAGAAAAACCTTTGTCCGGCAAGGATCTGCGCAGTCAGCTCAAGACGCGGAGAACAAAAGATATTATTCCGATCTCTCTGTCGCGTTATGTGTCATGCGCGTTTTGATCGCGGTTTGCAGGTTACCCTGCAAACCGATGAACTTCGTCCCCGACGGAGTTCATCGTATGTTTCAGCTGACGCAATGTGGTCCGCGCGAGGACATGGGATGCACAATCAATTAGGATTCAGAAGTGAGCAGCAAGGATTATGCTCTCCGGCCAAGGGGGACCTCCGGGAGTGGGCACCCGAGTTCACTTCGTGAACTCAGTCGGCCATGAGATGGTGTCCCTCCCGGCGCCTCCCGTGCGCAACGGGATTCAATGAAATTTGAAACGCGCAGCGTTTCTTTCCTTATAGTGTGAACACACTATGTTTTACTTGATGATAAGGAAGCCCAGCATGTCCTCCACGGCCTCCAGATGGCTCTCGTAGTTCTCCTCCACGGAGCAGTAGGTGAAGAGGTAGACGGCCGTCCCCTTCAGCGCGGCAACCTGCATGTACCGGTAGGCGTAGCCCCCCAGCTCGGCGGTGTAGACATACCGCTTTGCGTAGAGATTGTCGGCGGTGAGGGTCATGTTCTCCTCGGATTCCAGATTGAAGTTGTCGAAGACCTTTTCCAGTTCCTCCCGGTTGAGGGCCCACCAGTCGTCGAGGGTGGTATCCGCGTTGGGCAGCTCCCAGGCCATGACGGACACGGAGGAGGGATCCTGCGCGGAATAGTACGCCCCCGCCGCCGCCGTGGAGAAGTCCACCGTCCAGCTGTCGGGAACGTAGAAGTAGAAGTCCGCCTGCTCGTCCGAGGCCGCCTGCCATCCCGTGGGCGGGTCGAATTCGCCCTTTTTGCTGCAGGAGGCGAAAATGGGCAGGGCGAGGCAGAGAGCGAGGGCGAGCGCGAAAAGTCGGGTTCGGGTCATGGCGCAGAGCCTTTCTTGTGAAATAGCTTTTTTCACAGTATAGCCTCCCGGCCCGCTCTTTTCAAGGGATAAAATGTTAATACTCCCGCCCCGCGCCCGCCTTCACTCGCCCCGGACGCCGCCCAGGCCCAGGCTGACGGAGATGGCGTTGTCCACGGCCGTCATGGTTTCCTCGTCCAGGTGGCCCATCTTCTCCCCCAGCCGCTTCTTGTCGATGGTCCGCATCTGCTCCAGAAGGATCACCGAATCCCGGGTCAGCCCCACCCGTCCCGCCCGCTCCGCCCGGACGTCGATATGGGTGGGCATGGGATTCTTCCCCAGGCGGCTGGTGATGGCGGCGGCGATGACCGTGGGGCTGTACCGGTTGCCCACGTCGTTCTGCACGATGAGCACGGGACGCACGCCCCCCTGCTCGCTGCCCACCACGGGGCTGAGATCGGCGTAATATATATCTCCGCGTCTGACTGTCAATTTCCTCATTCCTTTCCGCTGTCTTCCGCGTCTACAGTATGCGCACCCCGCCGGCGGTTTATGCAGTCCGTCAAAGGCTGCGCCCTTGCGTATTCTCCCAACCTGCCTTATCCGCTCGAGAAGGCAGGAATGCTGCGTCGAGCTTATACTGTGCAGAAGGAGTTTGCAGAGGCGGAGCCTTTGTCTTCCATGCCAGTATATGATGCCATGAGACGTTTGTGCTCTTTCGACAAAACGCCTGCGGTGAGGAATGGGGGATTTTATAGTAAAGACGAATTGAATTTTGTTGTCCGGTCATGTATAATAAAAGCAGTCTTTTTATATTTTGGTATTTTTCTTCCGATCGCGATCCGGCGCATCCCGCGTTTGACGCGACGTTTATTTTTCCTCACGGGGGCTGCATATGAAGCTGCTGGAAGACAGAATCCTGAAAGACGGCAAGATCGGCGCGGGAAACGTCCTGAAGGTGGACAGCTTTCTCAACCATCAGATCGACGTGCCCTTCATTTCCGAGCTGGGCCGCGAGTTCTACCATCTCTACAAGGACGAGGGCATTACCAAGATTCTGACCATTGAAGCGTCCGGCATCGGGATCGCCTGCCTCACCGCCGCCTATTTCGGGGTCCCCGTGGTGTTCGCCAAGAAGACCCCCACCAACAACATCTCCGGCGACGTGTACACCGCCGAGGTCTACAGCTATACCCACGAGCGCACCTACGCCATCCGTCTGGCCCGGGATTTCCTCACCGCCGAGGACCGGGTGCTCATCATCGACGATTTTCTGGCCAAGGGAAGCGCTCTTCTGGCTCTTCTGAAGCTGGTGCACGACGCCGGGGCCTCCGTGGCCGGTGCGGGCATCGTCATTGAAAAAGCCTATCAGCCCGGCGGAAGCATCGTCCGCGCCCAGGGCGTCCGGGTGGAATCCCTCGCCCGCGTCGCCTCCATGGACGAAAACGGCATCCGCTTTGTGGAGGAGTGATCCCCCTATTCTCCGCTCTCCTGCCTTCGGGCTTGAGATATACGTCTCCATCATCATTATCCAATTCAGGAGGAACAGACAAATGTTCAAGAAAATCGCGTCGCTGGCGATCGCAGTCCTGATGCTTCTCACCGCTCTGACGGCGTTCGCGTCCTGCTCCAGCGACGGCGCGGCCGGCATCAAGATCGGCTGCATCATGGTCGGCGACGAGACCGAAGGCTACACCCTGGCCCATATGAACGGCATCAAGGAAGCCGCGAAGGCCCTGGGCATTTCCGAGAGCCAGATCATCTGGAAGTACAAGGTCGAGGAGAACTCCGACTGCTACGACGCTGCCGTCGAGCTTGTGGGCCGCGGCTGCCAGCTGGTCATCTCCAACTCCTACGGCCACCAGGACTTCATGGTGCAGGCCGCGAAGGAAAACCCGAACGTCACCTTCGTTTCCATGACCGGCGACTTCGCTTCCATCTCCGGCGTCTCCAACCTGAAGAACGGCTTCACCAAGGTCTTTGAGTCCCGCTATGTCTCCGGCGTGGTCGGCGGCATGAAGCTGAAGGAGCTCATCGACAACGGCACCGTTTCCCCCACCGCCACCCCCAACGCCTATGACGCCGACGGCAACGTGAAGATCGGCTATGTGGGCGCCTTCAACTACGCGGAAGTGGTCTCCGGCTACACCGCCTTCTTCCTCGGCCTCCGTTCCATCGTTCCGAACGTGACCATGGAAGTCAACTACACCTCCTCCTGGTTTGACATCGCCAAGGAAGCCGCCGCCGCCGAAGCGCTCGTGGCCAACGGCTGCGTCATCATCGGCCAGCACGCGGACTCCACCGGCGCTCCCTCCGCCTGCGAGAGAATGCTGGGCGAGGGCAAGATCTGCTACTCCGTCGGCTACAACGTGGACATTCTGGAAGCCGCTCCCACCGCCGCCCTGACCTCTCCCACCAACACCTGGTCCGAGTTCTACAAGGAGCTCTTCCAGAACGTCATGAACGGCAAGGAGCAGCCCTATGACGTGGCGAAGGGCTACAACGAAAACGGCGTGGCCATCACCAAGCTCGGCCCGTCCTGCGCCGCCGGCACCGCCGAGAAGGTTGCCGAAGTGGAAGCCGCTCTCAAGGCCGGCACCCTCCATGTCTTCGACGTGAACACCTTCACCGTGTCCCAGCCCCAGAACACCTGCGAAGTGACCACCGACGCGGCGGGTCATCTGACCTCCTGCAAGGTCAATATGTCCTACATGGACTGGAGCACCATGACTCCCATCTACGAGGGCGAGACCGTTGAGTGCATCAAGGACGGCTACTTCGACGAGTCCACTGTCCGCAGCGCTCCTTACTTCTCCGTCCGCATCGACGGCATCATCGAGAAATAATCCTATCTGAATTCCATCTGAACCGAAGGGGGAGGAAGTACGTCACGCTTACTTCCTCCCCGTTTCGCTTTTGCGGGACCGGACCGCGGCCGAAAAACGGCAAAGGAAAGGTGAAATACTATTCTCAGCCTAAGAAGGTTATTTAATTAAGGCGTATGAAAAAGCAGAACCTGAAACAAAGCGCTGTACGTTACCCCGTGCTGCACTTTGAGAAGAAAGCTGCACCAGTGTATGTATAAAGTTCTTGCCGAGCAGCTTGCTGCTCTGGGTTTCTTTCAAGAAGCCGCGTTCCCCTTTTAGCTTGAGATTAGCAAAAAACGGTTTTCACTTTTCCTTTCCCACTTTTCCGTATTTTTCAACATTCTGAAAGGTTGTATCATGGCAGAAAAGTCTATGGCAGACGAGGCCCGGCGCCCGGAGACCGCTCAGTCCCCGGAGAACGCCCGGAAACCGGATGCGGTCCGTCTGGAGGGGATCACCAAAACCTTCGGGTCGGTGGCCGCGAACCGCAATGTGTCCATGTCCATCCGGCGGGGGGAGATCCTCTCCGTGCTGGGCGAGAACGGAAGCGGCAAGACCACCCTCATGAACATGATCTCCGGCATCTATTTCCCGGATGAGGGGCGGATCTTCGTGGACGGGGAGGAGGTCACCATCGCCTCTCCCGGGGACGCTCTGGCGCTGGGCATCGGCATGATCCATCAGCATTTCAAGCTGGTGGACGTGTTCACGGCGGCGGAGAACATCGTCCTGGGCCTGTCTCCCGAGGAATCCGGCGGCGGACGGCGGCTGGACATGAAGGCCGTTTCCCGGCGGGTGAAGGAGATCTGCGGCCGCTACGGCTTCGACATCGAGCCGGACCAGAAGGTCTATGAAATGACCGTCTCCCAGAAGCAGACCCTGGAAATCGTCAAGGTCCTCTACCGGGGCGAGGACATCCTGATCCTGGACGAGCCCACCGCCGTTCTGACCCCCCAGGAGACCGAGAAGCTCTTCGGCGTCATGCGGGAGATGAAGAAGGACGGGAAAGCCGTGGTCATTATCACCCACAAGCTCCACGAGGTGCTGGACATCTCCGACCGGGTGGTGATCCTGCGCAAGGGCGAGTACATCGGGGACGTGGCCACAAAGGACGCCACCGAGCTCTCCCTCACCGAGATGATGGTGGGTAAGAAGGTGGCGCTGGACATCGAGCGGCCCGCGCCGGAAAACCCGAAGCTGCGCCTGTCCGTGCGGAACCTGACCGTGTACGGCGCGGAGGGCGTTCCCGCTCTGAAGGACGCCTCCTTCGACGTGTACGGCGGGGAGATCCTGGGCATCGCCGGCATTTCCGGGTGCGGGCAGAAGGAGCTTTTGGAAGCCATCGCGGGTCTTCAGCTCACGGCGGAGGGCTCCTCCGTGAAGTTCTATCCGTCAGCCGGCAGCGGAGCTGAGCGGGAGCTCATCGGTCTGACGCCGAGGCAGATCAAGGAGCTGGGGGTGCATCTCTCCTTCGTGCCGGAGGACCGGCTGGGCATGGGTCTGGTGGGTTCCATGGGCATGACCGAGAACATGATGCTCAAGTCCTACGAGAAAGGCAGCTCCGTGTTCACGGACACCCGGGCGCCGAAACAGCTGGCGGAGGACGTGAAGGACGATCTGGCCGTGGTTACGCCCTCCATCGGGACACCGGTGCGGCGTCTCTCCGGCGGCAACGTGCAGAAGGTGCTGGTGGGCCGGGAAATCGCCGCCGCGCCCGAGGTGCTGATGACGGCCTACGCGGTGCGGGGTCTGGACATCGGAACGTCGTACCAGATCTACCGCCTGCTGAACGAGCAGAAGAAGAAGGGCGTGGCCGTGCTGTACGTGGGCGAGGACCTGGACGTGCTGATCGATCTCTGCGACCGGATCCTGGTGCTGTGTGCCGGACAGATCACGGGCATCGTGGACGGCCGGGAAGCCACGAAGGAGGGCATCGGCCTGCTCATGACGAAGCTGAGCGCCCACGACGGATACGGCGGCGGGACCGCTGAAACAAAGGAAAAGGAGGACTGACCCATTGACCGCACAGCACAAGACCCATGGGGAGCCCCTGTTCCGCATCGCCAAGCGGGACGCCCTGCCCATGAAGACGAAGATCCTCATCCGGGCCGCGGCCGTTCTGCTGGCTCTGGTGGTGGACGCCCTGTTCATCGTTCTGGTGACGAAGCTCAACCCCATCGCGGTGTACGCGCGGATCTTCGCCGCCTCCTTCTCCGCGAACATGCTTTTCATGCAGCTGCTGCGGGACCTGACCTCCCTGCTCTGCATCGGCGTGGCCCTGGCCCCGGCGTTCCGGATGCGCTTCTGGAACATCGGCGCGGAGGGGCAGGTGCTGATGGGCGGGTTCGCCACGGCTCTCTGCATGATCTTTCTGGGGGACCGGATCCCCACGCCCCTGCTCTTCCTCGTGATGATCGTCACCAGCGTTCTGGCGGGTGCGCTCTGGGGCTTCATCCCCGCCTTCTTCAAGGCCAACTGGAACACCAACGAGACCCTCTTCACCCTGATGATGAACTACGTGGCCATTCAGATCGTGGCCTATGCCGTCAACATCATGCGGGGCGAGCGGGCGTCCGTGGGCTCCATCAACAAGGCGGGCTGGTTCCCGAACATTTTCGGCTACAACTTCACTCTGAACATCATCATCGTGGCGGTGCTGACGGCGGCCATGTACGTCTACCTGAAATACACCAAGCACGGCTATGAGATCGCCGTGGTGGGCGAGAGCGAGCGGACGGCGAAATACGCGGGCATCAACGTGAAAAAGGTGACTATCCGCACCATGCTTCTCTCCGGGGCCCTGTGCGGTCTCTGCGGCCTGATCCTTGTGGCCGGGGACAAGCACACCATCGCCACCAACACGGCGGGCGGCAACGGCTTCACGGCCATCATCGTGGCGTGGCTGGCCAAGTTCAACACCTTCTATATGGCGCTGATCTCCTTCCTTCTGGTGTTCCTGGAAAAGGGCGCGCGGGAGATCGCCTCCACCTACGGGCTGAACGAGTATATCGCCGGGATCATCTCCGGCATCATCCTCTTCTTTATTCTGGGGAGCGAGTTCTTCCTCCAGTACAGACTGATCCTCCGGCACAGGACGGAGAAGGGAGGCGCGGACAAATGATTCAGGAAAATCTTCTGGCGTGGCTGACCCGGTCCATCCAGTTCGGCACCATCATCATGTACGGTTCCCTGGGCGAGATTCTGACGGAGAAATCCGGCAACCTGAATCTGGGCGTCCCGGGCATCATGTATCTGGGGGCCTTCGCGGGCTTCGCGTCGGTCTTCACCTATGAGAAGAACAATCCGAACCCCTCCGCCGTGGTGTGCGTGCTGCTGGGACTGCTCTTCGCGTTCCTGGCCTCGGCGCTGGGCGGGCTGATCTACAGCTTCCTGACCATCACGCTCCGGGCCAACCAGAACGTGACCGGCCTGGCGCTGACCACCTTCGGGACCGGCGTGGCGAACTTCATGTGCACCTACATGTTCCCCGGCGTCTATGCCAAAGCGGGCTTTGCCAACGCGGCCTTCAAGACGAAGATCCCGGTGCTTTCGGACAAGCTGGGGCTCCTCGGGCAGATCTTTTTCTCCTACGACCTTCTGGTCTATCTGGCCGTCATCGCCGCCGTGGTCCTGCACGTCTATCTATCGAAGACCCGCAGCGGACTGAACCTCCGGGCGGTGGGCGAGAATCCGGCAACGGCGGACGCGGCGGGCGTCAACGTGACCCGGCACAAGTATCTGGCAACGGTCATCGGCGCGGGCCTTTCCGGCATGGGCGGCCTGTACTACGTGGTCACCTACAACGACGGCATCTGGGCCACTACGGACGAGATCGCCGCGCTGGGCTGGCTGGCTGTGGCGCTGGTCATCTTCACCACCTGGCGGCCGCTGAACGCCATCTGGGGCGCGTACCTCTTCGGGACCCTGTACTGGCTGTACAACTTCCTGCCGAAGCTCCTCGGCGCGACGAACACCGAACGGACGGCGTCCCTCTATCAGATGCTGCCGTACCTGGTGACCATCATCGTGCTGGTGGCGGTATCCCTCCGCCGCAGACGGGAATCCCAGCCCCCGGCCTCCCTGGGTTTGGCCTACTTCCGGGAAGAGCGGTAAAACAAGAACACGCGGAGAGCGGACAAAACTCTCCGCGTTTTTTGTTTCACAGGGCTTAAAGACTTTGCCTTTACGAAATCTTCTGCCGCACTTTATAAGCACGAGAGGGCATTCCTGCCCTCTCGGCGGAGGATGAAGTTCAGGCTGAACTTCACGAAGGGAACGCAGTCTGCGTGACTGCGGAGAGAGGAAACAAAGGCTTCGCCTTTGGGAACGATTA
>CACWLT010000062.1 GCA_902761695.1 uncultured Ruminococcus sp.
AGGCGCGCATTGGGCACAGGGACCACAGTGGGTTTGTGCAGACAAAACTTGTTGGTTCTGTCCTATGCAAAATCATACCGTTTAGAAGCGAAACAGTATTAGTTTGCTGTCTTAATAATATAACCTTTCAGACACTCCTTCAGTCAGCACAGCTGACAGCTCCCTCTCAGAGGGAGGGGGACCGCTTGCGGTGGAAGGAGTGTCCGTCGGTATCTGCAAAAGTTTAAGTCAACGTTCTGCCTTTGTCTTTGCTGATTTATAGTCCCCTTTACATAAGCAAAAGACACCGTCGGTTCCCCCCTTCGGTGTCTTTTTATACTAAATCCCTTCTAAGGGGTTACGCGGCTTCTTGAAAGAAGCCTGGCAAGAACTTCTGAAATGGATAGGGACAGACTATGTCAATTATGTGTAGCCGAAACCTTGCCACACCAATTTAGTCATCCAACCTTATCAGAGTTATTGTACGCGAGCTCATCGCAAGGCGATTCGCCTTCTACATCTTGCGATCAAAACCCATATAGATAGCTTTATAGAAAGAAAACAGTATTATATTTTGTTCCCGCTCTACCGTTTTCCCTTCCTCCGGAATTCGGCGGGGAGGTCGTGCTCTTGTGACAGCTCCCGGTACAGCGACGGGCGGCGGAAGGTCTCGGCCTGATTTTCCCGGCGGCGGTAGGTCCGGAGCATGTCCAGATCCAGCTCCCCCACGAAAACGCCCTCGTCCCCGTCCGCTTCCAGCACGCAGGTGTCCCGGGATCCGGGTAAGCCGTCGAAGTACGCCACGCCGTCGAAGAGGGTGGAGTGCCCGTTGCAGTCGGGGGCCCTGGGAGGCTCGCCTTCGGGATAATTGCAGGTGGCCACGGCCGTCATGTTCTCATAGGCCCGTCCCCGCAGCTGCGCCAGCCGGTTCTGCTCCATGGGGCAGGCGTTGGGGACCAGGATCAGCTCCGCGCCGTGCAGCATGAGGATCCGGGCCGTCTCCGGGAACTCCCGGTCATAGCAGATCATGGCGCCCACCCGAACCGGTCCGGCGGCGGTATCCAGCGCGCAGACGGGAAAGTCCTCCCCCGGCGTCAGACGGCGCTCCGGCCCGAAATCGCAGGTGTGGACCTTGGAATAGGACAACGCCTCCCGTCCGTGCCGATCGAAAAGCAGGAGGGTGTTCCGGGGCGCGGGAGAAAAATCCTCCAGGAGGGTGACGCCCACGGCCATGTGAAGCTCCCGCGCGGCGTCGGCCAGAGCGGTCACGTAAGGAGAGTCCTTCGGGATCGCCTCCGCCAGCCAGTCCTCCTCCGGACGGGCGTAGAGATCGTACCCCATGGAGAACATCTCCGGCAGCAGCGCGATGTCCGCCCCCCGCTCCTTTGCCGTCCCGCACGCGGCGAGCGCCTTTTTCAGATTGCCCTCCAGCCGCGCCGCCCCGGTTCCTGGAGCCGATTTCAGCTGCAGCAGCGCGATGCGGAGGATATGCCTCCCGGTGTCACCCATGGTTTCTCTCCTTCCGACGTTTCGCCGCCCGCTTATCCGAACAGCGGCGTGGAAAAATACCGTTCGGCGGTGTCCGGCAGGATGGTGACCACGGTCTTCCCCGGCCCCAGCTCCTTCGCCATGCGAATGGCCGCCGCCACATTGGTGCCGCTGGAGATGCCGCAGAGGATGCCCTCCTCCGAAGCCAGCGCCCTGGACGTCCCAATGGCCTCGTCGTCCCCGATGATGCAGACGCGGTCGATGATGTCCCGGTTCAGCACGGGCGGGATCAGTCCGTCGCCGATGCCCATCTGCAAATGGGTCCCGATGGCGCCGCCGGAGAGGATGGCCGCGTTCTCAGGCTCCACAGCCCAGACCGCAGTCTCAGGATTGGCCTCCTTCAGAACCTCTCCGATGCCGGTGACGGTGCCGCCCGTGCCGATGCCGGAGCAGAAGCCGTCCACTCTCCCCTCCGGACCGATGTCGGAGAGGATCTCCCTTGCCGTGGCAATGCGGTGAACAGCGGGGTTGGCGGGATTCTCGAACTGCTGGGGCACGAAGACCTTCGGGTCCTCCGCCCGCATCTGCTCCGCCTTCTCGATGCAGGACCGGATGCAGGCGCCGATATCTCCTGCGTCGTGGATGAGGATCAGCTCCGCGCCGTACTGGGCCACCAGCTTCCGCCGCTCCTCGCTGACGGAATCGGGCATGATGATGACCACCCGATAGCCCCGCACCGCGCCCACGAGAGCCAGGCCGATGCCCTGATTTCCGCTGGTGGGCTCGACGATAACGGAGTCGGGACCGATGACGCCGGCCTGCTCCGCCTCGAGAATCATATTATAGGCCGTTCGGGTCTTGATGGATCCGCCCACGTTGAGGCCCTCGAACTTCACAAGAATATCCGCGCCTCCCTCCGGAGCGAGCCGGTTCAGGCGGATGAGGGGCGTATGGCCCATGGCCTGGAGGATGTTTTGATAAATCATAAAACCTTCTGAATAATTTTTTACCTTGCGTTCGCGCTGTTGATGAAGGAAAGGCTCCGCTTTCGTTTCCACTCCCTCACTCGACAATGCGGGGGACGCGCTTGGAGACCTTGCAGACGACCTCGTAGTTGATGGTGCCGGCCATGCGGGCGAGGGTATCGGTCATCTGGCCGTCGTCGCCGCCGAAGAGGGTCACGGCGTCCCCCACCCGGACGGGGTTGTCCCGCTCGTCCGCTTCGTCGACGGGGGTCACGTCCACCATGAACTGGTCCATGCAGATGCGGCCGATCTGGCGGTACATGCGGTTCCCGATCCGGACGCAGCAGCCTTTGTAAGCCCGCTCGAAGCCGTCCGCGTAGCCCGCTCCGACCGTGGCCACCAGCATGGGCCGGGACGCGGTAAACTCCGCTCCGTAGCTGATCCGGTCACCGGGGTTCATCCGGTGGAGGTGCACCACGGAGGAATCGAACCGCATGACCGGGGTGAACCGGGGCAGGGCCGCGCCGCTTCTCTCTTCCAGCCGTCCGTTGGGCATGAGGCCGTAGATGATGATCCCAGCCCGCACCGCGTCGAAGTAGGCTTCCGGGCAGCAGAGGGTGGCGGCGGAATTGGCGCAGTGGCGCAGGCCCACGTCGATCCCCCGCTCCTCCAGCATCTTCACCGCAACCCGGTACCGGTCAAGCTGCAGGCCCGTGAAACCGCCGAAGACCTCGTAGCCCGGAAGGATCCGCCCGTCCATGAGCTCGTCGTCGGCACAGGAGAAATGGGTGAAGATCCCGCAGATTCTGAGATTCGGGTCCGCCGCCACCTCCATGATCTGCCGGATGGATTCCCCGACCCGGTCTTCCGCTGCGGGAAAGCCCACCCGGTTCATGCCCGTATCCAGCTTGATGTGGATCTTCAAGGCGTCCTGTCTGGCGCGGCTGCCCCGGCGGTTGTGGGCGTCCACGGCGGCGGAGAGCTCCCGGGCGTTGTCCAGGGAGACCACGGCGCAGGTGATGTCCCGGGCGATCATCTCCCCCACGTTCTCCGGCATGATGTGGCCGAGGATCAGGATATCCGGGTTCCGTCCGTTGCGCGTCTCGATTTCCCTCAGCTCCACGGCCTCCTCCTCGGAGGACACGGCAAAGAAATCGCATCCCGCGTCGCCCAGAGCTCCCGCCACCGTGTGGATGCCGTGACCGTAGCCGTCCGCCTTGACCACGCAGATGATCCGGGGACGCCTCTGCCCAACGGCGCAGTTATCCCCCACCAGCCTCTCGATGGAGGCGTAGTTGGACAAAAGAGCGTCCCGGGAAATATACGCTGTGTTCTTGTGCTTCATGACAGTGCTCTCTTATATTGATGATAATGAAAAAAGAAGCGTCACGGCCCTTCCATGACGTAGTCCCCGAAAAGGACGGTCCGCTCGCCCCCGGCCATGTCCCGGCAGAGGACCCGCACGGGCATCCCCGCCCCGTCAAAGACCAGGGTACCGGCGGGATACCGGAAGACCGTCTCCTCCCCGCTGCGGCTCACCGTCGGCAGAAGGATATCCTCCGCCGCGCCGTCCCCCGAAGGAAGGGAGCGCGCATCAGCCCCGTACAGCAGGACGAACACGTCGCAGAGAGCCCGGGATGCGGCGGGATCCATCGGGACGGACGCCGGAAAATCCGGACCGGAGATCTCCGCCCGGTATCCCCCGTCCTCCCGCCGCAGGGTGACGGTCACATCCGCCATGCGCGCCGGCTCCCGCACCGTCAGGGTCACCGTGTCCCCGGACCGGATGCCGGCGCAGCGCACGTCCTCCCCGCCCTCATACGCGGCCGGAAAAACCGCCGTGAAGGAAGCGTCCCGGGCGGCGGCAGCGGCGGGCAGATCGGCCGACTGAGACCAATCCCCGGCCCCGCAGGAGGACGCGCAGAGCATCACACACAGGACGGCCGCCCCGCCCCATCGCTTGAAAAATCGGATCATGAAACCGCTCCGCAGACTGAGAACTGATTGCCCCAGTCTATGCGTCAGCGGCGGGAGGTATGCCCCGGGGGGCCGGATTCAGCGGCGCACCTCGGTGACCACCGTGCCCTTGGAGTTGTAGAACTTCATGATCTTGAGCATCTTGTTGGTGGTCTCAAAAAGGATAACGGTGGATTTGCCGTCCTTTTCCATCCGGGCGAAATAGGAGTCCGGGCTCTTCGTGTCGCCGCGGAAGTCCTTGATCTCGTCGGCCTCGGTCCACTGGGCCTTGTATTCCTCGTTGGCCGGGGCGATGAGGGAGTAAGCGGAGATGAGGTCCTCGGAGACAACCTTCGGCTTGGAGCCGATGCCCTCATTCAGCTCGGAGATCACCAGCTTCGCGTTCAGGCACTCGTATTTCCGATCCTCCTTCACCATTTTCCAGCTGAAGAAGACGATGATGATAAAGACCAGGAAGAAGAGGAACCCCAGCATGGCCCCGCCGCCCTTCGTCACCACCGTAAGGGTGACGACGACGGCGATGTAGATCAGGTAAACGGCAATAAGAAGAATGCGTTTCCGGAGATTGGCCCCCTCCGGCTTTTTGGTAACGGTGTATTCCGCGTAGTTGACAGAATCTTCCATAAAAATGCTCCTTTGTCTGTATCTTCCGGATGGCTCAGGTGAGCCGCCTCAGGTGAGGCCCCCTCAGGTGAGGGCATCGGTCGGCTTCTTAACGTCGTCCTCTTCCGCGTGGAGGGTGCCGGTCAGGAACAGGCGGGCGCGTTCGGGCGCGTCCTTGGCGTTGCCCCAGGGCTCGTTCTCATAGCGGTAGTCGAACTTCTTGCAGAACCAGCTGACGTCTCCCTGCAGCTCCTCCAGATACTTCGTCTCGATGGCGTTCATAGCGGTGAAGAACTCGGAGAAATCCTTCTTGGACAGCCGGTCCTTCGCTGCCCGGATGAAGCGGGCGTAGTGGGGGACGCAGAAGTAGGGCGCGGCCTTGGCCTTTTCCTGGAAGGCGGAGTCGCTCTGCCAGAGAAGGGCGGCGGTCTCCAGCATATGGACGAAATTGTTCTCGATCCGCTCGCAGACGTAGCAGGAGTGGGCGCGCTTCTCCAGCTTCTTCGCCACGGCCTCCCCGGTCTTCTGGATGAACATGCCCATGTTGCCCTCCATGTCCTTGGCCACCCCCTCGCCGAGGAGGCTTTCCATCATGAGGGCCAGGGGCAGCCGCTTGGACCGCCGGAACATGAGGCCGAAATGGGTGTCGCAGAAGCCCAGCTCGTTGGTTTTGATGCGGACGTCGGGCTCCATGGCGGAGGCGCCGAGGATCAGGTCGAGCTCGTTCCCCTCCAGCCGGTTGTACATGAGGCAGAAGGGGCACATATGCTGCTCGTCGCGCACCTTCTCGAAGGCCTCGTTGACGGGTATGGTGTAGATCTGTTCCATGGATCGCTCCTCTGTTTGGTTGTTGGTCAATTATACCATAGTTCGTGGAAAAATCACAGTCCCCCGGGCAAAAAAACTGAAAAAATCCGGCAGATTCCGGATTCTGTCCGCAGCCGCGCCGCCTCAGGGGGCCGTCTCCCGGAGCAGGGTCCGGATCCCGTCAGCGGAGAACCCCTGCCGCATGAGTGCCGCCATGGCCTTTCCCCGGGCCGCCGCGTCAACCTCCCCGGGAGACTCCAGAAGAGCCGGACATTTCTTCCGGATCTGCCAGAGCAGGGCCTCCCGATAGTCCTCCGGGTCCACGGATGCCGCCGCCGCCTTCGCGTCCTCAGCCGAGAAGCCACGGGACATGAGATAGGCCGTGATCCGCCTGGGTCCGACATGCTTCGACCGGACGGCGGACTGCGCGTACCTCCGGCAGGCCTCCCCGTCGTCAAGCAGGCCCTTCTTCTCGAGGAATTCCGCGGCATAGAGGGCGTCCTCCCGGCTGTGTCCCCGCTCCGTCAGACGGCGGACAAGGGCGGACCGGCTCCGGTCGGAAAAGGCCAGAAGCCTGCCCGCGTCCCTCACGGCTGCCGTTCTCCCGTGGGCGGACCGGAGCGCGTCGTAAATCCCCTCGTCCACCGGCTGACCGGCAGAGAGCATGAGCCCCGCCCCGGGATCGTAGCCCAGGGACCGGTTCAGCCGCTTCCACTCCCCGGGGGACAGGACGAAAACCTCCTCCGCGCCCCCGTTTTCCGGTCCACGATTATCGGGGCACTCGTCGGGAGCCACGGCCACGGTCACCGCCATGGGGGATTCCAGCACCGCTCTTATAATCATACGTTTACCGCCTGTTTCTTCCGAGACGGGATCATGTCCCGCCCTCCAGGATTTTTCCGCCCTCCACCCGGTGGAAACAGACCCGGGACGCCCTCGCCCCCGGAATCACGTCCGGCTCGCAGGAGGTGATGATGATCTGGCGGGAAGCCGCGCTCCCCTCCTCCTCCGCGTCCAGGGCGTCCAGAATGTAGCGCCGCCGGTTTTCGTCCAGCTCGGAGAACACGTCGTCCAGCAGCACCGCCGGGTATTCCCCGCTCACGGTCCGGGCGATCTCGGCCTCCCCCAGCTTCATGGAGAGGATAAAACTCCGCTGCTGTCCCTGGGAGGCGTAGGCGCGGGCTTCCCTGCCGTTGAGGGTCAGGAGCAGATCGTCCTTGTGGATGCCCCAGAGGGTGGATCCGGCTGCGATCTCCCGCTCCCGGTTCGCCCGCAGCTTTTCATAGAGCGGTCCGGGGTCCGGTCTTCTCCGCTCCGCCGCGCCGGGATTCGTCAAAAGACCGATGGGCTCCGCGTCCTCCGGCAGGGCGTGGGACCGGTAGGTCAGCTCCGGCTTCTCGGCCCCGCCCGTCATCCCGGCGAAATACCGCTCCACGGCCCGGGACAAGAGCGAGGCGTATTCCCGCCGGTATGCTGCGATCCAGGCGCCGCTCTCCGCCAGCCCCTCGGCGTAGACGTCCCATTCCTCGGGGGACACCCGCTCCCCGTCCCCGGCCCGCTTCAGAAGGGCGTTGCGCTCCGCCAGCAGCCGGACGGCCTTTCGCAGCCACATGAGGTAGTCGGCGGAAATCTGGGACAGGGCGATATCCAGGAAGGAACGCCGTTCCGCCGGTCCCCCGGTCACGACGGAGAGATTGGCGGGGGTGAACAGAACGGCCCGGAAGCTGCCCAGCATCTCGGCGGACGAGGAAAGGGGCGCGCCGTTGCGGGTGAGCCGTTTCTTTCCCGCCGCGGGCAGGACGGCCTCCATGGCGGTGTCGCTGCCGTATCCCTCCCGGCGGAAGGACAGGGCGGCCCGGGCGAACGGCTCCCCGAAGCGCACCAGCTCCCGCTCACGGGCTCCCCGGAAGGACCGGCCCCGGGCGAAGAAGTAGATCCCCTCGAGGATATTGGATTTTCCCTGGGCGTTCATACCCCACAGCACGTTGATGCCGGGGGAGAATTCCACCCTCGCGGCGGCGATGTTCCGCCAGTTTTCAAAGACAATGGAGGTAACGGTCATAAGGAAGGAAACGCTTCGCGTTTCCGGATTCTATGTCCTCTGCGCGGGACGGGCGGCACGGGGGACACCAGCTCTGGCCGCAGGTGCCCCCCGTGCGGGTCCCCCTTGGCCGGGGAGCATAATCCTGACAGCTCAGGTCTTTATCGAAAATCGATTGTGTATCACAGTCCTCGCGCGGACTATGCTCGTTTAGTCGATACATGCGTGAAATCCCATCAAAAGATGGAATTTCACGGTTTCCTCGGGGACCTCGGAAACAGCGATCGAAGCGCGCATTGGGCAGGGAGGCTGGATTTCTTTTTTCGCTTTTCTATTCAACGATTGACTTGATTCCGCGAGGCTGTATTTTCAGTCTCGTTTTCTTTCCATCGCGGCTGTGTAATGGAAGCGCGTTTTGAGGCGGGATTATTCAGATTCAGAATCGGACTCGCGCTATCACTGGCGTCGTGTTCAGCCGCGAAGCGTAAGATACGCGTTCAAGGAAGATAAACTTCATCCTCCGCCGCCGCGAGGACAGGAATACCCTCGCGCGCTGATGAAATGGGGCGGGGGATTCCGTAAAGGCAGTGCCTTTGCTTCCTTATTCGTCGTCTCCCAAATCCAGCACCCGGATGTCCAGGGCTTCGTCGTCGTCCAGGGGCAGCTGGCCGTCGTCGTCCTCGTCCTCCGTGTCCTCGCGCTCCATGTCGGGGGCGGTGGCCTTTGCCTTGATCTTCGCTTCGATCTCGGCGGCCAGGGCGGGGTCGTTCTCCACGGCGATGCGGGCGTTGTCGCGTCCCTGGGCCAGACGGTCGCCCTCATAGTAGAACCACGCGCCGGACTTTTCGATGATGCCCAGCTCCGTGCCCATCTCCACGATCTCGGAGGCCTTGGAGATGCCCGTGCCGTAGAGGATGTCGAACTCGGCCACCTTGAAGGGCGGGGCCACCTTGTTCTTCACCACCTTGCACTTGGCCCGGTTGCCGTAGACCTCGCTGCCGTTCTTCAAAGCCTCGGACTTGCGGATCTCGATGCGGACGGAGGCGTAGAACTTCAGGGCCCGGCCGCCGGTGGTGGTCTCCGGATTGCCGTACATGACGCCCACCTTCTCGCGGAGCTGGTTGATGAAGATCACGATGCAGTTGGTCTTGGAGATGGTGCCGGACAGCTTCCGCAGGGCCTGGGACATGAGCCGCGCCTGCAGGCCCACGTGGGACGCACCCATGTCGCCGTCGATTTCCTGCTGGGGCACCAGAGCCGCCACGGAGTCGATAACCACGATATCCACCGCGCCGGAACGCACCAGGGCGTCGCAGATCTCGAGGGCCTGCTCGCCGGAGTCGGGCTGGGACACAAGGAGATTGTCGATGTCCACCCCCAGGTTCTTGGCGTAGACGGGATCCAGGGCGTGCTCGGCGTCGATGAAGGCGGCGGTGCCCCCGATCTTCTGCACCTCGGCGATGGCGTGTAGGGTCAGGGTGGTCTTACCGGAGGATTCGGGGCCGTAGACCTCCACGATGCGCCCCCGGGGAAGCCCCCCGATGCCCAGCGCGATATCCAGGGAGATGGAGCCCGTGGAGACGGCGGACACGTTCATCTTCGGATTCTCGCCCATTTTGATGACGGTGCCCTTGCCGAAGGTCTTCTCCAGCTGGCTGATGGCCGTGTCCAGGGCCTTCTTCTTTTCCTCGGGGGTTCTGTCGTTCAGGTCGGCGGCGGCCTTCTTCGTTGCGGTTTTTGCAGCCATTTCAAAAATTCCTTTCGTTCATCGTTCAGAACATATTTTCGATAGACCCATTATAAACCATCCCCGCTCTATACGCAAGGGGATTGTGAAAAAGTTCACAAAGTGTTCTGCAAAAGTCCGGATCCCGCCCCTCTCCGCCCCCTCCTCCGGGCTTCAAGGGTATTCCGCACAAATCCCGGCGCGGGATCGGCAGGCTTTGTGGGCATAATGGAAAAAATGATAATCTTTCTGAAGAAAGGTGGTTTTTTCGGGAAAAACATGTTATAATAACAGGGCGCGCGGAACGCCTTTTTTCTGCGTGCCGGCGCACAGAAATCCGTTGGCAAAACCATATATATATTTTAAGCGGAGGTACTTTCCACCAATGTCCAAGAAGTATGTATACCTCTTCTCCGAAGGCAACGCTTCCATGCGTGAGCTCCTCGGCGGCAAGGGCGCGAACCTGGCTGAAATGACCAACATCGGTCTGCCGGTTCCCCAGGGCTTCACCATCTCCACCGAAGCCTGCACCCAGTACTACGAAGACGGCAGAAAGATCAACGACGAAATCATGGCCGAGGTCATGGAATACGTCGCCAAGATGGAGGAAATCAACGGCAAGAAGTTCGGCGACAAGAAGAATCCCCTTCTGGTCTCCGTCCGGTCCGGCGCGAGAGCGTCCATGCCCGGCATGATGGACACCATCCTCAACCTCGGTCTGAACGACGAAGTGGTCGCCACCATGATCGCCGGCAACCCGGACCCGAAGTTCGAGCGCTTTGTCTATGACTCCTACAGACGCTTCATCCAGATGTTCTCCGACGTCGTTATGGAAGTCGGCAAGAAGTATTTCGAGAAGGCCGAGAAGGGCGTGAAGTTCGACGTTGAGCTGGACGCCTCCGACCTGAAGAAGCTGGCCGGTCAGTTCAAGGCCGAGTACAAGGAAAAGCTCGGCAAGGACTTCCCCTCCGATCCCGTTGAGCAGCTGAAGCTGGCCATCGAGGCCGTGTTCCGTTCCTGGGACAACCCGAGAGCCAACGTGTACCGCCGCGACAACGACATCCCCTACTCCTGGGGCACCGCCGTCAACGTCATGCCCATGGTGTTCGGCAACCTGAACGAGAACTCCGGCACCGGCGTGGCCTTCACCCGTGACCCCGCCACCGGCGAGAAGAAGCTGATGGGCGAGTTCCTGACCAACGCCCAGGGCGAAGACGTGGTGGCCGGCGTTCGTACGCCCATGCCCATCACCCAGATGGAAGAGCTCTTCCCCGAAGCCTACGCCGAGTTCATCAAGGTCTGCGAGACCCTGGAGAACCACTACCGCGACATGCAGGACATGGAGTTCACCGTTGAGAACGGCAAGCTCTACATGCTCCAGTGCCGCAACGGCAAGCGCACCGCGCAGGCCGCTCTG
>CACWLT010000063.1 GCA_902761695.1 uncultured Ruminococcus sp.
CTTCGGCACCTGGCATTACGAGGGCGTGATCGCGTCCATTGAGAACGGAAACGCCTACTGGGCCCCCTGCATCATCAAAACGGCGGGGAAGTACTGGCTCTATTTCTCCTGCGACGAGCCGGGCACCTTCGAGTACCTCCACGTCATGTCCGCGGACTCCCCCCTCGGACCCTTCGGCGATCCCGTGCGCCTGTTCGAATATTTCTCCATCGACGCCCACGTGGTGGAGACGGAGGCGGGCCTCTTCCTGTGGTACGCCCTGGACAACCGGGAGGCGGAGAACGGCCGGATCGGCACCCGGGTCTACGTGGACCGGCTTCTGGATCCCGTCACCCCCGAGAGAAAACCGGTTGAGAAGATCATCCCCACCATGGACGAGGAGATCTTCCAGCGCAACCGCTTCGGCGACGGCCGCGACTGGCACACCATCGAGGGCCCCTTCTGGTTCCGGGAGGGGGACTGGCAGTACGTCATGTATTCCGGCGCGTGCTTCATGAACGATACCTACCATATCGGCTACGCGGCGGCGAAATCCGACGAGGCCGACCTGACGAAGGTGGAGTTTGTCAAGCATACCGAAAACGGCGCCTTCGCCCCCGTTATGATCCGGAATGAAGTCGAGGAGGGCGTCGGCCACCACAGTGTCATCAAGCTGAACGGCCGGTATTACGCCGTCTACCACGGCCGGGACCTCACCCCCGATCCCAATGATCCGGGTGACCGCCGCACCGCCCGCATCTGCCCCCTCACCGTCAAGGACGGCATCATCACGGCGGAGAGGGGATAAATATACAGCTCCCTCACTTTCCAGGAGCACGTACAGCCCGTCAGGAATAAGTCCTCCAACCCGCGGAGCTGAACAATATTTCCACTCCCCGCAGTCCGCAGCCTGCGTTCCCCTTTCCGTGATGTTTGGATCAAACTTTATCCTCCTCCGCCGCGAGGACAAGAATGTCCCCGCAAGCTGATTCCGTGCAGCGGAAGATCTCCCTTTCCCTGAGATTCTCTTGACAGGGAACACCGGTTATAGTATAATAATCGGTACGAACGTATTTTTCGTCGAGGTGCTCCCTTGAGTCAGTTCAGACACGGCCGGGCCCTGCCCACGTCGCCTTATATTCTTGTCAGCCCGCAGCTGGCCGCCCATTACCTGCTGGAAGGCCGGGTCCTTGTCTGCCTGATCCGCCACGGACAGACCGACTGGAACCTCATCAAGCGTCTGCAGGGCCGGGAGAACGTCCCCCTGAACGAGGCCGGACGGGCCCAGGCGGCGGGCATCGCGCGGGTTATCGCCGGTACGCGGAAAAACGGCGTCTCCTTCCCTGCGGTCTGTACCTCCCCCCTGTCCCGGGCTGTGGACACGGCGAAGTATATCACCGGTACCCTGGGTATCGGCGAGCCTGCCGTCCTCGGCTCCCTCATCGAACGGGACTACGGCTCCCTCTCCGGCCTGACCCTGGCGGAGCGCAAGCAGCTCTTCCCGGGAGGGGAACGGCAGGCGGGCAACGTGGAGACCGTCCCGGCGGCGGCGGCCCGGATGATGACCGCCATCGACGATATGCTGGACGTCTCCGGGCGGCGCACCGTCATCGGCGTCACCCACGGCGGGCTCATCAACGCGGCCTTCTCCCGGCTCACCTCCGGGGAGATCGGCACGGGGCGCACCCTGACCGTCAACTGCTCCATCAGCTGCGTGGCGGCGGGCATCGGCGAGCCCCTTCCCCTGGCGTACAACCTGCAGAACGAGGGCGCGGCCCTGTATATCACGAAAATTCTGCTCTGCGGCGCGGAGCTGTGAGGTGACGAAAATGGATAGAATGGATAAACAGGAACAGATCGGGCGGATCCGCCTGATGGAAGAGAAGATGCGGAACGCCGTGAACGCCCTGTCCGCCCTGACCGCCGCGCTGGACAACTACGACGAGGCCAGAGCGGATTTCCGGGACCTGGCGGCCTACAGCGAGAGTGCGGACTGGCGGCAGGACTTCGAGGACGACGAGGCGGGGAAGCTCCCCTCCGTAGAAGAACTGCCCCGGGGCGTGCTGTCTGAGGACGGGATCTTTGACCTTCTGGAGCTGGAGCGGGACCTGCTCTGCCGCATGGCGGAAACGGCCGGTGAGCGCATGGAGGAGACCGTATGAAGGACAACTGCACATCGGAATTCTGGATCGCCTCCTGCGTTCCCGACGGCGGCGCGGTCCTCTTCGGGCTGGACGAGAACGGGACCCTGACGGAGCGCGGACGGGTGTCCATGCCCTCCCCCGGCTGGTGTGCCCTGAAAGACGGCCGGATCGCGGCGGCGGTAAGGGATCCCGAGGCAGGGGAGGCCTACGCGGAGTATTCCATCCTCTCCGGGCGGAGACTGCGGGGGCCGGTGCCTTCTCAGGGCGTGTCCTTCTGCCATTTCGCGGCGGACGGCGAGGATGTTTACTGCGCCAACTACTCCACCGGCAGCGTGCTCCATATCCGCGGGGACGAGGTCTCCCTGACGGAGCACCGGGTCCCGGAGGACGGGGAGCTCGGCCCGGATAAAGGACGGCAGGAGCGGCCCCACTGCCACCAGTGTCTCCTCTCACCGGACGGACGCTTCGTGCTGGTCTGCGATCTGGGGCTGGACGCGGTGTTCGTCTATGACCGGGATATGCGCCTCGTATCCAAGGCGAAGGTCCCGGACGGTCACGGCGCGCGCCACGGGGTCTTCTCCCCGGACGGGCGGACCCTGTACGTCCTCGCCGAAATGGCCTCCTCCCTGACGGTCATGGACTTTGACGGGGAGCGGGGGATCCTGACGCCGGTGGAAACCGTCAGCGCGCGGCCCGTTTTCCCTGAGCTGACCCGGACTGCGGACAGCCTCTATACGGCAGCGGACATCGATCCCGACCGGCTGACGGACGCGGCCTCCATCGTCGTCTCGAAGGACGGGCGGCGGCTGTACTTCTCCAACCGGGGCACGGCCAATACCATAGCCTCCGTTGCGCTGGACGCGGACGGGCATCATCCCCGGGTGCTCGCGCAGACTCCCTCCGGCGGCAACCATCCCCGGGCCATCGGACTGGTGGGCGGCGACCGCTTCCTCGTGGTCTGCAACACCTTCTCGGACAACCTCTCCGTCTTCCGCGCGGAGCCCGACGGCGCACTGAACCATCTGTCGGATTATTCCATCCCGAGACCGCAGTGGATCGAGGAGACGTGAACCGGCGCGTGTGATCCCATCATAACAAAAACCACCCCCTGATTTTCGTCAGAGGGTGATTTTTCTTCACTTCGCGTTATCCTGAGCCAGGTGATTCGCCGCGTACTCCTCCAGCATCGCGTCCCGGTAGTCCGCGCGGGCGTTTTCAAGGGCCTCCTCCGCCTGCCGGACCTCCTCCGCGGACAGCTCGCACAGAACCTGATACCCCCTGCTCTGCGCGTCCAGCTCCGAGAGGGCCACGGTTCGCTGATCCCCGGTCAGGCTTATGTCGTCCCGGGCTTTTTCATAGGCTTCGGCAGCGGCGTCCCGCAGGTTTTCGGCCTCGGCCAGACGCGCCCGCGCCTGACTCAGCAGCTCTTCAGCCCGGACAAGCGCATCCTCCGCCTGATTCATCCGCAGGATGGCTTCCTTGTGCCGTTCCTGAAACACCGTTTCCCGCGCTTCACGCAGATTCTGCTGTTCGGCTTCCTCCGCCAGCCGCTGCGCTTCCTCCGCTTTCTGACGGCGGATCAGTTCCTCCTCCGCCAGTCGGCGTGCTTCTTCCTCCGCGGCGCGCTGCCTTTCCGCTTCCTCCGCCAGACGGCGGGCTTCCTCTTCCATTGCCCGGCGGATCTGTTCTGCCTTCTCCTGATCGAAGCTTTCCTTCAGCTGTTCCTCGATGCTCTCCCGGCTCAGGGCCATGCTGTCCGCCACCTGCCCGAGCCGGTCCTTATTTTCCTCCCACCGGTCGATGACGTCCCGGGGATTCAGGACCGCCCCATCATAGCGCACCTCGAAGATGAGGTTCCCGCCGAGAGCATAGTTCTGACCTGACGGCTCGGAGGGCTTTGCGGTTTTCCCGAGAACGTCCCCCTGCTTCAGTTCGGTTCCCACCGCGGCGATGCCGTCCGGGGAGAGGCCGCCGTACAGGGTGCAGACGCCCCCGCCGTGATCAACGAGAACATAGTACCCGTAGGCGTCGTGCCAGTCGGACAGAACCACCGTGCCGTCGTTTGAGGCCAGCACCGGCTCGTTCTCCGGCGTCCCGAGGATCGCGCCGAGCAGGTATTCCGCGACGCCCCAGACGTTTCGCCAGCCCTGCTCCGCGGCGACGACGAAGTGCTCCGCGGGCCAGATGCCGGGCTTTTCGGAGAAGGAGCCCTCGCCGGAATCGCTTACCACGGAGGCCCAGAGGGAGTCGGGATCGGAGTCGGGATCGCTTCCCACGGCCGACCAGAGGGAGTCGGGATCGGAGTCGGGATCGCTTTCCACAGCCGACCAGAGGGATTCGGGATCGGAGTCGGGATCATACCACCAGTCATCGCCCACCGCGTCCTCCTTCGGCGGGAACGGACGGTAGCCGTACCCGGCGCGGTCCAGCAGGGAAGCATAGGCGGGATCGTCCCAGCGGATCCGGTCCGGGTCACCTTCGGCCAGGAGCTTTTCAAAGGCCTCCCTGAGGTTCCGGAGCCAGCGGTCCGCCTCCTCGACGTCGCAGAGATCGTTCCGCTCCCGGATTTTCTCCATGGCGGCGAGAGCCTCCTCGTCCGGGGAGAAGACTGCCTCATTATGCCACACGGTCGTCACAGCTCCCGAGCGGAAGTGCATGGTAGTGAGGATTCCGGGAACCTCATCCCGCATCCGCGCCCATTCCTCCGCGCCCTTCTCCGGCGGCTCGTCGCCCATGGTCAGATAGAGCTGGAAGAAGCCCTCGTACATGTGCAGCACCGCCAGCCGCTCCCCGCGTGCCGGATCGGGCTGAATCGCGCCGGGATCCATCGGCTCCTCTCCCTCCACCGGGACCAGGGTCAGGGTGAAGAGGCGCGCGGGCTCCGTGTCCGGACGGCTGGAGCCGAAGAAATCGAGAGTCTGCACGTCCCCGTCCGTCTCCGGATCGAGATAAGCGCGGCTCATCCACATGGCGGGCAGGTCCAGCTTCATGGATGCCGTCCGGAAGCCCCATGTCCACTCCGCCTCCGCCGCTCCGGTTTTCAGGGTGACGTTGGCCTTGACGCGGGGGACGGAGGTGTAGTCATGGCCGGGGACGGTGGTGATGTCCCCCTTCACGTGGCCGTCGCCCCGGAGGATGGAATAGACGCATTTCAGCTCCCCCGTCCGGTAATGCAGAACCAGAGGGGCGGATTCGTCGTCCCATTCCGTCCAGCCGGGGACCGCCATGACCGCCGCCGCAAGCTCGTCCAGCTCCCGCTGACGGTCGGCAATGCGCTCTCCGAGATCCTCCTTCACCGCCATGGAGACCGGGCGGGTCCCGGTGACGTAGAGCCATGGACGGGGCACCACGGTACCCTCTTCGCCGGATACCGGCTCGTCGGAATCCGCCTTTTCGGTTTCGCTTTCCTCCGTCACGGCCGTTTCCGCCGTCGTTCCGCCGGTGTTTCCCGTCTCCGCTTCAAATGCCTCCTCGTGAGGATCCTTCGGATTGGCGGAGCAGGCGGCCACCACAGCCACGCAGAGCAGGGCGGAGAGGACGGTCACCCACACCCGGGGGCGCTTCCAGTTCAGCACGTTGCGGATCCGGGGCTTCACGTCCCCTTCGCCGAAGGCCAGCGGAGAGGGCGCGGGGAGACGGCGGTTCGCCGCGAAGGACAAAAGGGACAGGCTGTAGGCCTTCGAAATCTGTCCGTTCTCCGCCAGCACCCGCTCGTCGCAGCTCATCTCCATGTCCCGGGTCATGAGCCGGAAGGCCAGCCACACCAGGGGATTGAACCAGTGCAGGCAGAGGGCGGCCCAGGCGAGGGTCTTCCAGTAATTGTCCCCGCGCTTCAGGTGGATGCGCTCGTGGCAGAGCACGTAGCCGAGGGTGTCCGGCTCGAGGCCGTAGGGGACATAGATTTTCGGCCGGACCCAGCCCAAAAGGAAGGGGGAGCGGATCCCCTCGGCCTGATATACGTTCCCCTCCAGCCGCACGGCAACCCGCAGCCTTCTCCTCAGCCGGATATACCCGATCAAGGCGGAGAGCACCATGAGGATGAGCCCGCAGAGCCACAGGGCGGAGCCGATTTTCAGAAACGCCGCCCAGAGATCCACGGGAGCGGCTCCCACGGCTTCCGCGGCCGGAGTGACGATTTGCTCCGCCGCGTCCGCCGACGGGATGGCCGGGGGAAGGTGAGCGGGGGTGTAGACGTAGGGGAATGCGGGGATGTCCGGCGTCAGGGGCAGTCCCGTCACGGTGGGCACAGCGGGCGCGGCTTCTGCGGGGGCCAGCTCCGTGACCTCCCTCGGCACAAGCCGGAACAGGCTGAACACGGACCGGAAGGACACCGGACACAGCAGCCGGAATCCCGCCGCGGACCACAGGGCGTAGGCGATCTTTTTCGGCGCCCGCCGCAGCAGCAACCGGACGAGGAGCACCGCCGCGATCACCACGGACGCGGTCGCGCTCATCTCCAGCACGGTTTCAAAGAAGGCGGTCATGTCAGCCCTCCCGGTGCTCGTCGATCAGCCTCCGCAGCTCCTCCGCTTCCTTGTCGGAAATGGTTTTCCCGCCCAGAAAGGCGGCGACGAATCCCGGCAGGGACCCGGCGAAGGTCTGCTCGACGAACAGCTCGCTCTGTTCCGCCTGCACTTCTTCCTTGGAAATCAGGGACGTGACGGCGGAATTCTCGTTTTTCACAAATCCCTTCTCGATCATCTTCCGCAGCATCGTGAAGGTGGTGGATTTCTTCCAGCCCAGCTCGGCGAGGCAGATCTCCACCAGCTTCATGGACCCCACGGGCTCGTTCTCCCAGATCACGTTCATAAGGCGGAAATCGCTCTCGGCCAGTCTTCTGCGTTCCATATCCCGTACCTCCGGACAAATAGTTTATTTTGATAGACCTATCGCGCGTATAGTCTACCACACTAAACCGGGATTGTCAAGAGGAAAACGAAAAGTTTTTCATTCATAGTGTGTTCACACTATGGGAAGACAAAGCTGTGACTTTGCGTCAAAAAAACCGGAGGCCTTTTGGGCTTCCGGTTCGGGATTATCGGCAGGATCTCAGAGATCCTCGTCCTCGTCTTCGTCCTCGTCGTCGATGAGAGGCTTGTGGCAGTTGGGGCAGATCACGTCCTCGGGGTTGACCGTGTCGTCGAAATAGACCTTTCCGCCGCAGTTGGGGCATTCGGCGCAGTAGAATTCCTCCTCCTCGCCGTCGTCCTCGTCCTCATCACCGTCTTCGTTGTCGGGATCCAGATCAAAGTCGTCGTCTTCGTCGTCGTCCTCATCGTCGTCGTCGAAGAAACGGGCGTGGTGCGGACGTCCGAATCTGCCGAAATCGTCCTCGTCCTCCTCGTCTTCATCCTCTTCGTCGCTCTCGTAGACGTATTCCTCCACGTCGCCCAGATCGTGATCGATCTCGTCCAGATAATCGTTCACGGTGTCCAGCCGGTCCTGAAGCACGTCCACCTCGGCCGCCAGCTTGCCGCAGAGGTCGGCCAGCGCCGCGATGATCTTGCCCTCGGGGGTGGTGACGTCGAGGTTCGAGCCGTCGATGAGCCCCTTGATATAGGAGCTGGTTTCCTTCGTGGTCATGAGGTTTCTCCTTTCAAAGACACGGCGGGCCGGGAACGGATTTCCCCGGCCGCGGACGTGTTGATGACTGAATGGGGTGCGGCCTTACGCTCTTTCGAGATATTCGCCGGTTCTGGTGTCGATCTTGATGATGTCGCCCTGGTTGATGAAGAAGGGAACGCGGACAGCCGCGCCGGTCTCCACGGTAGCGCCCTTGGAGGAGCCGGTAGCCGTGTCGCCGCGGACGCCGGGCTCGCAGTCAGTGACCTCGAGTTCAACGAACATCGGGGGCTCCACGGCGAAGGGCTTGCCCTGATAGGAGCGGATGGTGCAGATCATCTCTTCCTTGACGAACTTGAAGTTGTCGCCGATGAGGTCCTTGCCGATGGGCTCCTGCTCAAAGGATTCCTGGTCCATGAAGTAGTACAGATCGCCGTCGTTGTACAGATACTGCATCTCGCGGCGGTCGATGCGCGCGTCGTTGAATTTATCGGTGGGGGAGAAGGTCTTCTCGACCACGGCCCCGGTGATGACGTTTCTCAGCTTGGTGCGGACGAAAGCCGCTCCCTTTCCGGGCTTCACATGCTGGAACTCGATGACCTGCATGACCTGACCGTCCATATCGAAGGTGACGCCGTTTTTGAAATCGCCTGCTACAACCATTGTAGTGTGCTCCCGGATAGATCCCGGGATACGCTCCTTTCCGTTTGTCGGTGTTGTGATTACAATACGCTTTATTATATCGGATTTTCGGCCCGTTTGCAAGAGGTTGGAGAAAGAAATTTCAGAAAACCGCCTTTTTTTCGGAAAAATCCCGGCGGGGAAGGGAGCCGCGTCTGTTTTTTCCCCTTTCACACTCCCGCTTCCGGGGAAACTTTTTTTGCAAAATGCAGAACAGGTGTTTACAAAGCTTCCGGGTTATGGTATACTTTTCCTGAAGGAAGACGGCAGGCCGGGAAGGAAAGGACGGGTAAGGACGAAGACTATGCAGAACCAGCTTGAACCGAAGGAAAAACAGGTTTACGACTATATCAAGGAGACCATCCGCTCGAACGGATACGCCCCCTCCATCCGGGATATCTGCACCGCCCTGGGGATCCGCTCCACCTCCACGGTGCACACCTGCCTGGACAGACTGGAGCGGAAGGGCTTCATCCAGAAGGAAAACGGCAAGAGCCGCGCCATCCGCATCGAGGGCCTCTCCGGCGAGACACCGGAGGAAACGGAGCGGCTGTCCGTCCCGGTCATCGGAAGGGTGACGGCGGGGGAGCCCATCCTGGCGCTCGAAAACTACGAGGGCTTTATCCACTATCCCAAATCCATGTTCCCCATGCCCGGCGGACAGCTCTTCGCGCTCCGGGTCCGGGGGGAGAGCATGATCGAGGCCGGCATCATGGACGGGGACATCGTGGTGGCCCTCATCGAGAACGAAGCCACGGTGAAGGTTTTTTATAAAGAGAACGGCCACTACCGCCTCCAGCCCCGCAACCGCACCATGATGCCCATCATCGTCTCCCGCCTGTCCATTCTGGGCAAGGTGGCCGCCAGCGTCCGGTATTATTGACCGGGGATCTTTATCCTATACATAATCGGGAGGTATTTCCATGAATCCCATCCGCGTCGGGCTTGTGGGCCTGGGCCGCGCCGGTACCGGCATGCACTTTCATGAGCTGAAATCCAGACAGGACAAATTCCGTTTCGCCGCCGTCTGCGACGTGATCGGGGAGCGCACGGAGCTCTTCGTGAAGGAGTTCGGCTCGAAGCCTTATACGAAATATGAAGACATGCTGGCGGATCCGGACGTGGAGCTGGTCACCATTGCCACCCGTTCCTGCGATCACTTCCGCCACGCGAAAATGGCGCTGGAGGCCGGCAAGGACGTCATGGTGGAGAAGCCCTTCTCCATGAAATCCGCCGAGGTAAGAGAGCTGATCCGCCTGGGATCCCAGCCCGCCGGTCCCCATCTCTACGTCCGCCACAACCGCCGGTTCGAGCGCGGTTTTGAGATCGCGCAGGAGATCATCGACTCCGGCAAACTGGGCCAGGTTTACGAGATCCGGCTGACCCGCAACGGCTACCAGCGGCGCAACGACTGGCAGACCCTGTCGGAATTCGGCGGCGGCCAGCTGCTGAACTGGGGTCCCCACATCATCGATCACTCCCTTCGGTTCTGCGGCGGCGACTACGTGAAGCTCTATTCCGAGCTCCGTCACGTGGCGGCGGCGGGTGACTGCGAGGATCACATCAAGATCGTCTTCACCGGCGTCAACGGCCGCATCGTGGATATGGAAATCTCCGGCGGCGTCGCCCTGCCCACCCCCGAGTACCTGATCTACGGCTCGAAGGGATCCCTTGTCTCCGAGGGGAATAAATTCCACCTGCGGTACCTGGATCCCGCGGTCGAGCTCGGCCCGGTCGTGGCGGATCCCGAAACCCCCGGCTCCGGCAAGGGCTTCGGCAACCCGGAGAAGCTGGTTTGGAAGGAGGAGGACGTGGAGATCTCCGGCGGCGGAACGGACCGCATCTGGGACGCCCTCTACGAATCCATCCGGAACGGAAAGACCTTCCCCGTGACCCTCGACCAGGCCGCCCGCGTCATCGACGTGGTGGAAGAAGTCAAGCGCGGAACGATATTTGAGAATAAATAAGGCCCCATAGCGGGCTTCGGCATGCAAAGGCGCAGCCTTTGCTTCCATAAAAAGGAGATTTTGACATGGCAA
>CACWLT010000064.1 GCA_902761695.1 uncultured Ruminococcus sp.
CCCCTCGCCGGCGTCAAGGCCTGGATCGTGCCCAACGACGTGTTCTATGGCTCCCCCGAGTACCGCGAGCTGCAGAAGAACAACCTGCTGAAGCTGACCGGCGTGAAGGGCACCGACGCCGACATCGACCGCATGGCCGCCCAGGACCACTCTCCGGGCAGCGCGATCTGCGAGAACTGCATCCACATGTTCGAGTAAAAGGATTTGCGGGGCGATCATCGCATCGCCTGGAGCATTGCCCCAAGTCCGTCAACCGACTGGAATCCCATGTCGATTCAGAGGAGGAAAAGCATGATGAAGCGTATTGTTGCCCTGCTGCTGTGTGCCTTTTTGCTCTGTGGCGCGGTGGCCCTCGCGGAGACAGACTCGGCTCCTGAGGTGGGGGATGTGGTGTCCTTCGGCAGCTATCCTTTTGAGGATGAGGACGCGCCCCAGCCCATCGAATGGCTGGAGACGGAACGTGGCCGCACCCTCTGCATCTACTCCCTGGGCAATTTCGTCTCCGGCATGGCCAATCCCGTCAACATGGTGGGGGGCCTGTTCGAGTTCCGCGTGATCTCCGACGAGAGCGGACGCCTGGTTCCCGTCGATCCCGTGCTGGAGCCCACCGTATTCTACTACGGCATGGACTGGTTCAACACCCATATCTATATGCTTTACAATTACACCCCGGAGATCGCGGCCACCCACGGCGTCGCCATTTCCGGCTACACCCTCACCCCGGACGCCGCCCGAAAATATGTCACCAACGTCATCGAGCCGGAATTCCTCCCGGACTGGATGAAATAACGGCGCGCTTCCGGGATAGCGAAAAATACAACTCAGTCAATAAGCTGACTGAATGGGTTTCGATCGCAATATGTAGAAGGCGAACGGCTCTGCCGTGAGCTCGCGTACAATAACTCTGATATGGTTGGATACCGAAATTGGTGTGCCAAGGGTTCGACTGCACATTATCAGTGCCGTATATCCCTTTCCATTTCAGAAGTTCTTGCCGAGCAGCTTGCTGCTCGCGGCTTCCCTTTCAAGAAGCCGCGTTCCCCTTTCTTATTGAGATTAGAATCACACCTGCAACGAAAGGATACCATCCATGGCCAAATACCGCAAGTCCCGCGTGGACGCCGCTTTTGCCGAGGCCTGCTCCGCCATCGTGCGGGACATCAAGGACCCCCGGGTCTCGGGCGTCATGCTGTCCGTCCTCTCCGCCGACGTATCCGCCGATTTCAAGTTCGCCAAGGTCTATTATTCCGTCTACGGCGAATACGATGAACGTGAACTGGCGAAGGGGCTGAAATCCGCCGTGCCCTACGTTCGCTCCCGCATCGCCGACGAGCTGAACCTGCGGATCAACCCCGAGATCCAGTTCATCCGGGACGACGGCATCCGGCGCGGCGCGGAGATATCCGCCCTCTTAAAAAAGATTGAGCCGGAGCTGGCCGCCGCGGACGCCCGGGAAGCCGCCGAGAGAGCCGCCGCAGCCGCCCTGAACGACGCGGAGAACGAACCGGCCGAGGACGCGGAGGATGAAGATGCCTGATTTCCTCCCCGTCACCCTGGAAACCGTCGCCGACGCCCTGCCCGCCCTGGGAAAAACCCTGATCCTGACCCACGTGAATCCGGATCCGGACTGCATCGGCTCAGCTCTTGCACTCCGTGAAATGCTTCGGACACTCGGCACGGACGCGAAGGTTGTCTGCCCCACCCCGCCCCCGCATTACACCGCCTTCCTCCCCTCCCTCTGCGGCCTCGGCACGGAGGACCTTCTGCCAAATCCCGCGGACGGGGAAAGGTTTGAAACCGTCGTCGCCGTGGACGTGGCCTCCCCGATGCAGCTGGGAGAGCTGGCGGAATACATCCCCCGCGTCCGCTTCATGGTGGATCACCACGGACGGGGCACCCCCTTCGCGCCCCACCTCATCGATCCGGATGCCGCCGCCGCCGGGGAAATCCTGTACCGCCTGTACCGTCATCTGCGGGATAACGGCGTTCTGCCGGAGCTTCCGGACGCCTCTCGCCTGCTCTACTGCGCCATCGCGGGAGACACGGGCGGCTTCCAGTTCTCCAACACCACCACGGAAACCCACCGGACGGCCGCCTGCCTGCTGGAGGAGATCAACCACGACGCCGCCCGCACCGGAAAACCGGACACCGCCGAGCTCTGCCGCCGCCTGCTGGCTCTCCGTTCCCTGAACGATCTGAGGGCGCGGGCCATGGCGGTGCGGAATCTGCGGCTGTACCGGGGGGGACGCCTGGCCGCTGTGCTCTTCACCACGGACATGCTCCGGGAAGAGGGGCTCGCCGAGGAGGATCTGGGCGGCGCGGTGGACATTCCCCGCAGCGTGGAGGGAGCCGCCGTGGCCCTGACCCTCAGGCAGAATCCCGCCGATCCCCGGAAGTTCAAGCTGTCCTCCCGGGCCAACGAGGACGTGGACTGCGCGGCGGTCTGCTCCTCCTTCGGCGGCGGCGGGCACAAGCGGGCGGCCGGCTGCACCATCGAAGCAGACACCCCGGAGGAAGCCCTTGCCGCAGCGGTGGACGCCTTCTCCTCCATTGTATAAAGACCGATCGGATACTGTCATGATTAAAATTTTCCATACCGCCGACGTGCATCTGGACAGCCCCTTTACCGGCCTGAATCCCCGGTCCGCCGAGCTGCGCCGGAACGAGCTGCGCCAAACCTTCATGTCCATGATGACCGCCGCCAAGCGCGCCGACGCCGATCTCATGCTCATCGCCGGGGACCTCTTCGACGGAACCTCCGTCAGCCGGGACACGGTGCGGATGCTCTGCCGGGAGTTCGAGACCTTCGGACGCCCCGTTTTCATCGCGCCGGGCAATCACGATCCGGCTTCCCCGGGCAGCGTCTGGCAGCGGGTCACCTTCCCGGACAACGTCCACGTCTTCACCTCCACGGAGCCGGAGGGCATCGATCTCTCGGACGAGGACGGCGGGGATACGGGCGTCACCGTCTACGGCTTCGGCTTCACGGCCCCCGATCTGGAGACGGTCCCCATCGCGGGCTGGACGGCGGACGATCCCGGACGGATCAATCTGCTGGTCTGCCACTGCGACATGACCGCCCAAAAATCCACGGACTGCCCCGTGACCGCCGCCCACCTGACCGCCTTCGGAGCGGATTACGCCGCGCTGGGCCACATCCACAATCCGCCCCCGCCGGGTCCCGACAACCGCTGGGCCTATCCCGGCTGTCCGGAGCCCCGGGGCTTCGACGAATGCGGGCCGAAGGGCGCCGTCATCGCGCAGATCGAGAAAAAAGACGGGGTGTCCTCCGTCGCGCTCCGCCGGATCCGTTTCTCCCGCCGCCGTTATGAAAAAGCCGATCTGGACTGCACCGGATGCGACTCGAACGACGACGTGCGGGTCCGCATCCGGGAGCTTGCCGCCTCCTCCGGCTGGGGGAACGACACCCTCTGCTCCCTGCGGCTGACGGGCTTTGTCTCCCCCGCCCTACTCATCGACACGGAGACCCTTTCCGAGGAGGACTTCGGCCTGTTCTCCCTCCGGCTGACGGACGACACCCGCCCCGACGCCTCCCCCGACGAAATGGCAGCCGATCCCGGCATACGCGGCGCTCTCTGGCGGGAGCTGGAGCCGGAGTTCGAATCCGCCGATCCGAGACGCCGCGAGGTAGCTCTCCGCGCCCTCCGCTACGCCCTCTCCGCCCTGAGCGGGGACAGAGTGTAGCGGCACGGCGGCGCATACGGCACACCGACACCACTGACGCAGAATGGTTGGATCCTATGATCATCAAAACAATACACATCGACCGGTTCGGACCGCTGGTCAACCGCACCCTGAATCCGGAGGCGGGCGCCAACGTGCTCTTCGGCCGGAATGAATCGGGAAAAAGCTCCGCTGCGGGGTTCGTGCGGTTCATCCTATACGGGCTTCCCTCCCGGGGCAGGAACGTCCCGGCGGAGAGATCCCGGGCGCTGAACCGCGAAACAGGCTCCGCCGCCGGATGGATCAGAATCCGCACGGACGGGGGCGGGGACTTCCGGCTGGAGCGCTCCGCCATGCCCGGCGATTCCGGCACCATCCGGGACCGGGTCCGCATCGTCAATGAAAAAACGGGCGAGGTCACGGAGGGCGTGAATCCAGGGGAGTTCTTCTTCGGCGTCCCCGAGACCGTCTACTCCTCCTCCGCCTTCGTCAGACAGGGCGCTCTCCGTCCGGGTTCCCCCGAGGGATCCGCAGCGGGCGCGGCGCGGGGAGCGGTGGAAAACCTCCTGACCTCCGCGGACGAGGCGGTGGATCTGCGCCGGGCTTCCGCGGCTCTCGAGGAACAGCGCAAGGCCCTCAGCCAGAAGAACGGCGGCGGGGAAATCGCGGATCTTGCGGAAAAGCGGGCGGCGCTGCTGGCGGAGAGAGGCTCGGCCGCCCTCATGACCTCCGAGGCCCTCTCCCTCTCCGTCTCCCTGGACGACATCCGCCGCCGGATCGCGGAGCTGGAATCGAACCGGGCACGATACGCGGGGATCTTCGACTCCCTTGAAAAAATCACCGTCAAGCGGCGCATCGACGCGGCGGACGAAACGGAGAGCCAGTTAAAAAAGGTCCGCTCCGCCCTCTCCGCCCTGAATCCCGGGGACGCCGACGCCCTGTGGGACGACAGCTTTGACGAAGCCCTCAACGAGGCCGAGCGGGACATCCGGGCCTACGAGGAGGAGCGCATCGCCTTCCGGGAGCGGTTCCCCGGCGAACGGGACATCCCGGAAAAGCTCCGCCCCTATCCCTTCTCCTCCGGGGAAGAGCGGGAGGAGGACGAGGAGAACAATTCCCCGGACGTGCCGGACGACGGTCCCATCCCCGCATCCGCCCTGAAGGAACTGACGGAGGAGGACGAGGTGGAGCCCTACGAGGATACCGGAGCCCTCGCCATGGAGGACGAGCTGGTGACGGACGGCCCAGACCCCGGCCTGCCCGATCCCCACGAGGCCATCGAGACGGCGAAGAAGCTCTCGCGGATCAACCGCTGGGAGTTCACCGCCGGGATCGTCTGCGCCGCGCTGGCCCTGCTTGGTCTGGGCTTCTCCATCGGCATGGCCGGCACGGATCTCTCCCCCGTTCCCGTCCTCATCGCCACCCTGGCCCTCATGACCCTGTCCCTCGCCATGGTGATCGCCCACGTGTCCACCGCCTCCCGACTGAACGCCCTGCTTTCCGAGTGGAACGCGGAGTCCGCCGAGGAGATCGAGATCGCGGTGCAGGAGCATCTGATCGCCATGGAGCGCAAAACCGCCGGGGAGAAGGAGCGGGAACGACTCTCCGCCTCCCTGGAATCCGCCCGGGTGCGCTGGAAGGCCGCCGTCTCCCGGGTCAACGAAATGGCGGACCGCGCCGGTGTCTCCCCACGGCCGAACGTCCACGAGACCCTGAGCATGCTCCGGAAGAAGGTTCACGCCGAATCCTCCGACCGCCGTCAGCTGGAAGCGAAATGCAGTCAGCTGGAGGGACGGCTGGAGGTCCTCCGGGAGCAGCTGGGCGAGGTGAACGTATCCGCCGCGGAGCTGGACGCCCACAAGGCCCTGGGCACCGTATGGGGACGGGAAGCCGCCTCCCTCACCCCCGACCGCGTCCGGGAGCTTACGAAGGAGCGGGACTTCACCGAAAGCGCCCTCCGATCCGCCGAGCTGCGCCGGGCCTCCCTGGAGCAGAAGCTGGCTGAGATCGGCAAGCTCCCCCGCACCGTGGACGAGCTGGACACCATGATCGGAGCCGCCGATGAGCGCATGGAGGAGCTGACCCTCCGCCGCGACGCCCTGGATCTGGCCGCCGAAGCGCTTAAGAAGGCCGGGGAGAGCGTCCGGCAGGGGATCGTTCCCCGCATCGCCGCCTCCGCTTCCCGCCGGATCAGCGCGTCCACCGGCGTCTGGGACCGGATGCTGCTGGACGACAAGCTGTCCTGCTCTCTCTCCTCGGATTCCGGCACGGTGACCTCCGATCTGCTGTCCCGGGGCACGGCGGACCTGGCCTGGCTGAGCCTGCGCCTTGCCCTGACGGACGAGCTGTTCCGGAGCGAACGTCCCCCGGTGATCCTCGACGAGTGCTTTGCCCACGTGGACGCCGACCGGACCGCCCGGTTCCTCGCCACCCTGACCGGAGCGGGAGCGCCTCCCCAGACCCTGATCTTCACCTGCCGCTCGGATGAAGCGGACGCCGCCGGAGAGCTGGGCTGCCCGGTGCTGGAGATGTAGCCGAAAGGAACGACGACATGGAAAAACGATATATCCTCGCGCTGGATCAGGGAACCACCTCCTCCCGCGCCATTCTCTTCGACCGGGAGCAGAACCCCGTGGGCTCCGTGTCCCGGGAATTCCCGCAGATCTACCCCAAGGAGGGCTGGGTGGAGCACGATCCCGCAGACATCTGGTCCTCTCAGTTCTCCTGCGCCACCGAGGTCATGGCCCGCTGCGACGTCATGCCCGCCGAGATCGCCGCCGTGGGCATCACCAACCAGCGGGAGACCACCGTGGTCTGGGAGCGCGCAACCGGCCGTCCCGTATCGGGAGCCATCGTCTGGCAGTGCCGCAGGACCGCGCCTCTGGTGGAGGAGCTGACGGCGGGGGACTGGGGTGAGCGCATCCGGGAGAAGACCGGCCTCATCCCCGACGCTTACTTCTCCGCCACCAAGATCCGCTGGATCCTGGACAACGTTCCCGGAGCGCGGAAAAAGGCGGAGGCCGGAGAGCTCTGCTTCGGCACGGTGGACACCTGGCTGCTCTGGAAGCTGACGGAGGGCAGGGTCCACGCCACCGACCGCACCAACGCCTCCCGGACCATGCTCTACAACATCCATACCAACGACTGGGACGAGGAGCTGCTGGAACGGTTCGGCGTCCCCCGCTCCATGCTGCCGGAGGTGAAGAGCTCCTCGGAGATCTACGGGGTGACGACGCTGCTCGGTCCGGAGATCCCCATCGCCGGCATCGCGGGAGACCAGCAGGCCGCGCTCTTCGGGCAGGGATGCTTCAATCCCGGCGACGCGAAGAACACCTACGGCACGGGCTGCTTTCTGCTGATGAACGTGGGAACCGGGCCCCGGACCAGCGAGAACGGCCTGCTCTGCACCGCCGCCGCCACGGTCAAGGGGGAAGCGCCCCAATACGCCCTTGAAGGATCGGTCTTCACGGGAGGTGCTGTCACCCAGTGGCTCCGGGACGAGATGCAGTTCTTCCACGACAGCGCGGACATCGAGGAAATGGCGAAGAGCGTGCCCGATTCCGGCGGGGTCTATCTGGTTCCGGCATTCACGGGCCTCGGCGCGCCGTGGTGGGACATGTACGCCCGGGGCACGGTCACCGGCATTACCCGTGGAACGAAACGGGCCCACATCGTCCGGGCGGCGGAGGAATCCATCGCCTACCAGTCGGCGGACCTCATCGCGGCCATGGAGCGGGACGTGGGCTCTCCCATCCGTTCCCTGCGTGTGGACGGCGGCGCGACGCGGGATTCCTTCCTGATGCAGTTCCAGGCGGACGTGATCGGCAAGCCCGTGCTCCGTCCCGCCGTCCGGGAGACCACCGCTCTCGGCGCCGCGTATCTGGCTGGGCTGGCCGTGGGATTCTGGCCCTCCCGTGAGGCTCTGACCGCCAACCGGCAGCCGGAGGAGATCTTCGAGCCCGCCGTATCCGAGGAAAAGCGGACCGCGCTCCTCGACGGCTGGCACGAGGCCGTAGGGATGGCCATGGCGCACAAGTAAAATCCGTACCCATACAAAAACCCTCCGCTTCCGGGAGATCCGCACGGAAATCCGGGAACGGAGGTTTTCTTTATGCTTCGCCGTCCGCGTTCCCGCCGGGCCGCCACTCCAGGATCTCCCCGGGCTGGCAGTCCAGGACGGCGCAGATGCGGTCCAGCGTCTCGAAGCGCACGGCCTTGGCGCGCCCGTTCTTCAATATCGACAGATTGGCGATGGTGATGCCCACCCGCTCGGAAAGCTCCGTCAGGCTCATTTTGCGTTTGGCCAGCATCACGTCCAGATTCACTATAATCATGCCGCACCTCACACCGTCAGATCGTTCTCTTCCCGCAGGACGGCGGCCTTCAGGATGAGATGGGACAGAGCGCCTGAGCACACCGCGACGATGATGCCGGCGGAACCGATCAGGGCAGCGAGAATCAGCAGCGGTCCGGATTTGGTGTTGAAGCCGAACCAGAACACCAGGATCCCCAGCCAGAAATAAGCCACGTCGCAGAGGGCCAGGTAAGAGATGTTCTTCATCCGCCCGGCGTTTTCCCGGGTGAAGGATTTGTCCCGGCCGATGTCCGCCGCCACCCGCCAGGCCAGAAACAGCCCGATGAGGATGGGCAGAAAGGTCAGCTCCACGAAGATCAGCCCGGGGAGGTAAAGGGAGGAAAGGGACGCCTCGAGGCTCCTGCAGTCCTCCGCCAGCGCGGGCACGTACAGGCCGTAGACCGCCAGACAGCACAGCAGGGCCAGCACCACGGCGGCTTTCAGAAGATTGGCAAAGGTTTTCTGTGTCATGGGTAATGCTCCTTTTCAGATTGCGGTGATTTCCTTGTCCGATCCCTATTGTATCACGATCTCACTCGTTTGTCAATATGTTTTTATCGTTTTTCGATAATTTCTTTTTGATTTTCGTTTTACAGTGGAGCGATGGACCTCTGCGGGCGGCGGGACCGGGTTTCCCCTCCCGTTTTTCTTCCGCATCCGATTTTCCGCCGTTTTCACGTTTTTTCTTGACAAATCCTCCCGGCCGTGCTATAATCAGGTTGATTCTGGGGGAGTAGCAAGCGCGGATCCGTCTGCGCAGCAAGTCAACAGTCCCGGCGCGAGAGCGTCTGGCTTGCTTTAATTTGCGAGACTCATGGCGGTCGTCCCGCCGTTTGTCCCGCGCTCCGTTCCCTGCTCACGCGGGGAGGAGCATGCCCCGGTACCATAACCGGATCTGCGAGACCGACGGCGAAAAACCGCGGTCTTTTTTGCTGCGTCCGGGAGAAGCACTTCTCATCCGCGCCGGGACGCATGGGACGGGGGCAAAGCGGATACAATGCAGGGGACCATACACCGGAGACATCCTGCTCCGGGGACCGGGTAAATCTGTATCATACTATTCTCATCCTAAAAAGGCAAACCGAACAAGATGTGTGAAAAAAAGAACCTGAGAAGACGCGCTGTACGCTACCCCGTGCTGCACTTCGAGAAGGAAACTGCACCAGTGTGTTTTAAAGTTCTTGCCGAGCAGCTTGCTGCTCTGGGTTTCTTTCAAGAAGCCGCGTTTCCCTTTTTTCTTGAGATTAGGATCACATGTCAGGGGGGGACAATCATTGCAGCTGACACTTCTGTTTTTTCTGAACAGCGCGCTTTTAGGAGTCGGTCTGGCCATGGACGCCTTTTCCGTCTCGCTGGCCAACGGACTGGCGGAGCCCCGAATGCGGCGGCGCAGAATGGCGTCCATCGCGGGAGTGTACGCCTTCTTCCAGTTTCTCATGCCCATGCTCGGGTGGTTTTTGGTCCGGAGCGCGGTGGAGCTTTTCAAAAGCGCCGAGCCCTTCATCCCCTGGATCGCCCTGCTCCTTCTCTGCTGGATCGGCGGCAAGATGGTGTTCGAGGGGATCCGGGACCGGGGCGGAGTGCGGGAGGAAGCCATGGCGGAGGAGGAGAGAAAAACGGGGGTACTGACTCCGTGGATCCTCTTCGTTCAGGGCGTGGCCACCTCCATTGACGCGCTGTCCGTGGGCTTCACCATCGCCTCCTATGACTGGCGGGCCGCCCTGTGCGCCTCCCTGGTCATCGCCGCCGTCACCTTTGTCATCTGTCTTGGAGGGGTGCGGCTGGGACGGCATTTCGGCACAAAGCTGGCAGGACGCGCCTCCGTCCTGGGGGGCTTCATCCTCATCGCCATCGGCATCGAGATCTTCGTGAAGTCCCTGCTGTGAAAAAGCTGCGTTTCTCCGCTTCACAAATCATCCGAAAATAAAAAACAAGGAGATTCTAAAAATGTTTGTTCCCGTGCTTCTCTTCCTTTTGGGGCTGCTTTTGCTGATCAAGGGCGGCGACTGGTTTGTGGACGGCGCCACCGGCATCGCCCGCCGCTTCCATATTCCGGAGATCATCGTGGGGGCCACCGTGGTCTCCATCGGCACCACCCTGCCGGAGGTCATGGTTTCCTCCGCCTCCGCCGTCAAGGGAGCGGGCGGAATCGCCTACGGAAACGCCATCGGATCCGTGATCTGCAACACCGCCCTCATCGCCGCCCTGACCGTGGCCGTGAAGCCCGGGAAGGTGGACCGGAAGTCCCTGAAAACCCCGGTGATCTTCTTCTTCGTCTCCGCCGCCTTCTACCTCTTCAACGCCTATGTCTTCGGCGGATTTGCCCGCTGGACCGGCGTGGTTCTGCTGCTTATCTTCCTCATTTA
>CACWLT010000065.1 GCA_902761695.1 uncultured Ruminococcus sp.
GCCGCGAGACTGCCCCTCTTTTTTCGCCAAACTCCACCGCGTCCCCTGCCATGCGCGCTTCGATCGCTGTTTCCGAGGTCCCCGAGGAAACCGTGAAATTCCATCTCCGATGGGATTTCACGCATGTTACAACTGACGCACCGTGGTCCGCGCGAGGACCTGTGATAAACATTCAAACTCTGTTACAGACGTGAGCTGTCAGGATTATGCTCCCCGGCCAAGGGGGACCCTCGGGGGAGGGGCACCTTCGGCCAGAGATGGTGTCCCTCCCCCGCGCCCGTCCCGCGCAGGGACATTATTCCGGAAACGCGAAGCGTTTCCTACCTTATTCAGATGTTCAGAAGTGTCTTCACCAAATATATCTCCGCTTTCATGCTCATCAATATCGTCTCCATCCTTCTCTCCGTCACCATCATCACCACCCTGGTGAATATCTACGACGAGAATAATAAGACCCGGACCCTGGGCAATATCGCCTATACCGTCTCGGATTATATCGTCCGCGATTATCCCACCAGCGGCGAGGCCAGCTTCAGCGATTACCTGAACCATTCGGTCCACCTCCTGAAGCCCGTCCTCAACGCCATGGTGGCCTCGGTGGACGACGTGGTCCTCTTCATCGCCGACGGGGAAGGGGCGGTCAAGCTGGTGGGCGGATCCGAACGATCCCGCGATTATACCGCCGACGCCGACTATATCGACGAGTCCGGCAGCCTCCGTTATCCTCAGAGCATCGTGGAGCAGCTGACTCCCGCCGGGAAAATTACCTTAAACGGCACCCTGGATGGCTTCTTCGAGGAAAAGCACCGCGTCGCCATCCAGCCCATCGCCGCCAAGGACGGCCGCCTGGTGGGATCCGTCATGGCCACCACCTCCAACTCCGATATGGACGAGCTCTTGGAATCCATGATCCGCACCATGGTCATGTCCTCCCTGTGGCTCATGCTGGCCGCCCTCATCGCCGTCTATTTCATCACCGAACGGCTGGTTTCCCCCCTCCGCTCCATGAGCCGCGCCGTGAAGGAGTTCGAGAACGGCCATTTTGACGTCCGCGTCCCGGAGAGCGGGAACGACGAGGTGGCGGAGCTGGCCGTGGCCTTCAACCATATGGCCTCCACCCTCCAGCACAGCGAGGAAACCAGACGCCTCTTCCTGGCCAATATCTCCCACGACCTCCGCACCCCCATGACCACCATCTCAGGGTTTATCGACATGATCCTGCAGGGCACCATCCCCAAGGAGAAGGTCCCCCATTACCTGGAGGTCATCCGTTCCGAGATCCTGCGCCTCTCCCGTCTCGTGTCCAGCCTTCTGGACCTGACCAAGATCGAGGCCGGCGAGCGGAAGTTCAACAAGGTCCCCATGGATATCTGCGAAATGGGCCGCCAGATCATCATCGCCTCTGAGAAGCGCTTGGAGGAGAAGCAGCTGGACGTGCAGTTCGACGCCGACCGCGACAATATGTACGTCAACGCCGACGTGGACGCCATCCACCAGGTCCTCTACAACCTCTGCGACAACGCCATCAAATTCTCGAAAACCGGCGGAAAGTATATCCTCTCCGTCCATGAAACCGGCGGCAAGGTCACCGTCAGCGTATTCAACGAGGGCGTCGGCATCGCACCGGAGGACCTGCCCTACGTCTTCGACCGCTTCTACAAGAGCGACAAGAGCCGCGGGCTGGACAAGACCGGCGTCGGCCTCGGCCTGTATATTTCCCGCACCATCATCGAAGCCCACGACGAACAGATCAGGGTGGAAAGCGAGTACGGCCAGTGGTGCCGCTTCTCCTTCACCCTGCCGAAAGCGCCCGCCCCCAGACAGAAGGGCGGAGAAGGGGAGACCTGACATGTCCACTTACCGCTATACCGCCGCCTGCCTCTTCGGACTGGAGGGCTTCCTCGGCGAGGAGATTGAGGCTCTGGGATGCCGCCGCACCGAGAATATCGACGGCCGCGTCACCTTCGAGGGAGATTCCTCCGCCTGTGCCCGGGCCAGCGTCCGCTTCCGGTTCGCCGAGCGCCTCTATCTCAACCTCGGCACCTTCGACGCTCCCACCTTCACCGCCCTCTTCGACGGCACAAAGGACCTCCCCTGGGAAGACTTCATCGGCCGGGATGACGAGTTCCCTGTCACCGGACACAGCGTGAAGAGCGCCCTCTTCTCCGTCCCCGACTGCCAGAAGATCATCAAGAAGGCCGTCTCCGTCCGCCTGGGCGAGCATTACGGCCTGACCCGCCTGCCCGAGACCGGAAGCCGCGTCCGCATCGAGTTCTTTATCTTCAAGGACCGCGCCAACCTCATGATCGACCTCTCCGGCGTCCCCCTCCATAAGCGCGGCTATCGTCCCGAGACCGTGGAGGCTCCCATCCGGGAAACCCTCGCCGCCGCTATGGTGAAGCTGGCCCGCCCAAGAGAGGATGTCCTTTTGTGGGATCCCTTCTGCGGATCGGGCACCGTCGCCATCGAAGCCGCCATGCAGATGCGCCGTATCGCTCCCGGCCTGAAGCGTTCCTTTGCTGCCGAATCCATCTCCGCCTTTCCCGCCGCCTCCTGGAAGGACGCCCGGGAGGAGGCCGAAGCGGAGATCCTGACCGACAGCGGCTTTGAGGCCTACGCCACCGACATTGATCCCCGCTGTGTGGAAATCGCCGCAGCCTCCGCCGAAAGAGCGGGAGTGAAATCCGCCGTCAATACCTTCGTCATGGACGCTCTGGATATCGATACCTTAGGACGGCGCGGGACAATCGTCACCAATCCCCCCTACGGCGACCGGCTTCTGACCCGCGAGGAAGCCGACGACCTCTACCGCGCCATGGGGCAGGCATTCTCCCGTCTGGACCGCTGGCAGATCTACGTCATCACCCAGAGCGAGAACTTCCAGAAGCTCTACGGACGCCGCGCCGATAAGATCCGCAAGCTCTACAACGGCATGATCCCCTGCTACTATTACCAGTTTTTCAAAAATCCCCCCCGCGGGTGAATATCCTCTGTATACCCCGACCATCCTTCAAGGAGAATACGACACTCTCCGAAGGATGGTTTTTTCATGCTTATCGACCCGAACGAAACCCTGACGGGACGCTTCGACGAGGATACCGCCCGATTTTCCGCCCTGCTCCGTGAGGAGAAGTCCTTCGACCTCCTCTCCCGGAGCCTGATAAACGGGGACCGCCGCCTGCATGTCTGGACGCTGGAGGGCCTGACCCGCCCCGAATCCCTGGAGAAGCTCATCGGCTCCCTGACCGCCCCCGGGGACTGTGGCTCCGGAAGGGAAGGGGACGCCGCCCGTTTCGCCGAAGCCCGCCTCCCCGCCGCGCAGGTGAAGACCGCCCGCTCCTTCGACATCCTCGCGGAAGCCGTCCTCAGCGGATGCACCGCCGTGTTCTGCGACGCCTTTGGACCCGATGCCCTCATCGCCGACCTCCGCTCCTACCCCGTCCGGGATTCCGAGGAACCCGAGAACGACAAGGTCATGCGGGGCAGCCGGGACGGCTTCGTGGAGAATATCCTCACCAACGTCTCCCTCATCCGCCGCCGCATCCGCACCCCCGCCCTCACCGCCCGCCGCATCCGGGCCGGAGAGAGCACCCGGACGGACGTGGCGGTACTCTGGATGGAGGGGAGAGCTGACGCCGCCTATGTCCGGGACCTGACGGCGCGCATTGCGGCCATGCGGACGGACTCCCTTGTCCTCGGCCACCAGTCCATGGCGGAGGCCCTCTGTCCCCGGGGCTGGCTCAACCCCTTCCCGAAGCTGCGGACCACCGAGCGTCCCGATACGGCGGCGGCGTCCCTTCTGGAGGGCGGCGTGGTTGTCCTCTGCGACAATACCCCCGAGGCCATGCTCTTCCCCGTGACCCTCTTCCACTTCCTGCAGGAGACCGATGACTTCTGCTTCTCCCCCCTGACCGGGACCTATCTCCGGATCCTGCGCCACCTGATCTTCTGGCTCACCATGATCGTCACCCCCCTCTGGCTTCTGGCCATGAAGCACGCGGATCTTCTGCCCCCCATGCTCCGCTTCCTCATCCCCCACGACCCCGGGGACCTGCCCATCCTCCTCCAGCTCATCGTGACGGAGTTCGCCCTGGACGGCCTGAAGCTGGCTTCCCTCAATACCCCGGACGTGCTGGCCTCCTCCCTGTCCGTGGTGGGCGGCCTCCTTCTGGGGGATTTCGCCGTGACCGTAGGCTGGCTTTCTCCGGATGTGATCCTGTATATGGCCTTCGTCGCCATCGCCAATTTTACCCAGTCCTCCTACGAGCTGGGCTATGCCTTCAAGTTCCTCCGGATGCTGACCCTGCTCCTCACCGCCGCCTTTGACTGGCCCGGATTTGCCGCCGGGATCCTGACCGCCTTTCTCCTGGCCGTCTCCAACCGCACCATGGACGGACGCCGCCGCTACCTCTGGCCCCTGATCCCCTGGAACCGGGACGCTATGGCCCGCCTCCTCTTCCGCATGAAAAAACGGGATTGAACCGGAGGCAGCACGGCAGAACCGGGCTTCGGACGTTCCGCTGCCGTCCCATCCCGCATGCCCGGACCCTGAGGCGCAGGGGACCGGTTCTGCATTTTTTGTGTGTATACGGAAACATGCATAAAAACACAGTGCACAGTGAGTATGAGAATGCCGCGTCTGATTTTTGTTGACCTTTACAAATAAACTAAGATTATCCAATTATCCTTGACGGCCCCGCCCGGCGGTGATATAATTTACAGGTAAATAATTTAACGCTGAATCAAGAAGGAGCGCGGCGGCCATGAATCTGAAGGTAAACGGAAAGGGCCCGGACAGCGAATCCGGCCGGAAGGATTACAGGAGCGCCCCCATGATGCTGGTGAACGAGGTCAGCCACCTCATGTGGGACAACATCAAGAACAAGCGCGGCGTGGAGCATCCCGTCTCCCAGCGGTCCGGACAGCTGATCCTGATGGAACTGGCCAAGCGTGACGGCGTGACCCAGCTGGATCTGGCCAACGCCACCGGCCTGAAGGCGCCCACCACCAGCGTGGCCCTGCAGAAGCTGGAGCGGGAGGGCTACGTCAGCCGCAAGACCGACGAATACGACCTGAGGGCCACCCGCGTCTTCCTGACGGAGAAGGGCAGGGAGATCGACGAGCGGATCCGCCGTGCCATCCGGGAGGAGGAAGCCCGGGCCAGCCGGGGCATGTCCGCCGAAGAACTGGAGACCCTGATCCGCCTCCTTCTGAAGATCAGGGAAAACCTCTCCGATGAAACAGAGGAGGAAGTACAGCCTTGAAGAAAGTCAGCCTTGTCTCCTACCTGAAAAAATACTGGTTCTTCGCCGTGGTGTCCCCCCTCATGATGGCCGGCGAGGTCATCGTGGACCTGATGCAGCCGAAGCTCATGGCCGGCATCGTCAATAAGGTGGTGGAAACCGGCATCACCGGCGACGTGGACCCGGATGTCATGCGCTTCATCCTGATCACGGCGGTGAAGATGATCCTGCTTGTGGCGTTCGGCGGCTTCTGCGGCATCATGTGCTGCTATACCGCCTCCGTGGCCTCCCAGGGCTTCGGCAGCGACATCCGCGTGGACGCCTTCAATAAGGTCATGTCCCTGTCCCTGGAGCAGACGGACCGCTTCACCACCGGCTCCCTCGTGACCCGCCTGACCAACGACATCACCACCCTCCAGGACTTCGTCATGATGATCCTGCGCATGTTCGTCCGCGCGCCCATCTTCTTCATCATGGGCATCGTCATGTGCCTGACCTTAAACGTCAACTTCGCCCTGGTGGTCGTGGTCGCCCTGCCCCTGGTGCTGCTCATCGTGCTCATCATGGTCATCAAGGCCGTCCCGATCTTCACCGTGGTGCAGGAGAAGCTGGACCGCGTCAACTCCGTCGTGCAGGAGAGCGTCACCGGCGCCCGCGTGGTGAAGGCCTATACCCGGGAGGAGCATGAGATCGCCCGCTTCGAGGCCGCCAACGACGACTTCCGCCGCACCAACCTCCGGGTCAGCTATATCATGTCCGCCATTTTCCCGGCCATGTCCCTGGTCATGAACGGCGCCGTCATCGCCATCATCTACATAGGCGGCCTCCAGGTCCAGGCAAAGGCCGTCAACGTGGGCGACGTCATGGCCGCGGCCCAGTACATCACCCAGGTGCTCTCCTCCGTCATGATGATGTCCTTCATGTTCCAGCAGATCGCCCGGTCCAAGGCCTGCGCCAACCGTATCCGCGAGGTGCTGGAAGCCGATCCCACCATCGTCTCCGGCGCGGAGAGGGAAGCCGCCGAAACGGGCACCATCCGCTTTGAGAACGTGTCCTTCCGTTATCCCGGCGCGTCCGGCGACAACGTCCTGGACAATATCTCCTTCGAGGTGAAGCGCGGAGAGACCGTGGCGGTCATCGGGGCCACCGGCTCCGGCAAGTCCTCCCTGGTCAACCTGATTCCCCGCTTCTACGACACCACTGACGGCAGCGTCTACGTGGACGGCGTCAACGTCCGGGACTGGGATCTCCACGCCCTCCGCAGCCGGATCGGATTCGTCCTCCAGAAGAGCGAGCTGTTCTCCGGCACCGTGGACGAGAATATCCGCTGGGGCAAGACCGACGCCGATATGGACGAGATCGTGGCCGCCGCGAAGGTCGCCCAGGCCGACGAATTCGTCTCCAAAATGGAGGAGGGCTATACCTCCTACGTGGCCGAGCGGGGCGCGTCCCTGTCCGGCGGCCAGAAGCAGCGCATCGCCATCACCCGGGCGGTCCTGCGCCATCCTGAGATCATTATCTTCGACGACTCTACCTCCGCCCTGGACCTCAGCACCGAAGCGAAGCTGCGCCGGGCCCTGAACGAGGAGTTCGCCGATACCACCGTCATCATGATCGCCCAGCGCATCGCCTCCGTCATGCACGCCGACCGCATCGCCGTCATCGAAAACGGCAGGATCACGGCCTTCGACAGCCACGACAACCTGATGAAGACCAGCGCGGCGTACCGGGATATCTACAGCTCCCAGATGAAAAACAACGAAGGAGGCGCGGAATAATGGCGGATAAGAAGAATAAGAAGAAAGACATCCTGGCAGAAAACGCGCCCGCTCCCGAAAACGCCCCCGGCGCGGAAGGGAAGAAGGACAAAAAGGAAGAGGAAGAACCCACGGCGGACGAGCTCCGTCAGATGATGAAGAAGAACAACTCCGAGGTGCGCGGCCCCGGCGCCGGACGCATGATCCGGGAAAAGCCGAAGAACCTCCGCCAGACCGTGGGCAAGCTCCTCAGGTATATCGGAAAGAGCAAATGGCTGGTGTTCCTCATCATGCTCACCACCGTCGTCTCCTCCGTTCTGAACGCCATGGGTCCCCGTCTTCAGGGCGACGCCATGAACGCCATGACCCTGACGGACGGCCGGGTGGAGGTGGACTTCGACGCCCTTGTCCGGACCCTCGTCCTCATGGGCATCGTGTATTTCGCCTCAGCGGTCATTCAGCTGTTCCAGGGCTTTGCTTCCGCGAAGATTTCCCAGACCACGGTGTATACCCTCCGGCAGGATCTGTTCCGGAAGATCTCCTACCTGCCCATCTCCTATACGGACACCCATCCCTCCGGCGACATCATGTCCCGCATGACCAACGATGTGGACAACGTGTCGGGCGCCATCTCCGGCTCCCTGACCTCCCTGATCTCCGCGGTGCTGACCCTGGTCCTGTCCCTGGTCATGCTCCTCAGCTATCACTGGTCCGTGGTGCTGGTCACCCTCATCACCATCCCCCTGACGGTGTTCTGCTCCATGAAGCTTTCCTCCTTCATGCGGAAGTACTTCGTGAAGCGGCAGGTCCTTCTGGGCAAGATGAACGCCCAGGTGGAGGAGATGGTCACCGGCTACAAGACCGTCATGGCCTACGGCAAGGAGGAAGACGCCTGCCGGGAGTTCGCCGAGATCAGCGAGGACTTCCGGAAGTGCTCCATCCAGGCCAACCTCTGGGGCGGCATCATGGGTCCGGTCAACAATATCATCAATAACGTCAACTATCTGCTGGTGGCGGCCTACGGCGCGTACCTGTCCATGAAGGGCATCATCCAGCCCGGTTCGATCCAGGCCGTGCTCCAGTATTCCCGCCAGCTGACCTTCCCCATCAACCAGATCGCCAACCAGTACGCCACCCTCCTGACCGCTGTGGCTGGCGCGGAGCGCGTGTTCGCCATTCTGGAGACTCCGGATGAGCTGGACGAGGGCAGGGATCCCATGACCGTGGAGGGCATCCGCGGCGAGATCGAGTTCAAAAACATCAACTTCTCCTACATCCCCGGCAAGCAGGTCCTCCACGACTTCAGCCTCACCGTCCGCCCCGGCCAGAAGATCGCTCTGGTTGGCGCGACCGGCTCCGGCAAGACCACCGTGGTGAACCTCCTGACCCGCTTCTACGACGTGGACTCCGGCGAGATCCGCATCGACGGCGTCAACATCAACGACATCCCGAAGGCAACCCTCCGCCGCGCCATCGCCATCGTGCTGCAGGATACGGTCCTCTTCCGGGATACCATCGGCAATAACATCCGCTACGGCCGCCTGGACGCCACGGACGAGGAACTGGAGCACGCCGCCGATATGTCCGAGTCCGACGAGTTCATCAATCGTCTGCCGGAAGGCTACGAAACCGTCCTGGCCGAGGGCGGATCCAACCTCTCCCAGGGGCAGCGCCAGCTTCTGGCCATCGCCCGGGCGGTTCTGGCGGATCCGAAGATCCTGATTCTGGACGAGGCCACCTCCTCCGTGGACACCCGGACCGAGATGCACATCCAGCAGGCCATGGTGGCGCTCATGAAAAACCGCACGAGCCTCATCATCGCCCACCGCCTCTCCACCATCCGCGACGCCGACATCATCATCGTCATGCAGGACGGCCGCGTGATGGAGTCCGGCAACCACGACGAGCTTCTGGAAAAGCAGGGCGTGTACTACAACCTGTACCAGAACCAGTTCGCCGGGTTTGAGACCTGATAATAGCTCCCATCGGGATAGAGTTCCAACCCGCTCTTTCCCGATTTTTTGTTTTTTCGGGGAACTTTTTTCACTCTCCGCCGTCTAATGGACAGAAAGACGAAAACGGAGGACATTGAAAGAATGAAGACCATGAAACGACTGAGCGCCCTGATCCTTGCCGCGCTGCTGCTCTCGGCCTGCGCGAAGACGGAACCTTCCGGATCGGAGGAACCGGACGAGACCGCACCCGCCGTGAGCCAGTCCGCCGACAACGACCCCGCCGGGACCGATCCCGCTGAAACAGCCCCTGTTGAAACGGAAGCCCCGGGCACGGATCCCGCCGCGCCGGAACTCACCGCCTTGTCAAAAACAATCTCCATTGTGCAGCCCGCCTCCTACGCCGAGGTCTATAAAAAGCTAACCGTGCATAATAACCGAGGCTACGGACGCTACTACGCGAGCGGCATGGCGGTGGATGAAGACGTTGCGGAGGAGGCCATGGTGGAAGCGCCCGCACCCGAGCCCATGGCTGCCGACACCGCAGGCAATTTCGCGGTTGAGAAGGCCGCCGCGCCCGAAGCCGCCATGGAAGCCGGAGCCGACTACTCCGAGACCAACACCCAGGTGCAGGGCATCGACGAGGCGGATATCGTCAAGACCGACGGCACGTACATCTACGCCCTCTTCGACAACGAGCTCCGCATCTACACCGCTGCCGGAGCCGACACCGCCCTGATCTCCCGCACCACCGCCGGGAACGAAGCCGATACCCTGTACTACAAGAATACCTGGGACTGGGCCGACGCCGGGAACTCCGAGTACAGCAGCTGGAAGAGCCCCATGGAAATGTTCATCCTTGGCGACACCGCCGTGGTCCTCTCCAACTGCAGCGAATACGCCAGCGGAGAGGTGAACGGGGAGTGGCGCTACGAGGACAAGTCCTACGTGCTGGCGGACTTCTACGATATCTCCGACCGCACGAATCCCGTGCTGACGAATTCCGAAGGCCAGGACGGCTACTACCAGTCCAGCCGCCTCATGGACGGCAAGCTCTACCTCATCACCAACCAGTACAGCTACCGGTGGTACGACATCGCCGAGGAAAATCCCGCCGACTACGTGCCGTCCCTGTACCGCGGGGGCGTTGCCGAGCCCGTTGCGCCTGACCGAATCTGCTGGCCCGAGACCACCGAGGATTCCAGCTATACCGTGGTGGCCCGCTACGACGTGACCGGCCGTCAGATGGAGGATTCCCTCAGCATCCTCGGCGCGGGAAACACCTTCTACATGAGCAAAAACTACCTCTATCTGGCGGACACCCGCTATTTTGAGGACATGCGGAACGAGTTTGACGAGAGCATCTACCATGTGCAGGAATTCGCCA
>CACWLT010000066.1 GCA_902761695.1 uncultured Ruminococcus sp.
TATCGAGGGTTTCGTCAGATGCACGCCTGAAAACCAGCGGCAGGCTTGCTGTCGCATTATAAAAATCTCCGGCTGTCATGCATTAGACGCCGGAGACTCACAAAAAGTTCCCGTTTTCCAGAATTGTTTTTAAATTTGCGCGCCCCCGGTTCAGCCGGGATTTGACTGTGCCCAGCTCGATGCCCAGCGTGTCGGCGATTTCCTGATAGGGCAGGCCGGAGAGATCGCGCATGACCACCACCTGCCGCTGATCCTCCGGGAGGGCCTCCACCGCCTCCTCCGGAACCGTGTCCCCCGAGGTGACGGGGATGTCCCACTCCGACGCGCCGTCCTCATCCTCTTCCCCCGCGAAGGAGAGGGATGCGGCGGGCCTTCTCGCGGCGGACCGGACGGCGTCCTTGGCGCAGTTGACGGCGATGCGGAAGAGCCACGTGGAGAAGGTGCAGTCGCCTCGGAATTTGCCCAGATTGCGCCAGGCCTTCACAAAAGTCTCCTGCGAAACGTCCTCGGCCATGTCCAGCGGCTGCGCGGAGGCGGACAGAATCCGGCAGGCCGCGTTGTATACAAACCGCTCGTACTGGTTCACCAGGGAGGCGAAGGCGTCCTCGTCTCCGGCCTTTGCCCGCTCTACCAGCCGAAGAACCTCCTCGTCCCCCGGCCCGCCGCCCGATGAGGACCCGGACGGGATTTCCTCCTCCCGAACGTTCACATCCCGGAGGCTTGCGTCCGCGTCGGGCGGTGAGGGGAACGCGGAGAGAAACAGAAAGAGCATGATCATCCCCCTCGGCAGACGGCGGAACAGGCCCAAAGGATCCGTTCCGGAAATAAAGCAGCCCAAATGGCAATAATACCCGCCGCCCCGGAGCGCAGGGAAAAATCCCGCCTCCGTCAGCCGGCGCACTGTCATTATAGCACATACCGCCGCCCTCTGTCAACGGGATTTCACAAATGTCGGGAAACTTTAATCATTTCCTAAGAAACCGCCGCATAACCGTGCGGGGATGTTACATAGGAAACAAGCCGCGTTTTCTGTTATTTCAGCTTATCGGCTCGAAATCCGCCGCTCCGTGCTTGCACAGCGGGCAGACGAAGTCCTCCGGCAGCTCCTCGCCCTCGTAGACGTATCCGCAGACCTTGCAGACCCAGCCCTTCTTGCCCTCGGTCTGCGGCTTCGGCTTTACGTTGTCCTGATAGTAGGTGTAGGTCATGGTGTCCCGGTCGGAGAGGACCCGCGCCTCCGTCACCGTGCAGATGAACATGCCGTGGGTGTCCAGATCCACATAGCTCTCCACCTTCAGGGACATGAAGGCGTTGATGTACTTCGGCAGGAATACCAGTCCGTTGTCGGACCGCAGTACCTCCTGCCCTTCGAACTTGTCCACGCTCCGGCCGCTCTGGAAGCCGAACCGCTCAAAGACGGAGAAAGGCGCGTCCACGGAGAGACAGTTCACGTTCATGACACCCGTCTGCCTGATGACGTGGTGGGAGTAGTTCTGCTTGTTGATGCAGACCGCCACCCGGTTCGGCGTGTTGGTCACCTGGGAGACCGTGTTGACGATGAGCCCGTTGTCCCGCTTGCCGTCGTTGGAGGTCACCACGTAGAGACCGTAGCCGATGCGGAACAGGGCGGTCATGTCGCTCTTGTTGGCCTTGTCCGAGGACTGCGCCACGTATTCCCGGCAGAGCTCGTCCGTGAGAGCCTCAATCTGCGCCTTGTTGTCGTCCGTCATGGCGGATTTGATGGTCACCACGGGACCGACGAAGGTCAGATCCTTCGACTTCTCGAAGATGGAGCGGATCACCTTCGCGGCCTGGGGCGCCCAGGTGCCGTTCTCGATGACGGCCACCGTGCGCTTCTGGAAGTTGCGCTCCGTCAGATGCTCCAGGAATTGCCGCATGAAGGGGAAGATGTCCGCGTTGTAGGTGGTGGTCGCCAGCACCAGCTTGGAGTAGCGGAAGGCGTCCTCCACGTTCTCCGCCCAGTCGGACCGGGCCAGATCGGTCAGCACCACCTTCGGGCAGCCCTTTTCCCGCAGCTTTTCCGCCGTGAGCTCCGCCGCCTTCTTCGTGTTGCCGTAGACGGAGGTGTAGGCCACAAGGATCCCCTCGGTCTCCGGGGTGTAGGAGGACCAGAGGTTGTAGAGATTCAGGTAGTAGGGCAGGTTTTCGGAGAGGATCGGACCGTGGAGGGGCAGGATCTTTCCGATGTCCAGCGCCGCCGCCTTCTTCAACAGAGCCTGTACCTGGGCGCCGTACTTGCCCACGATGCCGAAGTAGTACCGTCTCGCCTCGCAGGCCCAGTCGTCCTCGGGCTTCGCGAAGTCCCCGCCGGCCGCGCCGAACTTGCCGAAGCCGTCCGCGGAGAAGAGCAGCTTGTCCGCCGCGTCGTAGGTCACCATGACCTCCGGCCAGTGCACCATGGGGGCGAAGACGAAGGTCAGGTCGTGCGCGCCCAGGGAGAGAGTGTCCCCGTCCTTCACGACGAGACGGCAGTCCTCGAAGTCGTTCCCGAAGAACTGCTTCATCATGGCGAAGGTCTTCTGGTTCCCCACCACGCAGGCGTCGGGGTAGACGTTTTTGAAGATCCGGATGTTGGCGGAGTGGTCCGGCTCCATGTGCTGGACAATGAGATAATCCGGCTTCCGGTCCCCCAGGATCTCCGCCAGATTGTCCAGCCATTCGTGGCCGAAGCGGGCGTCCACGGTGTCGAAGACGGCGATTTTTTCGTCCACGATCACGTAGGAGTTGTAGCTCATGCCCTCCGGAACCCGGTACTGTCCCTCGAACAGATCGATGCTCCGGTCGTCCACACCGGCATAGAAAACGGTGTCGGTGATTTTTTTCATGATTAGTCCTCCGGTTTTAAAATAGATTCGTCCCATTATACAGGAATCCGCCCCGTATGTCAAGGCGTATTCCGGCGCCCCTCACTGCAGCGCGATGGCTTGTGTCAGGCGCACGCAGGCCTCAACGTCGTCCAGATCCACCGTCTCGACGCTGGAATGAATGTACCGGCACGGAATGGAGATGCACCCCGCCCGGGCACCGGATGCCGCCGCCTGCATGGAGGAGGTGTCCGTGCCTCCCGCCGCCAGCACCTCCGTCTGGTACCGGATGCCCTGCGCCTCGCAGAGGTCCTTCATCATTTTGACCACCTCCCGGTCGCAGACCACCGAGGAGTCCTTGATCTTGACCGCCGCGCCGCCGCCCAGGGAGACCGCCATGGGTTTCGCGCCGACCGTGTCCCCCGTGGCCGTCACGTCCATGGCGATGCCGATGTCGGGCTGTACCGTGTAAGCCGCCGTCTTCGAGCCCCGGCATCCCACCTCTTCCTGTACGGTGAAGCAGAAGTAAATGTCGTTCCGCGGGACTTTTCCGGATTCCGCCATACGCTTCGCCGCCTCAACCAGCACCGCGCAGCCGACCCTGTCGTCCAGAGGCCGCCCCGCAATCCGCCTCCCCGACAGCCGGATCACGTCCGATTCCACCGCGAAGGTGTCCCCCACGGCGACCTTCCGCTCTGCTTCCCGCCGGTTCTTCGCACCGATGTCTATAACAAACTTCTCCTGGCGGAAATCCCCCGCGCCCACGCCGGTCTCCGGAACCAGCACGCCCCGGGTACCGTCCTCAAACACGACCCGGGTAAAGGCCGCGGAGGCGAAATTGATCCCGCCCAGCGTCTGGAACCGGACGAAGCCGTTCTCCTCGATGAAGGATACCATGAAGCCGATCTCGTCCATGTGAGCCGCGAACATGATCTTCTTCCGCTCCCCGTCCGGAGCCGATCCCGCCTTGAACGCCGTGAGATTTCCCATCGCGTCCAGGGAGACGGCGTCCGCATACGGCGCGATCTCCTCCGCGATGACCCCGGCGATTGTCTCCTCCCGTCCCGAAACGGACAGGGGCCTGCATAGCTTTCTGATCAGGTTGAACATAGTTTTCTCACTCCTGTATACTTTCTGTCCGTATCGCGGACCTTACCTTTCCCCAAGCCCCATGACGGCGAAATACGCCAGCTCGCGTGCCGCCGCCAGATCCGCGCGGTCCATCACTTCTCCCGCCGTCAGACGGTTCCGCACCGGCAGACCCATCATGGTGCAGCGCACGCCCTCCCCGGAGCGGTTGACGGCCCCTCCGTCGGATGCGGGCGCGGCGAAGCGGTAGGGGGACGCCGGAATGCCCTGCGCCTTCGCTGTCTCGCACAGATACGCCGTCAGCTCCCGGTCGAAGATCACGCCCCGGTCCATGTAGGGGACGGAAACGCCGGAGCCCGGTTCGCACCCCGCGCCGTACCGCTTATCCGCGCTTTCCCGCATGTCGTCCGCGGCCAACCCGTCGAGGATGAAGGCGGCGTCGGCTCCGATCCGGTATGCGGCGGCGGGCGCGGAGGATCCCCCGATCAGCTCCCGGGTCGTGAAGACGAAGCAGCAGTCAAAGGGCAGCGCCGCCTCCTCCGTTTTCAGCCTCCGCACAAGATCCAAAAGGACCGCGCAGCCCCACCGTCCGGAGAGCGCTTTGCCCGTCACGCGGCGGCTGCCCAGATTCCGCAGGGACGTCCGGTATGCGCCGAAATCTCCCTTCTTCACCCGCTTTTCCGCCTCGTCTCCGTTCTCCGCGCCGATGTCGACGTACAGCGCGTCAAAATCCCCGGAGCCGCCCAGATGCGCGGGCTTCACGCCGAAGTATCCCGCCGTCAGCCGCTCCTCGTTTCCGACCCATACGTCCTCCCCGTTGAGCACCATGGGCTCCTTCGCGGACAGAGCTGCGGGATGCAGATAGCCGTCCCCGTCGGGCTGGCGCAGCATGAATCCGGCCTCGTCCATGTGGGCGAAGAGCGCCAGGCGGCCGCAGTCCGGGGCGTTCCCGGAGACGGGCTCCCGCAGAGCGTCGTATTCCTCCGGATCGATCCGCCGCCGGAGAACCGCGATGATGGATCCCAGCCGGTCGGAGAACACCTCGTCCGCGTATTCTCCGACGAATCCCCGGATCTTCTCCGCCACCCGGCCCTCGCATCCGGAGGGACCGAATTCCTCCGCCAGCTCCCGCAGCAGCGTGTCGAAATCCGCCCGGGGATCCAGGGGCTTCACCGGGAGAGGAGGCATATCTTCCGCCTCTTTCCCGGATTCCGGCGCCTTCTCCTCCCCGCCGGTCTTTGCCGCAGCCTCTTTATTCTCTTCCTTCGGCTTTTCCTCGGGAATCGGCCCCGGATCCGCGCCGCCCATGAACAGGGTCAGCAGCCGGATCATGGCGTCCGCGTCCCGGGTGTCCAGCACCTCCGCCGAAGAGTGCATCCCGCCCAGTGGAACGCCGATCACCGCCGCCGGGATCCCCTCCCGGGCATAGACCACCGAGGACGCGTTGGTCCCCGTGGAGGTGGGCTCCACCGTGGTGGTGACGGAGATGCCGTGCGTCTTCGCTGTGTCCAGCAGGGCCTTGGTCAGGGGACGGTCGCAGACGGCGGAGAGGGAGATCATGGGACCCGCGCCGAATTTGCCGCCCTCCTCCCCGTCCACGCCCGGGGTCGCCGCGAAGTTCACGTCCGCGATCAGGGCCAGATCGGGCATAAGACCGTATGCCGCAGATTTCGCCCCGCCGCCGCCGACCTCTTCTCCCGCGCTCAGGGTCAGGGCCAGATCGTAGTCCAGCTCTCCCGCCGGGATGTTGGCCGCCGCGCAGAGAAGCACCGCCGCCGAGGCCTTGTCGTCAAAGCCCCGCCCCTTGATCCGGACGGGGGAGAGATCCTCCGCGTTCTCCATGTAGCCCACCGGCGTCCCGATCCCGATACCGAGGGAAAAAACCTCGTCCCGGGAGGTGCACCCGATGTCGCAGAGAAAGCTGTCCCAGTCCTGGGGCGTCTTCTCCCCGGGCAGCAGCAGCTCCGGCGGGCAGTAACCGATCACGCCCGTAACTGCGGGACCGTCCCATCCGCCCGGATATACCCGGACCCGGGAGGCGGGCAGCAGTTTCCGGTCAATGCCGCCGACGGGCATGAGGCGCAGAAAGCCCCGCTCCGTGACGTCCGATACCACCATGCCCACCTCGTCGAAGTGCGCGTCCAGCATCAGACGGGGATGCGTCCCCGGCTTGGTTGACTTTTTTAAAAATATCTGATTCCGCCCGCCGTCCCGCGTGAAGCTGTCGAAATACGGGCCAAAGGTCTTTCCGATGACAGCCGCCGCGTCCGCCTCAAAGCCCGGGACCGACATGATCCCGCAGAGCGTCCGCAGCGTCGATTTAAAATCCAGCATTTTTATACTTCCTCCCGCGCGATGTCTCCGCGACGCCTGTTTACATCCCCCGCACCAGCTCTTTGAAGTGCCGTCCGCGTTCCTCGAAATTTTTAAAATGGTCGAAGGACGCGGAGGCGGGGGAGAGGATCACCGTGTCGCCGGGCCGGGCCAGGGACGCCGCGTCCGAAACCGCCCCGTCGAAATCGGGATTCTCCGCCAGCCGGAAACCGTCCCGGACCGCCTCGTCAAAGCGGGGATGGGCCTCCATGGCAGCCCGGATCTTTCCCGCCGTGTCCCCGGTCAGCACCATGGCCCGCACCGTGGAATCCTGCGCCAGCACCGCCTCAGCCAGCGGCTCGTAGGGAATGTGCTTGTCGTATCCCCCGGCGATCAGCACCACCGGACGTCCCGCAAGCGCGGAGAGGGCGGCGGCGGTCCGGGTGGGGGAGGAATCGATGGACCCGTTGATGAAGGTCACGCCGTTCAGCTCCCGCACGAACTCCAGCCGGTGCTCCACGCCGCCGAAGGTCCGCGCCACCTCGAGGATCCGCTCGTCCGTGGTGGCCCCGTGGGTCAGGGCGATGGCCGTCATGTAGTTGGCCGTGTTGTGCAGCCCCGGCAGCCGGATGTCCCCCCGGGTCATGACCGTCCGCCGTCCCTCGCCCGGGAAGTCGGAGAAGATCGTGTCCCCGTCCAGCCAGACAGCCCCGTCCCCGGCCCGGAGCGCGTCCTCGGGCAGCGGATTGAGGGAGAACCAGAAGAGAGGCACGTCCCCCTTCAGACGATCCGCCAGGGCGCGGGTGATGTCGTTGTCGTAATTCAGCACCGCCCGGCCGCAGTGCTTCAAAATGTTCGCCTTGGCCTCCGTGTATTCCTCCATCCCCGTGTGCCAGTTCAGATGGTTGGGGGTGATGTTGGTGACGGCGGCGGCCTTCACGGGCGCGTCCACGGTCATGAGCTGGAAGGAGGAGAGCTCCACCGCGCAGACGTCGTCGGGGGACACCGCGTCGATGCGGTAGAGCAGGGGCTCCCCGATGTTCCCCCCAAGAATGACCCGCCCCCGGAGCAGAGGGGAGTCCAGCAGCAGGGAGGTCAGGGTGGTGGTGGTGGTCTTGCCGTCGGACCCCGTCACCGCGTAGACCGGACAGGGCCCCTCGTTCAGAAAGAGCTCCATCTCCGACGTGACAAGGGAACCCCGCGCCCGCGCCTCGTTCAGCTCCGGCAGATCGGGCCGGATGCCGGGGGAGCGGAAAACCAGGTCTTCGTCGATCCCCCGGAGATAGTCCTCTCCCGTGATGAGGCGCGCGCCCAGGGAGATGAGCTTTTCGGCGGCCTCCCCCAGTTCCGCGGGGGATTTTTTGTCCCGCACGGTCAGCTCGCGGGCCCAGGGCGCGGCCATGGCGGCCAGGGGCATGTTGGAGACCCCCGCCCCCAGCAGCGAGATCCGCTTTCCCTTGAAATGCAGTTCGGCGTAGTTCATAAAGTACCTCGTTCCGTTTCGTTTCCCTCCCATTATACCATCCGCCGGAAGAAAATACAAGCGGAATCTGCAGGAGGGGGAGGATTTGCGGAGGACAGGCATTACAAATGAGCCATCAAAAGAAAAACCGCTCCAACCGCATAGACACGGCAGGAGCGGAGCGGGGTTCTCGCTGATGGACATCACGGATCGGAAATGGAAAGCAGCTTTTTGTTTATCCGAAGCTGAGCTTCAAGGAAGTAAGCCGTTTCAGCATTGTTGGCAGCATCGTCTTCCAGCGCATCAAGTTTTTCCATGCAATCGCTGAGCTTGGTCATATACTCCATGTATTCGGCCAGCATGGAAAAAGGATTATCGGATTCGCTGTAGAGGGTCATGAAATCGACATATTCATCAAAGAAAGCCTCATAGCTGTCGATAGCTTCCTTATATTCAGGGCGGATAACGAGATCGGTCTTTTCGGCGATATAGTCAACGGCTTCGTCAATCAGCTCGTCGACAATCTGGGAGGACGTGCCGTCATCGGCGGAGGAGACAGCTTCCTTTGCATCATCGGCTGCCGAGGATAGAATTTCACCGAGACCCGAGAGAAGCGAGTTGACATCGTTTACCAGCTCCTGCGCATCTTCTTTGACGGTGCTGTCGGAATCAGGTAAAGGTTCACTGCCCTCCGAAGCATCATTTTCGATTGTGCTTTCAGGAGCGGCGACCGTTTCCGGGGTTTTTTCTTCTTTCTTTGTTTTGACGGGTTCCGAATTAACGGCAGTATCGGTCATCCGGACGTTTCGTTCGGTGGCGTCGGATGGACGGTCAGGCATGTTTCGGGCAGCATGCAAAAGAACAACGACGATGCCGATGATGACTATGACGCTGACAAACGCCCGGGCACCGCCCTTTTTCCGCTGCTTTGGGTTCTCCCGGACAGTCTGGTTTTGCGGGATGTTTACTGCGGGGACAGGTACTGCCGTCTGTGTCGGAACAGGCTGCAGCCTCTGGGGTTCGGGCTGGGCAGGGCTGTCTCCCTGATACATCTGCGGCGTTTTAGGCGCGGTGTATGATCCGGCCGGGGTGCCGCAGGAAGAGCAGAAACTGCTGCCGGGCTGAAGTCTGGTTCCGCAGACGCCGCAGAACATCGGCTTGGGACGATCGGCATGAACTTGTTCTGTATTTTTGATTGTGTTCATCCCGCCGGAGGTCGAGGGAACAGGTTGGGTTACCGGTTGTCCAACGGGCTGGGCTGACCTGTTTGGAGAAAGAACGGTTCCCTTCGGGAGTGAACTGACTCCGGATGCGATAACAGTTACCGGCATCTTTTGAGACACACGGCGCACGCAGGATTCGCAGAAAAACACAGTGGCTGTTTGTGAACCGCGCGTGATTTGAGCGGCGAGCTGAGCCTGCTTCTTGCAGACAGCGCATTCTTTTGGCATTATTAACCTCCCGAATACGGATGACTATGATAGACTTGGTACAAGTTGGTTGAAGATGTAAGATGTTCGGCGTACGAGCGAAGGAAAGCTTTTTATTTTCCGTGATAAGTGATTACGATAACCGCATCGAACTGGTAAACCTTTCCACCGGAAGAAATTTTAGTTCCGTTCACAGAGACGGATTCGATGAGCCCGGGCTTTTTAAGAAGTCCGATTTTTATGTCATGCATGCTCTCGCAGATAATATTCGTGAAACCCAATCCCTGGAGCGCGCTCAGTAAGGTCGCATAATGCGTTTCAGAGAAATTTCCATAGCTGTCGGGAAATCTTGCCCCGGTATTCTGCTCAAGTATGATTTTTTCTTCTTCTGAACTTTTTGCATTGGAAACAATACTGGAGTGAAAGATAAGCAGGAAAAGCGAAACGGTAAGAGATGAAATTCCGAGCGGGACATTGACCGCCAGAAGGATAAGTCCGGCAACGGCACAGATAATCGTGAACACCCATGCGGTAATACCGGATACTCTTTCTGCATGAGCAATACGCTCCTGATTGGCTGTTTCGATTTCAAATGAATCAGGGTAACGCTGAGAAGGCGGGGGACTTACGGTGGACTGCGTCCGGTTCTGCATAAGCTCCGCTTCTCTTATTCGTGCTTCATCCACAATCCGGTAGGTTTTTGTACCCGGACTGTGAACCAGAAGTTTTGTGCCGCAGTATACGCAGAAGCATTGTTCTTTGTCGGTTTCCGTTTCCAGATTTGCACCGCAGTTCGGACACTGAAGCTTGACGATCGTCGGGGTCTGTTCGTTATCCACGATCGTGTAATTGATGTTGTATGTATTGTTAGCCGGGGTATTCTGTGCCTTTTGCCTCATCAATTCCTGGCGAAGCGCGCTGATTTCCTGCTGGGATTTTGCGTTGTTCGCATTCATTTGAGCCTGAAGGATTTCCCGGTTTTCTCTCTCGATTTTTTCGATTTTCTTCGTTTGACTGGCATGCACTTTGTGCGCTCCATACGCAATGGCTGCGCCCTTCAAAATTGTTTTTAAGAGCATATAAATTCACCTCGCCTCCACCCTCTGCGGAACCGCCGCAAACAGCGTGAGAATTATTACAACAGCCAGCACCCGCGCAAAATAATGTTTCCTCATAACCCTCATCCTTAATAGCG
>CACWLT010000067.1 GCA_902761695.1 uncultured Ruminococcus sp.
GTGGTGCCGGAGTTGACGTTCACGCTGTCAGCCTTTTCCACCCGCAGGTTGGTCACCTTGGAGCGGTCCAGCAGGGAGAAGATGCCGCTGCCCTGCAGGGTGACGTCATTTGCGGTGCAGTTGTAGAAGATCACGTCGGCGTCGCCGCGAACGGTCAGAGGGCCGATAAACTTGCAGTTCCGGAAGGTCAGAGAACCGCTCTCCGCGCCTTCGGTGATGATGTTGCGGCCTTCGAAGTTCACGTCGGAGATCACGGTGGATCCCGCGCTGACGAAGGTGTTGTTGCTGCCGGCCGCGCCGTAGTCACGGGAGGAAACGGTCCCGTTGTAAATGGCGCCCGCGGCTCTGTAGAGAATGGTCAGCGCTTCCGCCCGGGTCAGGATGCGCTTGGGCTGGAAGGTCTTGTCCGGATAGCCTTCCGTCACCCCGGCGGTGACCGCTTCCATGATGTAGGTCCGGAGATTCTCGGAGATGGAATAGTAGTCCGTGAAATCGGGAACCGACAGATACTCCGGAGAAAGGTTCAGATAACGGACCAGCAGGGAGATGGCCTCCTCGCGGGTGAGCTTCGCGTTGGGGTTGATGGTGGTGCCGTAGTTCAGGAGATAGCCCTGGGCGACGGCCTTGGCGATGTAGGGAGCGAACCAGTCTGTGTCCGCCACGTCGCTGAACGGGACAGACGCGGTCGCCTTCAGCCCGAAGGTCTCGTCGAGCATTTTGATGAACTCGGCACGGGTGACCTCCCCGTCCGGCTTGAAGGTGTAGGTGCCGTCGGCCTGCTTGTAGCCGTTCAGTACGTTCTTGGAGACCAGATAGGGAATCTGGCCGCCCGTCCATGCCCAGTGATTCGCCACGTCGGTGAACGACACATCGGCCGCTCCGGCGATCACTGCCGCGCCGAGGGTCATCACGACCGCCAGCAGCAGGGACAGGATGCGTTTGAAGTTTTTCATGTGGACCTCCGTTGAATTGATGCGGTGAAAAGGGGATATTACGACATCATAATGGTATTATACCACAGCGGACGGCATATCGCAAGAGGGAAAACGCCCCAAATTTTCGGGATCTCTCCCGGATCGGGCCAAAAAACCGCCGCCGCTCCCTTTTCTTTAGACGGCGGAAGCGGAAAAAAGTTCCGTCCTGCCGAAAAAAGTTTTCGCCGTATCATATCCCGCAGCGGTGACAGACGTCGGAAAAACAGGTGACGGACAGGTGAAAAATCCATTCGGTTCAAAAAAATTAACAATTAACCCTCCGCACCGTGCTTGACTATGAATTGTAAATATGATATGATACTTGCAACCTAAAAATAATTCGCCCGTGGGAGGAGTTCCGCCGTGAACAAGAAGCAGATCGACATACTCAACGACTATTTTCTCCATTCGGCCCTGCATCTGCTGACCATGGAGGAACAGTGCCTGCGCCGCGCCTGCGCCAAGGATCTGTCCATCCGGGAGCTCCATGTTCTGGAAGCCGTCGCCAGCCTCCGGGGATCCGGCCGGAACACCATGGCGGAGATCGCGCGGTATCTGCATCTCTCCCCCGCGTCCCTGACCACGGCGGTGAACGTGCTGGTGAAGAAGGGCTATGTCTCCCGCAATTACTCCCCATCCGACAGGCGGGTCATCTTCGTGACGCTGACCGATACGGGCGAGGAGGCCAACCGGAAGTACCTGGACTTCGTCCGGGAGATGATCATGGAGGTGGGCCGGGATCTGGACGAGGAAAACGCCGACAGCATGATCTCCTCCATCCTCACTCTCACCGACTATCTGGAGGCCAACGCCGAAACGGTATAAATCGGAATATCTCCCGGGAGGGACTGCCCGCTGAACGGCCGTCCTTCCTTTTTGTTTACCTCAACAAATAAACGAAAAACGCTCCTTCCCCGCCCCGTCATCCTGTCCGGACAGACGAAACGGGGGGAGGGCGTTCTGTTATACTAGGCAGGAGCGTCGGACGCCTCAGGCTTCCTGCGCGGCCCTTGCCATTGCCTGCAGGTTCTCCAGGGGGATGGTGGGGGCCAGATCGCAGCCGGGAGCCAGAATAAATCCGCCGTAGGGCTTCATGGATTCGCAGAGAGACCGGCTCAGGGCGTAAACCTCGTCCGCACTCTTCTGACTGAGGATATGTGCCGGGGACAGATTGCCGAACAGCGCGCACCGTCCTGCGGAATCCATCTGCGCCTTCACCATGTTGATGGAATCCACGGAGAAAATGCTCATGCCGGTCTCCGCAATGGTTTTCACCAGCTGGTCGGTCTTCCCGCAGATGTGGATCAGATAGGCCGGGCACCTCTCCGCCAGCCGGTCCCGCACCTTCACGTCGGCAGGGAGCACGAACTTCATGAAGTCGGAGGGCCGGATCAGGTCTCCCGAGGCGGCGGGCTCCGGAACGGTGATGAGATCCAGTCCGCAGTCGATCAGGTCCTCCAGATAGGCGATGACGATCTCGGCGGCGAAGTCGATGGTCTTCATGACGTCCTCCTCCTCGCCCACCATGAGCTCCACCATGAAGTCCTCCACGCCCAGCATCTGCGCCGCCATGGTGAAGGGACCGAAGAACCCGCCGCCGATCATGGTCTCGTCCCCCACGATCCGGCGCATTTCCCGCATCTGGACGAGGGTCCGCTGATAGTAGTGCTCCTTCCGCATGTCGGCGATGACCTGATTCACGTCGTAATCGCCGATCTCATCCAGGGAGGCAAGGGGGCGCTCCAGAATCTCCGCGGCGATGGCGTTCATCTCCACCTTTCCGCCCATGACCTCCATCATCGGCCAGGCGGCGGCGCATCCGGAGGTCATGATCTCCGTGCCGATCTCCCGGTAGGCGTCCACCAGCAGCTGCGCGCCGGCGTCGGGCAGATCCAGAAGTCCCGCCATGGTGAGGCCGTGCCGGGCCGCGATCCACATCTGCCCGTTCAGCACGGCGAAGGGAGGCCGGTCCGTCTGCTCAAAGCGGAGGGTTTTCAGTATGCGTTCCTTGTTTGTCATACGATTTTCCTTTCTTTGGGAACGAACGGAGGACATCCGCATAAAAGCGCTCCCTTCCCCACCCTATGCTGTTCATCGGAATGTGAAAGGGAGCCCCCTGCGCCCACCGCCGTTCCTGCTTTTTCCGAAATCACGGAAGCGGAGCGATCCGGGCCTTATTCGTCCTTCTTGCCGTTGTAAATAACCGTGATTTCCCCGTCCTCCTTCTCGACCTCGACGGTGCAGTCAAGGCCGACGGTGGCCAGAGCAGCCAGGATCAGGGCCCAGGGCGCGGCCACAAGACCGATCACCCCGCCCGCGACGCCCACCGTCATGGGAAGGTTCAGGATGATGTTATCCCCTCTCAGAATGCGCAGGCGGGTGACGTTTCCCTCCTTGACAAGGGCTTTGATCTTTTCGACGATTTCGTTGGCGTCCATTGATATCCTCCTTGTTCCGATGGCAGAGCCGGGGGATCTCCCGGACTCAGTTTCCGTTGGCCAGGTTTTCGGCGAATTTTTCGTAGGCCTTCGCCAGACCCTTGTTGCCCACCTTCTCGCTCTTCTTGTAGGCGGAGGCGAAGTCGGTGTTGTTGCTGCTGAGGGGCGTGGAGAAGCAGGTCTGGAGCATGAAGTTGGACAGCGCGGAGTCATAGGCGACGGCGAAGGGACCGGTGATGGTGTCGTGGATCAGGTCGATCATGCGGGCGTCATCCTGACCGTTTGCGTACTTGACCTTCAGGCCGTTCTCATACCACTCCGGGATCACCATGCGGCTGGTTTCGCGGCAGGCCACCTCCAGAACGGTGTAGACGTATTCCATCTGCTCCGGGGGAAGGGTCATGAGGATCACGCCGATCTCGCTGGTGTCGTGCATGGAGGTGACATACTGGGCCTGGTCCTCGTCCAGCTTCGGATAGGGGAGAGCGCCCATGCCGAACTCCACCTCGCGGAAGTTGGCCAGGTTGCCCAGACGGTTGTAGCCCACCAGGGTGGTCATGCCGTTGGCGAACAGGGTCTGCAGGGTCTTGACGGAGGCGTCCGCCAGATCGGAGTGCGCCCCGTCCGCGTAGAACAGCTCGTTCAGCTTTTCCAGAATCTTGACGGATCTCTCGTTGTTGAAGCAGAAAACCGGGCCGTCGTCGGTGCGCTCGATGAATTTGATGTCGGTGCCGATCAGGAAGGGGATCATGGAACCCCACTTGCCCCAGCAGGTAAACCCGAAGAGGTCCTCGCCCTGCTTCATCTGGCCGTCGCCGTTGAGGTCCTGCTTGGTGTCGGTGATGACCCCGATCATGGCGTCAAAGGTCCACTTTCCCTCGAACACCAGGGAGTTGATGTAGTCCGGGGAGCCGTAGAAGTTCGTCAGGATGTCCTTGTTCTGATAGAGGCAGTGGCAGGACTGGAGCGCGTCTGTGAAGTAGTCGCCGATCAGGAGGTACATGCCGCCCTCGATGAACTGGCAGTCCTTCATGGCCTCCGTGTACCAGTAGCTCTGGTCGAAATCCAGGATCGGCGCGTTGTAAATGTTGTGGATGTATCCGTCCCGGGAGAGGTTGGCCATGGAGCGGATGTCGTTGGCCACCACGTCGTACACGTCGTCCCCGGCCACCACCAGCGCCTTGATGCTGGATTCGGCGTTGGACATGGTGTAGGTCGCCTCCGTGAAATCGAACTTGATGTTGAGCAGCTCGGAGATCTTCTGGTTCCGGTTGTATACGGCGTCGTTCACGCTCTCGCCGTTCAGCTCGCCGGAGCCGCGGATGAACATGTCCGCGTTGGTGGCGTCCGTCTCGTCCGTGGAGGAGGAAACGCGGAAGGATCTGCCGCCGAAGTCCGTCCCCGCGAAGGGATCCACCCATTCCGTCTCCTCCTGCTCCGGCGTCACGGCCTCGGCGGTACCTGCGGTGCTGTTCCCGGTTTCGGCGGCTTCCTTGTCCGCACCGTTGTCCGAGCAGGACGCGAGCGTCCCCGCAGCCATCAGGGCGGCCAGGATCAGGCTCAGTGTTTTCTTCATGTCAGTCTCCTTGAAAAGATAATCTTAAACTGTGTTTAGTATACAGCATCCTCCCTGATTTGTCAATCGGGTTCCGCGGATTTTTATTCTCCTCCCGTTCAAATTTTCGGACAAAAAAGACATTGTCGCCGTGTGACATCCCGTTCTATTGTGCAAAATCGCAGATGCCGCCGGCCTGCTCCCCGCAAAATCCGAACAATCCGCGCGCGGGAGGGCATATTTCCGGTTGACTTTGCCCCCGCCGCATGTTACAATTATATCGCACATACCGTGCCGCGATCTATCCGCGATTCACGAAAGGAGTACGATCATGAAGAAAAAGCAGCTCCTCGCCGCCCTGACGCTTCTGCCGGTGCTCCTCGCCGCCTGCGCGAAACCCGCCGCGGAGGAAGACGGACAGAATCAGACCGCCTTGCCGACGGATCCCGGCCAGGTCCAGTCCGAAGAGCAGACCCCGGAAGCGGAGCCCGAGACCGAACGCCTGTATTACGACACCAAGGGCGCGGATTACGGCGGCTATTCCTTCGGGATCTGGAATTTTGACAACGTCGTCGCCACCGGCTGGGTGGGCATCCCCCTCGACCTCTTCGTGGACGAACTGAACGGGGACGTGCTCAACGACGCGGTCTACGCCCGGAACCTCGAGATCGAGCACAAGCTGAACATCGTCATAAACGGCACCAACGCAGCGGAGGACTTCACGCCCGCCCTGCAGAAGATGACCGCCGCCGGGGATTACGGCGTGGACCTGGTCTTCCCCATGCAGTACTATGTGCCCTCCATGCTCTCGAAGAACGTCGTCCGCTCCGTGCAGTCCATCGAGGCCTTCGACTTCACCGAGCCCTGGTGGAACCGCAGCTGCAACGACACCATGACCATGAAGGGCAAGCTCTTCACCATCGCCTCCGACGCCTCCTATTTCGACAAGCTCGCCACCATCGTAGTTTTCTTCAACCAGCAGCTGGTGACGGACCATGACCTCGGGGACATGTACGCCATCGTGGAGGAGGGGGAGTGGACCCTGGACAAGGCTATTGAGCTCGGAGAAAAGGTAACAGCGGATCTGGACGGAAACGGGATCTACGACCAGAACGACGCCATCGGCATCTCCTGCCAGAACGACGGCCCCTATTATCTCTTGAACGGCTTCGGCATCGCCCTGTGCGCCCCGGACGCGGAGGGCAGCATGCAGCTGAATCTGGGCTCGGAGAAGGCCGTGAACTGCATGCAGGCGATCTACACCCTGATGGGCGACCCCATGCGCTATTTCAACCGGCAGACCTTCGACCTCACCCTGAACGACGCCATCAACATCTTCCGGGAGAACCGCTCCCTGTTCATGATCCGCCCGCTCCAGTCCCTGTTCGTCATGCGGGAGATGGAGGCGGACTTCGGCATCATCCCCCTGCCCAAATACGACGCGGCACAGGACAGCTATCACTCCGCGGTCAATCCCTATTCCGGCACGATCTGCATGATCCCCCGGACGGCGGAGGACGCGGAACGCTCGGGCGTGGTCCTGTCCGCCCTGGCCTGCGAATCCCACTACACGGTCATCAACAGGCTCTACGAAACGGTCCTCGGCGAAAAGCTGATCCGGGACCGGGATTCCGCCGTGATGCTGGACTACGCCTTTGACGGGACCCTCTTCGATCCCGGCGTCATCTGGAACTTCGGCGGGATCCGCGACACGCTCCTCTCCCAGAAGGGGACGGACGTGGCCTCCATGCTGTCCCGCGTCTCGAAGGTCGTGAACAAGAGCATCGAGAAATTCAACAAGGAGCTGGAGGAGACGGACTGATGCTGCTCAACCTTACCCATGACGCCTGGTCCCTCACCCTCTCCGCGGAGGAGCACGGCGTCACGTTTCAGTCCGGCCGCCTGGGTCCCTTCGCCGTTCTTCCCTCCCCGCTTTTCCGGATGAAGCTGGAGGCGGCGGACGGCGAAGTGCGGGAGATCGATTCCGCCTCCGGGTGGGCGCACGTGCGCTGGATTTCGGATACCGCGCTTCTGAAAATCTGGTTCTCCGGTCCCGACGGGTGTGCGGACATGGCGGTCATCCTGACGGGCAGTCCCGACAAAAACGGCATCTCCTGGACCGTGGAGACGGCGAACGACTCCGACCGCTGGTCCGTCACGGAGATCACCCTGCCGACTCCGACCCTTGCCGGGGATCCCCAGCACCTCTTTATCCCCGACTGCTGCGGACGGGCCATCCTGGACGCGGGGGAGCGCGGATTCGGCGGCGCGTGGGACTATCCCGGCCACAACATGTCCATGCAGTATTTCGCCTTCTGGGGAGAGCGGGAGGGGATCTATTTCGGCGTCCACGATCCGGCGGCCTCCATGAAGCGTTTCACGGCGGAGACGGGCGGGGGCCGGGGATCGGTCCGGATCTGCTATCAGGCTCCGGGCGCGGGGGAGTGCGGCAATTCCTTCACCGTCCCCGGCGTCCTGCGCTGGGAGGTGTTCCGGGGGGACTGGTACGACGCCGCCATGCTCTACGCGGACTTCGTATACGGTGAAGCCTCCTGGCTCCCGGTCAGAGGGCGTCCCGACACCCCGCAGCGGTTTAAAGAAATCCCTTTCTGGATCTGCGACTACATCCCCAATTCTGAAAAGCAGATGGACGCCCGTCCCATGACCCTGGCCACCGTGTCCGAGCGGTACGGAAAGGACTACTGGACCGACGCCGCCATCGCGCTGCGGAAACGCCTGGGAACGCCGGTGGGCTACCAGGTCTACAACTGGCACGAGATCCCCTTCAACATCAACTACCCCCATTTTCTTCCCGCCAGGGACGCCGCCCGGGATGGATTCCGGAGGCTGCGGGAGGCGGGGCTGTACGTCTTTCCCTACATCAACGCCGTGAGCTGGGAGATGGACGACGACGAGGAGGGATTTGCGGAGAACTTCTCAAATACCGGTATTCGCGGCGCGGCCCTGCAGCCCGACGGCACCCCGTATTTCGTGCCCTATCCCCAGATCAAGGCCAGCGGACGGGGAACCAGACTTGGCATCATGTGCCCCACTTTCCCCCGGTGGCACACCATCATGGAGCAGCTGACCCGGGGGATCGAGGAGGACCTGCCCGTGGACGGGATCTATTTCGATCAGATCGCTGCGGTGCCCGCCTATCCCTGCCGGAGCCGGAACCACAGCCATCGTCCCGGCGGCGGGAGCTGGTGGTCGGAGGCCTTCGGACGGATGATGGAGAAGATCGGCGCCGAAAAGCCCGCGGACCGCTTCTACTACAGCGAGTCCAACGCCGAGGCCTACATGAAGTACTTCGACGGCTTTCTGACCTGGGTCTGGACCATGGGCGACGCGGTCCCCGCCTTCCCCGCCGTCTATGCCGGGTACATTCAGATGATCGGCCGGTACACCGACGGGGCGAAGCGGGACGACGACGTCTACTTCCGCTACTATCTGGCCGAGTCCCTGCTCTTCGGACAGCAGCCGGGATGGATCAACGCCTGCGTAGTGTACAACGAGAAGAGGATGGAATTCCTCGAATCGGTCGTGCGGACCCGGGTCCGGTACACGGATCTCTTCAACACCGGCCGTCTCCTGCGTCCCCCGGCAGCCGAGAGCGATATTCCCCCTGTCACCTCCTCCGGCATCACCATGCGGCAGGTTCTCACCGGCGTCTGGCAAACGGAGGACGGGGAGAAAACAGTCCTCTTCGCCGTCAACATCTCCGAAAAACCGTCCGACGCCCGGATCCGCCTGTATCCCGACGAATACGGCGCCTCCTGCCCCGATGAGCTCCGGATCACGCTGCCCCCCCTGTCCGTGAACACCCTGGAATACTGCGGACGGACACCGTGACCTCCCCTGCAATCAAGGACTTCCCGAAGCATTGAAAAAGTGTGTCCGCACAAACCGGAAATCCGGCGGTGTGAACACACTTCTTTGTATTTTATTCCGTGAGCGGAACTCCGGGATCAATCCCGCTTATTTCCCGCCCTTCAGCGCCTCCACGGATTTGGCGACTGTCTTCGCAAAGACTTTGGACTGCCGCGTCTGGGCGGAGGCATAGTTTCCGTTCGTCACGCCCATGCCGTAGGCCTCGATGGGAGCGAAGACGTTGAAGGCATAGCACAGGTCGAAGGCCCGGATCGTCATGAACTTCCGCAATAGCTGCGCGCTCTGCTCGTCCCGTGCGCCCTTGCCGATGACGGTCTTCGTAATGTAGTCGTCCAGCACGTTGTCATAGGTGTACGCCGCCAGAGCTTCCAGCAGGGTGCCCATCCGCCCGGTATCCGGACAGTCGGAGGGGACGAGGATGGCGAAGGGCTGCTGGACATAAACCATGCCCTCGGTGTTTTCCTCCAGGGACGGGTAGCAGATGATGCCGTAGTCGTCCTCCTTGTCCCGGAGGTTCCGGAAGTCGCCCAGCAGACGGCTGTAGAACAGGCACTTCCCGTCCTTGAACATGTTCCGTGTCTCGTCATTCCGGCCGATGACGGAGAGATTCTTGTCGTTGATGATCTTGTTCAGCATGTCCCCCACCGCCATGACGCCCTCCTGGGTGATATCCATGACGTAGGTGTCCTCCTCGGTATCGAAGCTGACCAGCCGCAGATTGGAGGAATACAGGCTGGGCAGATATTCGAACTCCCGCCCGGACCAGCCGAAGATGTCCTTCCCTGAGGTCATCTGCCCGTCGCCGTCCGCATCCTTCGCCACCACGCCGATCATGTCATACATGGCGTCCAGGGTCCATTTTCCCTCCATGTAGAGGTCGTAGGGCGAATCGTTCACGGCGTTGTCGGTGAGCAGATAGCCGTTGTAGAACAGCACGGCCATGCTCTCATAGTGGTCCCAGCCGATATCCGCGTAGCCGAAAAACATCTTGTCGAAGAAGGTCAGCGTCTTTCTGGCACCCTGATCCCAGTAGGGCCTGTCCATGTCGATGTTCGGCAGCTCCGAAACCGGAAGGACATAATTGGAAGAGATCAGTCCCATGCACGAAGCCGTCAGCACGTATCCGAAGGCCACGTCCCCGGAACCGGAGGTCACGGACTGCCGGATGGTGCTCGCGGAGCCGTTGTTGCTCTCCTCCAGCGCGACGTTGTATTTGTCCTGAATGGCACGTCTTCTTGCGGTTTCGTCAATGGCGGCCTTCATCGAATCCGTCATCGTATCCGCGTACATGATGATCCGTCCGTCGCTGTTTCTGGCCGCTCTTCCTA
>CACWLT010000068.1 GCA_902761695.1 uncultured Ruminococcus sp.
GCCGGGGTATCCCCTCCGACTGGAGAGGCATCAAGAAGTACGGCGGCGGCATGCTCTACGACTGGGGCATTCACCTCATCGACCAGGCCTGCATGATCCTGGGCTACGACATCAAGTCCGTGCAGTGCCGGTTCGACCACATCACCAACGAAGAGGTGGACGACGGCTTCCAGCTCAATCTGGAGTTCGCCTCCGGGCAGCGGGCCTATATCGAGGTCGGCACCTACAACTTCATCCCCATGCCGCGATTCTACATGCGGGCGAAGAAGGGTTCCGCCATCATCACCGACTGGCGCGTCCCGGCCCATGTGGTGAAGTGCAAGGCATGGCACGAGAGCGACGTGATCCCGGTGGTCAACGGCTCCGGCCTCACCAAGACCATGGCGCCCCGGGATTCCATCACCACCGACGAATACGACATTCCGCGTCCCGTGTCCGACGTGCACGACTACTACCGGAATTTCGTCCGCGCCATCGACGGCCTGGAGACCCAGATGGTCACCCACGACCAGATGCGCACGGTGCTCCGGATCATCATGAAGGCGTTTGAGTCCGTGGATAACGGCGGAAACGTCATCGAGTGGTAAACAGATGAACAGAGCGGGGAGGAGGCTTTCTTCGGGAATCTCCTCCCCTTGTTTTATGGAAAGGATATTAATATGATCTGCGAAATACTCTGCGTCGGCACGGAACTCTTGCTGGGGGATATCGTCAATACGGACGGGGCCTTTATCGCCCGGGAAACGGCCGCCATGGGCTTCTCCTCCTACCACCAGACCACGGTGGGGGACAATCCGGAGCGGCTCCGGGAGGCGGTGAATCTGGCGCTGTCCCGGGCGGACGTGGTGATCATGACCGGCGGGCTGGGTCCCACCTGCGACGACATTACGAAGAACGCCGCTGCCGAGGCCTTCGGACGGAAGCTGTACTTTGACGAGGCCACAAGGGAGGACATCGCCCGGTTTTTTGAGAAGATCGGACGGCCCATGACGGAAAACAACCTGTCCCAGTGCTGGGTCCCCGAGGGAGCGACGGTGTTTTATAATAAATGGGGGACCGCTCCCGGACTGGGCATCGAGGGTGAGATCGGCGGGAAAATGAAGTACGCCGTCCTGCTTCCGGGACCTCCCGCGGAGTGCGAGCCCATGTTTGAGGAATGCGCGAAGCCCTGGCTGGCCCGCCTGTCCGGGGACGTGATCCACAGCCGGAACCTGCATCTCTACGGCATCGGGGAGTCGGCGGCGGAGCAGATCCTCAGACCTATGATGGAAGCCTCCGAAAATCCCACCGTCGCGCCTTATGCCTGCGAACACGAAGTGAGGATCCGGGTGACGGCCAGAGCAAAGACCCTGGAGGCGGCCGAGGCCATGTGCCGGGAGAAGATTGCCGAGATCCGGAAGACCGCTGTATCGCCGTCCATTTACGCGGAGACGGACGATCCCTTCGCTGCGAAGAACGCCATGGTCACCACCCTCATCGGCGAGCTGCGGAAAAAGAACTGGACCTTCTCCACGGCGGAGAGCTGCACGGCGGGTATGATCGGATCGGCGGTGGGGGACATCCCCGGGGCGTCGGACGTGTTCGTCGGCGGGATCATCTCCTACGCCAACGAGGTGAAGGAAAGCGTCCTCGGCGTACCTCATGGGGTGCTGGAAACGGTAGGCGCGGTGAGCGAGGAATGCGCGGCGGCCATGGCGGAGGGGTCCCGGCGGCAGTGCGGTTCGGATATCGCCGTGTCCGTGACGGGGATCGCGGGTCCCGGGGGAGGCACGCCCGAGAAGCCCGTGGGGACCGTGTGCTTCGGCGTTGCCACGGAAAAGGGCACCTACACCGAGACGCGGCACTTTAACGGCAAGAACGACCGCGCGAAGATCCGCCGGCTGACGACGAATCATGCGATGTTTCTCGCGATCCGCACCATGCGGGGGGAGATCTAAGCCATGACACCGGAGAACAATACGGCCGGGGATCAACTGCTCTGCTGAAGCGGCCGGATGAGTGGGAGCGGGCGGGAATCGATCGCTTTATTCCGGCCCGATACGCGTATTTCGCCATGCCTCCGCAAGCGCTGCCAGATGCTCGACGGCACGGGGGTTCCACACGATCTTCTCCTTCAGCCACATACAGGGAAATTCCGCGCACAGGCCGCAGAACTGAACACCGTGACGCCGCGCGCATTTGTGGATGGGACAGCCGCCGGATTCCTTCCATTCCGGAACGTCCCCGTCCGCCTCGATGCAGCCGGGACATCGGCCCTCTTTGCGCTTCCCGCAGCCGCCGCAGCACTCTCCGCAGGCGGTGATCCGGTCAAAATTGACCCGCTCGAATTTGATTTCTTCCATGACAAAAACTCCTGCCTTATCCTGTTCTTTCGGATAGTATACGGCAGGAGTTTTATGATGTCAAGGCATGGACAATAAGAAACACTCGTTAAAAATCCGGTGTAAATCTTTTTGTTGCGGAGGCGCGCTCCTGGGACCAGCCTTCGTAGCCGAGGCGGGCGGCTTCCTCCAGGACTTTTTCGTATTCGTAGGTGGTCACTCTGCGGCGTATGGTCTGCCAGGGATCGGGCATGTCGGGGCGCGGGGGCGGCAGGAAGTCCGGGGTGTACTGAGCCATGAGGGAGAGACGAACAGATTTCACGTCCACGAATTCCGCGATCCCCCGGAGAACGGCCAGGGAATCCTCCCGTCTGCCCGGCAGAACCAGATGGCGGACGACGACGCCCCGCTTCATCATGCCGTCCTCCCCGAAGACGCAGGGGCCGGTTCCCCTCACCATGCGGACAAGGGAGGCCATGGCCCGCTCGGGGTAGTCCTCCGCGTGGGAGTACTGCAGGGAGATATCTCCGGACATGTATTTGAAGTCCGTGAGCCAGATATCAACGGTCCCCGCCTCGGTCAGCGCTTCCACTGTCTCCGGCCGCTCATACCCCCCCGTGTTCCAGACCACCGGAACCGTCAACCCGGCCTTCCGGGCGATCCGCACCGTCTCGCAGAGAAGATCGGCGTAATGGGTGGGGGTCACCAGATTGACGTTGTACGCGCCGGACGCCTCCAGCTTCAGAAATTCCCTCGCCAGCCTCCGCGGGGTGTAAACGGTTCCGGAAGAGCCCTCATGGCTGATTTTCCCGTTCTGGCAGTAGACACAGCCCAGAGAGCAGTGGGTGAAGAACACCGCCCCGGAGCCGTGGCCCTCGTCCGCCGGATCGGGACCGGAGATCGGGGGCTCTTCCCAGTGATGGAGCATGATTTTCGAGACCTCCATCTCCGCGCCCGCCCCGCAGTATCCCGCCCGCTTCCGCCGGTCCGCGCCGCACATCCGGGGGCAGAGAGAACACCGCCCCGAGCGCGAACCCGGGACGGGGAATGCTTTATTCGTCATGGTTGCCCTTGATGTAGCGGGAGATCATGGCGTTCTTGACGGTCCAGAGCTTCTCGGAGAGGTCCACGTAGTAGTCGTGGGGATTCTCGAAGCGGAGGACCTCCTTCCACATGGTGTTCATCTCCCGGGCGCAGTGATCGCGGATCTCGTCCAGCGGCGGGAGGGTGTAGACCAGCCGGCCTCCCTCGAAGATGGGAACCAGCAGCTCCCTTGCCGTGAAGTCCGTCAGCACCTTCCGCTTCCAGGTGAATTCCGGATCGAAGATCTCGCAGGGGGCGTCCTGATCGATGTCCGGCTCGTCCCGCATGGTGATGAGGTCCGCCTCGGCCTTGCCGGTATCGTTGGCGTAGAACCGCCAGACCCGCTTGAAGCCCGGGTTGGTGATCTTCGCCGCGTTCTCGGAGACCTTGATCTTCGGGATGACGGTGCCGTGATCGTCCTCCACGGCGGCCAGCTTGTAGACGCAGCCGAACACGGAGTCGGATTTCGCCGTGATGAGCCGCTCGCCGATGCCGAAGGCGTCAATCTGCGCCTCCTGATTCAAGAGATCCCGGATCAGGTATTCGTCGATGGAGTTGGACACCACGATCCGGCAGTCCACAAGCCCCTCCTCGTCAAGGATCTTCCTCGCTTTCTTCGTGATATAGGCCAGGTCGCCGGAGTCGATGCGGATGGCGCACTTTTTCAGTCCCATGGGCCAGAGCACGTCCTTTACCGCGCGGATGGCATTGGGCAGGCCGGAGCCGAAGACGGAATAGGTGTCCACCAGGAAGCAGGGGTTGTTGGGATAGAGCTTCGCGTAGGCGGTGAAGGCCTCGTATTCGTTGTCGAACATCTGGACCCAGGAGTGGGCCATGGTGCCGGACGCGGGAACGCCGAAGAGCCGGTCGGAAAGGGTGCAGGCCGTGGACGCGCATCCGCCGATATAGGCCGCTCTGGCTCCGGAAACGGCGGCGTCCTCACCGTGGGCGCGGCGGGATCCGAACTCGGAGATGGGTCTGCCCTCGGCGGCGCGCACCATGCGGGAGGCTTTGGTGGCGATGAGGGACTGGTGGTTCAGGGCCAGCAGCACGTAGGTCTCGATGAGCTGGGCCTCGATGATGGGCGCGCGCACCGTGAAGATGGGCTCGTGGGGGAAGATCACCGATCCCTCGGGAACCGCCCAGATGTCGCCGGTGAAGCGGAAGGAGAGAAGATAGGCGAGAAAGTCCTCGTCGAAGATGCCCTTCTGCCGGAGAAAATCCACGTCCTCCTCGGTGAAGTGGAGATCCTCGATGTAGTGCACGATCTGCTCCAGGCCCGCTGCGATGGCATATCCGCCTCCGTCCGGGACCTGGCGGTAGAACACGTCGAAATAGGCGATTTTGTCCCGCATGGGGGTGTTGAAGTAGCCGCGGCTCATGGTCAGCTCATAGAAGTCGCAGAGCAGGGAGAGATTATAGTCGTCGCGTTTCATGGCGTTGCTCCTTTCGATGATGGGATCGGTTCAGGCTTCCTGGCGGATCACGACGCAGTGGCGGGTCCCCCAGGCTTCTTCGATGAGGGCTTCGGCGTCGATGCGCTTTTCCTCATTCAAAACCTTGTACAGCTCCGGCTGGGTCCGGGGATGGCGGGGGGTGAAGACCGTGCAGCAGTCGTCGTAGGGGAGGATGGAGGTGTCGAAGGTGCCGATCTCCCGGGAGACCTCGATGATCTCCTCCTTGTCCATGCCCACCAGGGGACGGAATACCGGGCGGTCCGCCGCGTCCTCGGTGCAGACCATGGCCTTGAGCGTCTGGGAGGCTACCTGCCCCAGGGATTCCCCGGTCACCAGTACGGGGCAGTTGTTCTCCTCGGCGGACTTTGAAGCCAGCTTCATCATGAACCGGCGCAGAAGGAGGGTGAAGTAGTCCTCGTCGCAGTGGTCGCGGATCTCCTCCTGAATATGCGTCAGAGAGATGACATGGACCTTGATCTGCCCGCAGTATTCCGTCAGCTCCCGGGCCAGCTCGAAGACCTTTTCACGGGCCGCCTCGCTGGTGTAGGGGAAGGACTCGAAATGGACGCACTCCACCGTCATGCCCCGCTTCATCATGCGGTAGCCGGCCACGGGGGAGTCGATGCCGCCGGACAGCAGCAGAAGCCCCTTGCCCGCGGACCCCAGAGGCATGCCGCCCGCGCCCTTGTCCTGTCCGGCGTGGATGTAGGCGTATTCCTCCCGGATCTCTGTCTTCACCACCACGTCGGGGTTCTGCACGTCCACCGTCAGGGAGGGCACCGCGTCCAGAATCGCCCCGCCGACCTCGCCCGAGATCTCCGGGGAGGAGAGGGGGAACTGCTTGTCGCTGCGGCGGGATTCGCACTTGAAGGTGGAGAGGCCCGCCAGCTTTTCCGGCAGATAGGCCCGGGCGGTCTCCAGAATGGCGTCCATGTTCTTTTCGCAGACGGCGGCCTTGCAGAGGGCCACGAAGCCGAAGACCTTCTTCAGACGGGCGTAGACCTCGTCCACGGCTTCCTCCGCCTCTTCGTCCAGGGGCTCCACATAGACCGTGGACTGCCGGGCCCGGACCTCAAAATGCCCCGACAGAGCCGCCCGCCGCTTCACGTCTCGCAGAAGCTGCGCCTCGAACATCGACCGGTTGGCTCCCTTCAGGATGACCTCGCCGTATTTGCAGAGTATGATTTCCTTAATGCGTTCCATAAATAATCCTTGGTTTTGTTGTTATTTTTCAAAGAAGCGCGGAGCCTGACGCGCCGAATGCCAAGGGCTTGCACCCCGTCGCTCCGTAACCGTAAACGCGCGCTGCGCTCATCGCTCTTTTACACCGCGTATTCGTGCCTGCGGATCACGTGGTCCTGGAAGCCCCGGTCCAGTTCCACGAAGTAGGCGCTCCAGCCCCAGATCCGCACGATCAGGCCGGTGTGGTTCTCCGGGTGGATCTGGGCGTCCAGAAGGGCCTCCCGGCTGACGGCGTTGAGCTGGAGCTGATGGCCGCCGCGGTGGATGAAGTACCGCACCAGGGAGGCCACCTTCACGCAGTTCTCCGGCTCGGCGAAGATGGAGGCGTCGAACTCCAGGGTCAGAGGGCCGCCGTTGCAGACCTTCTTCAGATCCGGTTCCGTGTAGCTCTTCACAATGTCCACGGGATTGCCGATCTTTGCGAAGAGGGAGGGGGAGTAGTTGGCCGCGAAGGGTTCGCCTTTCCTCCGTCCGTCCGGGGAGGCTCCGATTTCCGCCGCGTGCCAGAGATAGAACATGGCGGAACCCGTGCCCGCTCTCCAGACGCCGCCCCGCTCGTTCCTCCGCCCGTCCACGGCCCGGTGGAAGGCCTCCGTCAGCCACACCAGCCAGCGGTCGGCCTCGGGATCGGCGGATCCGGTCTTGGGTGTCTCCTCCCTGAGGCGGTGGAGCAGCTCGTCATATCCCGCGAAATCCGCGTCCACTGCCCGGATGTAGTCCTCCGGGGTGACGGATTTTTCATCGAAGACGTACTTTTTTACGGCCGTCAGCGCGTCGGCGGCGCAGGAGATGCCCGTGCCGTGGATGCCGAAGCTGTTGTATATGTTGCCCTTCGAAATATCCCGTCCACCGTAGAGCAGGTCCAGGAAGGGGGAGGGCACGAACCAGACGTCATGGACCTTCGCCATGATGTCCTCCGTCTGGGCGCGGATCTCCCGCTCCACGGCGGCGGCGAAGTCGTCAAAGGTTTCGGCGGTCGGCAAAGCCGTATGGAAGGCCCGGTCCACCGCCAGAGGATAGGACATGGCCCCGATGTTGGCGATCTCCATGCCCTTTCCCGGGATGATGAACTCCCAGCAGGCCGCCACGGTGTAGTCCGAAGCGTCCGCAGGATCGTAGCCCAGGGAGACGAGGGCCGGGATCACCGTGTCGTCGTTTGAATACTGGGGGAAGCCCAGGCCGACCTTCGTGAGCTCCGTGCCGGCCTCGTAGACGGAGAGTGGCGTGTTCTTCGTCACCCGGAGGTTGATCTTCGGGTCGATGAGCTTCAGTTCCCCGGAGGCCTTCAGGCAGAGCCGGGTGAGGGTGTTCCAGATCTCCCCGCCATGGCCGTCGTCCCCGCCCAGCATCATGGACTGGCCGTTGTCGCCCTGCTGGATGCCGTTGTAGAGGTCGGCGTCGATGTTGAAGGACAGGAAGAAGTCCAGAAGCAGCTCGTAGGCCTCCTCCTCCGTCAGAATCCCCGCCGCAAGGTCATGCTCCAGATAGGGCCACATCCATTTGTCGAAGCGGCCCACGGTGTTGTGGTAGTTGCCCTCGGCCCAGAGCGCGTAGTGGACGATGCGGAAGAACTGCAGAGCCTCCCGGAAGGTCTCGGCGGGATGGGCCGGAACCTTCTCAAGTACTGCGGCCACGTCGTCCCGGCCTTCCGCAAGGGCCTTTTCCCGGTACCGCTCCGTCAGGCGCAGCAGGGCGTCAATGTCGGCGCGGCCGTATTCGTCGGCAAAGTCCTTCGCCGCAAGAAGACCGGTTTTCAGAAGGAAGGCGTGGTCCGGGCAGATATTGGAGATATACCCCAGCTCGTGGATGAAGTGCTCCCGGCGGATGGCCTCCCACTCGGCCTCGGTGAAGCAGTCGTAAGGTTTCCCGACCGTGCGGAGGAAGACGATCTTCTGCCCCGGCAGGATGTGGGGAACTTCCGCGTCCATGAGCCGGACGAAGCGGTCGGACATGCGGGCGCGGGGAGAGAATCCCCTTGCGGCGTAGTCGGCGGAGAGATCGGGCAGGACGGTCACGCGCAGGTCCCGCTGGCGGTGCGACGTGATATAGTCATAGAGGGCCTGATTCATGGGAGTCTCCTTATTCTGAAAGTTTCGGTCAGCGGCAGGCCTTCAGAAAATCCGTGATGAGGACGGTGCTGATGTCGTCCGGCCCCACCTCGGGATGCCACTGAACGGCCTTGTAATACGTGAGCTTTTCGGATTCCACGGCTTCGGTCAGCCCATCGTGGGATCTTGCCGCGATGACGAGGCCGTCCCCGGGCCGCTTGACCGCCTGGTGGTGATAGCTGTTGGTGCGGATTTCGCATTTCCCCAGGAGGCGGGCCAGATTCCCGGAGGCGTAGACGGTGTGATGGGTGTTGCCCTCTTCGTCCGTGTCCCGGTGGGGCGTCCGGGTGCCGACGGCCTGAGCGTAGATGTCCTGCCAAAGCGTGCCGCCCAGAGCCACGTTCATGACCTGAATGCCCCGGCAGATGCCGAAGACGGGACGGTCCAGGGCGATGAGCTCCCGCAGAAGGGCCAGCTCGAAGCGGTCCCGGTCCGGCTCACCCTCCCCGCAGGCCGGGTGGCGCTCCTCGCCGTAGTACGCGGGATCCACGTCGTCGCCGCCGGTGCAGAGATAGCCGTCGAACTGCTCCGCGTAGGCCCGGATCGTCGCCGGATCGTCGGTGAAGGGCAGGATCACGGGGCAGACGACCTCACCGAGGGCCCGTCCTCCCAGAAGGACGAATTCGGTGTAGCGGCGGTAGAGCTTGAAGCCTTTTTCAATGGTGGATGCGGTCAGGGCAATGGTTTTCATAGACGCCTCGGATCGGGATGAGATGGTGGTTCAAATGAATCAAAGATTATTATACAGGAATTGCCCGGGAAATGCAAGGGGGTACGGAAACAAAGGGCGGATACGGAGCGGATCGGAGCGGATACGGCACCTCCGGCGCGTTTTTTTCTGTTGACAGGCCGTCTTTTTTTCGGTATAATGGAAAAAACGAATATAACCGGGAGGACGGTATGGATAACGAAAAAATCTATGACGAGCTGCTCGGAAAGCTCTCTCAGGGCGCGCGGGAGGTCGTCTTTGATTACGACTGCTCCGGCGAGGTTCTGAAAATCTTCGCCCGGATCATGGAGGAGCACCCGGAGCTGTTCTGGCTCACCGGGTCCTGCCGGTACGGAAAGAGCGTCAGAGGGAACGAAGTCCGGGTGCAGGTCGTTCCGGAAATCATGATCGACGACGAGGAGCTGAAGCGGAGACGGGTGAAATTCGACCGGGCGGTCGAGCGGATGGCGGCCTCCTGCCGGGGAAACTCGGAATTTGAGACCGTTCTGAACATCCACGAGGCTATCATCGACAAGACGGAGTACAATTTCAAATCGGCCGGCGCCCTGGGAGCCGGGGTGAGGAACGACGAGGCCGCCGTGCGGGGCATGAGCGCCTACGCCTGCCTGGTGGACGGGTGCGCGGTGTGCTCCGGGTACGCGAAAGCCTTTCAGACCGTGGCGGAGAAGTGCGGGATCCGGGCGGCCAGGGTGCACGGGGTCAAGCTGGACGGCGGCTGTCCCCACGAGTGGAACATCGTCTGGGTGGACGGGGAGCCCTACCACATGGACGTGACCTGGGACGATCCGGTTTTCGCCGGGGGCGTGCAGGGGTTCCGTACCTACGACTACTTCTGCGTCACCACGGAGGAGATTCTCAAAACCCACGGGATCGACGCGGACTCCAATCCTCCCCTGTGCACAGCGCGGGCGGCCAATTACTTCGTGAAAAAGGGGTACTGCCTGGACAGCTACAGCTTCGATCGGGCGGCGGCCGTTATCCGCAGGCAGCTGACGGGGGACACGGTCTATCTGAAATTCCCGGACAGGGCGCGGCTGGATCAGGCTGCGGAGGATCTTTTGAAGAAGCAGCGGGTCTTTGAGATCACCGAGATCCGGGAGCGGTACAACGCCATGCAGATGTCCTCCACGCCGAACGGCACGCTGGCCATGCGGTTTGTGAAGAAATAAGACGCCGTCCGGCGGTGTGCGGGCCGTACTCTCCACGGGGGTACGGCTTTTTCGCTGAGAAGCGCGGTCC
>CACWLT010000069.1 GCA_902761695.1 uncultured Ruminococcus sp.
ACCAAGTGTGCCGACTGGATGTTCTACGCGGATGAGGAAAGCATTCTGCAAAATGTGCTGACGCTGTTCTATGAACCGCTCGGCTGAAGAATAAACGCATTACACAGTTTCTGGAGAGAATATGGACGCCAATAGAAAAGCCGGAGAAAACGAGGAGCTCACCATAGACCTGTATGAGATCCTGTATCTCTTCCGGCAGAAAATTGTTTTCATCATTATTGCCCTGCTGGTAGGCGCGATCGCGGCGGGCCTCGTCACCAAGTTCCTGATCACGCCGAAATACTCGGCAACCTCCAAAATCTATATCGTCTCCTCCTCCAGCAGCTCGGTGGTGAACCTCTCCGACCTTCAAATCGGCACCAACCTCGCGCCCGACTACCGGGAGCTGATGACCGCCAGACCGCTGCTGCTCACCGTGATTTCCGAGCTGAACCTCCCCTATACCCCCGGCCAGCTGAAGAGCATGGTGACTGTCGCGAATACGTCCGGGACGCGCATCCTGACCATCACGGCCACCGGACCGGATCCTGAGGAGGCCATGGCCATCGCGAACAAGCTCGCCTCCGTAGCCGTGCAATGGCTGCCGGAGATCATGAATTCCAACGCGCCCTCAATCTATGAAGACGCTATCGTCCCCTCGTCGCCCTCCAGCCCCAATCTGATCCGGAACGTGATGATCGGCGCGCTGCTGGTCGGTGTCCTTTATTGTGCCATCGAGCTGATCCGCTACTTCCACGACGACACGATCACCTCCGCGGAGCAGATGGAACGTCTCTTCGGGACCATGCCTCTGGCTACGATCCCCGAGGAAAAGGGCATCACCGATGACGACTGAGAAAGGTCTGGACTTCTGAACCATGAAAAAGCTGACGCTCAACAATATGGGCACGCTTCCGTACAGCGCGGAGGAGGCCATGAACCGCCTGCTCGTCAATTTCGGGCTGTGCGGGAAGGAATATAAAAAAGTCATTGTCACAAGCTCGGTCCCCAACGAGGGAAAGAGCTTCGTCGCCGCCCATCTCTGGAGGCTGCTGGCGGAGGCTGGAAACAAGGTGATCCTGGTGGACGCCGATATTCGGAAATCCGTTATCCGGAGCCGGTATCAGCTGACCACGGAGGAGACCAGTCCCATCGGTCTCGCCCACCATCTGGCCGGTCAGGCCGAACTCGAGGACGTGATCTATTCCACCAATATCCGCGGCGGCTTCATCGTCCCCACATTCCGGACGGTGGCCAACCCCGCGATCCTGCTGCAGAGCGGCCGGTTCGGCACCATGCTGGACAGACTGGCTCAGGTCAGCGATTACGTGCTGGTGGATACGCCTCCGCTGACCAACGTGTCGGACGGCGGCCTGATTGCCTCCCACTGCGACGGCGCCCTTCTTGTGGTCCGCAGCGGATCGACGCCGAGAGGCCTGGTGGCCAATTCCATCAAACAGCTTGAGCTGGCCAACTGCCGCCTGCTGGGCACGGTGCTGAACCGCGTGGAGCAGAAGCAGAATGCCTACTATTACCGCTACTCCCATTACGGCTACGGCTATGGCTACGGTTACGGCAACGGCCAGGAAGGCGGCAGGAAAAAGCATCGCTCGAAATCAGGCTCCTCCCACTCCTCGGGTTCTTCTGCAGACAAAAACCAGAGCGGCGGGAGCGATTCCGAAGCCTGATCCGGGATCCGGGGGATTTCCGTGAGAAGCTCACGGGGAAAGCGCGTTTCAGATCCCCGCCGGATTACCGTTCATTCCCATCGCATATCGCCAGGTTGCTGTAGTGCGCAAACAGCAAGCTGTGATATGAAAATACATTTCACAGTATGTGAAGAAAGCGAGGTTTCCCATGAGGAAAATCTTGGCAACCCTTTTGGCCATCACCATGGTCGCTGTGATGGCCGTCAGCGCGTTCGCTGCGCCCTCCGCTTCCGCCTCCGTCATCGATGAGATCGTCGATGAGGACGGCAACACCATTCAGGAATGGTCCGACGGCACCATCGTCGTCACCTTTGCTGATGAGGACAAGGATCCCGTTGTCATGACCGACATCGCGGATCACTGGGGCAAGGATGAGATCACCAAGGCCGTTCTGCTTGGCCTGATGATCGGTTATCCGGACGGTAAGTTCCATCCCGAAGACAACATGACCGTCGCTATGATCTACACCGTTCTCGCCCGTATTGCCGGCGCTGAGATCGAGACCACCGGCGACAACTGGATCGACAACGTTGCTGCCTGGGCTGAGGAAGCCGGCATTGCTGACGGTTCTGATCCCACCTCCGACGCGACCCGTGCGCAGATGGTCGCTTTCCTGGCTGCTGCCGCCGAAGTTGAAGGCGACGCCGCAGACTGGGCTGTTGAGAGCGGTATCCTGCAGGGCGACGAGAACGGCGAACTCAATCTTGAGGACAACCTGACCCGCGCTCAGTTCGCTGCTATTCTTGTTCGCTATCTCGCCACCAAGTGATTGTGTTATTGCGCGACACAGCACTGAGATAAGAACCCCCGATACGGTCGGCTAACCCCGGCCGTATCTTTTTTGCATTCGTTTACGGATAGTTCACGGAATATTCAAGAAATCGGTGGGCTTTTCTGGTACAATCAAATCCGCATAAATGGCTGATTTGTTGGATTTTCAATGGATCGGCCCTAATTTCGGGACATAGGTTAGCGTAAGCTAAAATAAATTAGCTAAACACAACCAGCCCCTATCCGGAAAGGAATGCAGACATGAAAAACAGAAGAACAACGGCCGCTCTCCTGAGCCTTCTCCTGGCCGCATCCATGAGCGCGGGAGCCTTTGCAGCCGAGGAGGCCGCCATTGATGACGAGACCGAAGCCGCCGTCGAAGAGACTGCCGTCACAGAGCCGGAGACCGCCGCGACCGACGCCTACGTGCTCATGAACATCCCCTACGCCGATTTTTACGCAGCGGAAGGGATTGAAGGGGAAGTCGACGCCGTGACCTCCGCCACGAAGAACAAGCCCCGCACTTCTACTCTCGCGGGAGGCTCCTATCACGTGAACGCCGACGGAACCGATATCTCCGGCGTGATCTATCCCGTCTATGTGGCGGACCTCAGCGCCCTGGCCGGCTATACCGAGATCACTGACGCCGCCTCCGTCTCCATCACCGTCACCAACCGGGGCCAGGAGACCACCACGGAATACACCGGCAGCGAAGCCCTGTTCGAGGCCCCGGATTACGCCTACTACGTCCTCTCCGAGACGCCCGCTTATTACAAGACCCTGAACGCGGACGGCACCTTCTCCGCTGTCACCGGTTCCGTCACTGCCGTGGAGGGAGCCGGGGCCGCCGTGACCTACAACGCCCGGCATGCCGATATCGAGATCTCCCTGAGCCTGCCCTCCGGCGTGGTGCAGGGCGACAGCGTCTCCGCCGTGGTGCTGACCGATTCCGAGGGGAAGACCTATGCCCTCCGCCATATCGCCAACATCTGGAGAGGCACCGAGATCGGCTGGGACTACGACGAGTTCGACCTCCTCGGCAAGACCCTGACCAATATCCGCTATTACACGCAGAACGGCGTCTTTGACTATCCCGTCTCCCTGACGCTGAAGCAGCCCCTGCATGACACTCTGGCGGCGAAGTTCGTCAGCGCGAAGACCATCGCCCTCACCGGCATCTGCCCCAAGTCCACCGGCCTGACCGCCACCGTCACGAAGACCGTGGGAACCGGACGTGAAGCCGTCACCACCACTTATGCCCAGAATGTTCCCGTCACCGCAGGCGGCATTGTGCAGACCACCCTCCGCTGCGAGGAGCCCGGGATCTATACCGTTACCGTGAACTGCAATGAATATATTCCCGTTTCCGCTTCCGCCGAAAAGCTTTTCATCGGCAACGGCCCCGGCATGATGCCCGGCGTGGGTATGTTCAATCCCGCCGTCGTGAAGTGATTCCCGGATAACCGTTCAAGTCGTACGTTCATTCCCCGGTTTTCTCCCAGCGGAGAGGACCGGGGGACTTTTTTGCCGGAATTTTGTCTCCCGACTTGATTTTCCGGTCAAGTGCGGGTATAATGGAGGCGACATAGGGTACTGCCCTCAAAAGAAAGGACTTGTGTGTCATGAAAAAATTGAAGGTCGGCGTTGTCGGCTGCGGAAGCATCGCGGGTTACGCGCATTTTCCGTCCTATCAGAAGATGACGGATCTGGTGGAGGTTGTGGCCTGCGCGGATATCGTTCCGGAAAAGGCGAAGGCCGCCGCGGAGAAGTACAACATCCCGCACTGGTATGATTCCGTGGAAGCGCTCCTCGCGGGCGAGCCGGACGTGGACTACATCGACTGCTGCACCTGGACCGCCGCTCATGCTCCCGTGACCATCGCCGCTGCGAAGGCGGGCAAGCATGTCCTCTGCGAAAAGCCCCTGGCCGCGAACCTCGAGCAGGGCCTGGCCATGGACAAGGCGATCCGCGAGGCCGGCGTGACCTTCATGCTGGCTGTCTGCACCCGGTACGGCTCCGAGCAGCAGAAGTTCATCGAACTGCGCGACGAGGGCGTGTTCGGCGACATCTACTTCGCCAAGACCGCTTATGTGAGAAGGCGCGGCGTTCCCGGCGGATGGTTCACCAACAAGGCCATCGCGGGCGGCGGCCCCGTTCTGGACATCGGCGTCCATGCCATCGACCGGACCTGGTACCTGATGGGCAAACCGAAGCCGGTGACCGTGTCCGCCGAGACCTCCAGCCGCATCGGCCAGAACAAGTCCGAGGCCTCCTTTACCTGGGGCGAGGGCCTGGCGGAGAGACCGGAAGCCCAGATCTTCGATGTGGAGGATTCCGCCTCCGTGTTCTTCCGCTTCGAGGGCGGCAAGAGCATGATCGCCGAGGCTTCCTGGACCATCAACGGCAAGGAGGAGTTCTACAGCAAGCTCTACGGAACCAAAGCGGGCGTCTCCTTCGATCCCCTGACCATCTACGGCGTGGACGAGAACGGCAAGCTCACCGATACCAAGGTGGAGGTCCCCGGCAACGACTTCTATGAGGACGAGATCCGCCACTTCGTCGACTGCCTGAACACCGGCAAGACCCCCATCTCCCCCATGGAGGACGCCCTGACGGTGCATAGAATGCTGGACGGCATCTACCGTTCCGCCGAAGCCCACCGCGAGGTCGAGATCTGAACCGCCCAATTGTAAACCCTTTGCAAACTTCGTGCTTTCCCCTTGATTTTCCCCCGGTTTTCGGGTATACTTGCTCCGGTGCCTGACAGAAAGAGCGTCTGACTGAAAGGCGACGGAATAGAATAGGAACCGGCTTTTTTCCGGTGTGTTCTGAGCTGCCGCGCCTTCAACGGGTACGGCAGTTTTTTCATGAATTTTCACGGACAAGCGGGTCCGGGAACGGCTTTCGGAGGCGAGCATGGAAACAAGGGTTGCGGTTATGAGCATCATAGTGGAAAATCAGGATTCGGCGGAGCAGATCAACGCCATCCTCCATGACTACGGCGCGTTCATCATCGGGCGCATGGGCATCCCCTACCGCAAGCGGGGCATCAGCATCATCTCCATCGCCCTGGACGCGCCCCAGGATACCATCTCCGCCCTGTCCGGCAAGATCGGCAAGCTGAACGGCGTCAGCGTCAAGACCGCCTATTCCGGCGTCATCGCGAAGGATTGACATGGCGGTCGGAAACAAGACAATGGCGGACAGAATGCCCCCGGAACGGATAACGGACCGGAAGAGGGGACAAATCCTGTGGACCGCCGTCCTCATCCTGCTCCCCATCCTCTGCGCCGCCGCCTCCCTGTGCATCGGGCGCATCGGGATCAGCCCCGCCGACGTGCTCCGCTCCATCCGGGGACACCTGACGGGCGGGGAGGCGGTCTCCCTCATGATCGAATCCACCCTCTGGCGCATCCGCTTTCCCCGGATCCTTCTGGCGCTTCTGACGGGAGCGGGTTTATCCGCGGCGGGATGCGCCTTCCAGAGCCTCTTCGCCAATCCCCTGGCAACGCCGGATACCCTGGGCGTGGCGTCGGGATCCTCCTTCGGGGCGGCCCTGGGACTGCTGCTCGGACTGCGGCTCATCGGCGTGCAGATCATGGCGCTGGCGTTCGGCGGCATCGCGGTTCTCCTGACCGTACTCTGCGGCGGGGGACGGAACAAGCGGGGCCTCTCCGGCGTGGTGCTGGCGGGGATCATGATGGGCTCCCTTTTCAACGCCCTGATTTCCTTTGTGAAATATATGGCCGACACGGAAACCCAGCTGCCCTCCATCACCTACTGGCTCATGGGGACCCTGGGATCCGCCGGATACCGTGAGCTGGCCCTCGGCGCGCCGCCCATCCTTCTGGGGATCGCCCTGCTCCTGCTCCTGCGCTGGCGGCTGAATCTGCTGCCCCTGAGCGAGGACGAGATCCGCTCCGCAGGGGTGAACGCCGGACTGCTCAGGGGATGCGTCATCGTCTGCGCGACACTGGTGACGGCGTCCTCCGTGTCCATGTGCGGGCAGGTGGGCTGGGTGGGCCTTCTGATCCCCCACATCTGCCGCATGAAATTCGGATCGGACCACAGAAAGCTCCTGCCCGCCTCCGTCTGCCTGGGCGCGGCGTTTCTGACCGTGGTGGATACGGCGGCCCGGTCCATCTCCCCGGCGGATCTGCCCATCTCGATCCTCACCGCCATGGTGGGCGCGCCCTTCTTCATCTTCCTGATGCGGAGAACGGAGGGATGGCAGCTGTGAAACTGACGGTTGAAAACGCGTCCTTCGGCTACAGACCGGAGACAAGTGTGATCCGGGAGCTGAACCTGACGGTGGAATCCGGGACCCTGGCCGCCGTGCTGGGCCCCAACGGAGCGGGGAAGACCACCCTTCTGCGCTGCCTTATGGGCTTTCTGAAATGGAAGGACGGCCGGACCCTCCTGGACGGCGTCGATATCCGGCAGATTCCGGAGAGAAAACTGCGGAGCCGGATCTCCTACGTGCCCCAGGCCAAGGGCGGCGCTCTGTCCCTGCCGGCGGAGGACATGATCCTTCTGGGGCGGACGGGGAAGATGGGCTTCTTTGCCTCCCCCGGCGAGGACGACCGGAAAAGGGTGCGCCGGATCGCGGAGGACATGGGCATCGAACGGCTTCTGCAAAAGAAATGCACGGAAATGAGCGGCGGGGAGCTGCAGATGGTGCTGATCGCCCGGGCCCTTGCCGCCGAGCCGGAGCTGTTGATCCTGGACGAGCCGGAATCCAATCTGGACTTCCGCAACCAGCTCATCGTGCTGGAAACTCTGACGCGCCTGTCCCGCGGCGGCATGGCGGTGATCTTCAACACCCACTACCCCGACCACGCCCTGACCCGGGCCGTGAAATCCCTGCTCCTGTTCCGGGGCGGTGAGAACGTCTTCGGCGACACGGCGGAGGTGGTGACGGAGGACAACATCAGCCGGGCCTTCGGGGTGGAGGCCGTGATCCGGGAATTCGAGACCCCGGGCAGCATGATCCGCTCCATCCTCCCCCTGCGCCTCACCCGGGAAGGTGACGGCGCGCGGAAGGCGGAGGCGGAGGTTGTGGCCGTGGTGTCGGTGATCTTTGGCGACTACGAAAAAGCGGGCGCGATCAACGCCCTGTTCCATGAATACAGAAACGACGTGCTGGGCCGGATGGGCATGCCCTGCGGCACCTCACACGTCATCAACGTGATACTGCGCGGTTCGCTCGGACGCATCACGGCGCTGACGGACCGGCTGAACCGGCTGGAGGGCGTGCGGGCCAAGGCCACCGCCGCGCCGGAGGAGGGGGACGACCAATGGTAAGAATAGCGGTTTACGGAAAGGGCGGCATCGGCAAGTCCACCACCGTTTCCAATATGTCGGCGGCTCTGGCGGACCGGGGACTCCGCGTCATGCAGATCGGCTGTGACCCGAAGGCGGATTCCACCGTCCTGCTGCGGGGCGGGGAACCCATGAAGACCGTGCTGGATCTGGTACGGGAAAAGGGGCTGAAGGTAGAGCTTCAGGACATGATACGCACCGGCTATGGCGGCATCGTCTGCGCGGAGGCGGGGGGACCGTCTCCCGGAACCGGATGCGCCGGACGGGGGATCATCGCCGCACTGGAAAAGCTGAAGGAAAAAGGCGCCTATGAGATCTGCCGCCCCGACGTGGTGTTCTACGACGTGCTGGGGGACGTGGTCTGCGGCGGCTTCACCATGCCCATGCGGCCGGGATACGCCCAGCACGTGTTCGTGGTAACCTCCGGGGAGAACATGTCCATCCACGCGGCGGCCAATATCGCCGTGGCGGTGGAGAATTTCGGCTCCCGGGGCTACGCGGATTTCGCCGGGCTGATCCTCAACCGCCGGAACGTGAAGAACGAGGAGGCCAAGGTGGCGGAGCTGGCGGAGGACATCCACTCAAGAGTTGTGGGCTCCCTCGACCGGTCCGATCTGGTGCTCGAGGCCGAGGAGCTTGGCAAGACCGTCGTGGAGGCTTTCCCGGATTCCGCGATGGCCGGACAGTACCGGGCTCTGGTGGAGGCTGTGCTTGCGGCGGCGGGAGGTCTCTCATGACGGCGGGTCTGAAGCGGCTGGGCGAGCGTCCGGTGCGGGAGATCCGGGTCGGGAACGCCGACGCTTCCGCTCTCTTCGACACGGGACTGGAGTACTCCGCGCCCGCCCGGGGGACCTGGAACATCGTCCACACCGGCATGCTGATCCCCGAGGCCCACGAGATCTTTGTCTGCGCCCAGGGATGTCTCCGGGGCGTGGTGCTGACGGCGGCGGAGATGGGGGCGGAGGAACGCTTCTCCACCGTGGCCGTCCGGGAAAACAACGTCACCGACGGGGATCTGGAGGAGCTGCTCATCGACGGGGTGACGGACATCCTCGAAAAGCTCCCCAAGCGCCCGCCCGCCGTTCTGGTCTATACCAGCTGCATCCACCACTTCATGGGCGCCGATCTGGATCACATGTACCGGACTCTGAGAGAACGTTTTCCGGACGTGGCCTTCACGGACTGCTACATGAATCCCATCATGCGAAAGTCCGGCCTGACCCCGGATCAGCTCATGCGGCGGCAGCTCTACAGCCTTCTGGAAAAGCGGCCCGCCCATCCGAAAAAGGTGCTCGTGGCCGGGAACGACTTCGGCTGCGACCCGGGCGGGGATCTGGACGCCCTGCTCTGGGCCGGGGGATTTGAGCTTTGCGAGCTGCAGCGGACCCGGACCTTTGAGGAATACCTGTCCCTGGCCGAGGCTTCCCTCTGCGTCACCAACCAACCGGCGGCCATCCCGGCGGGAGAGCTGCTCCGGGACCGATTCGGCATGAAGCACCTCCACCTCCCCTTCAGCTTCGATTACGGGGAGATCCGGCGGAATACCGAAACCCTCTGCGCGGCCACAGGCATTCCTTCGCCCGACCTCGGCGGAAGGGAAGAGGCATGCGAGGCCGCCCTCACCCGCGCCCGGGATGCAATCGGGGACGCGCCGGTGGAGATCGACTACACGGCCTTCTCCCGCCCCCTGAGCCTGGCCCGGCTCCTGCTGGATCACGGCTTCTCTGTGCGGCGGGTGTATCTGGACGGCGTCAGCGGGGAGGAGAGGGGAGACTTCGACCTTCTGAAGCGGGATCACCCGGACCTGCTTCTCTCCCCCACCGTTCATCCCGTCATGCGGGTGGCGGAGCGTGAACGGGCGGAAAAGACCCTGGCCGTGGGACAGAAGGCCGCCTATTTCGCCGGAACGCCGTATTTTGTCAATATAGTCGAAAACGGCGGCTTCACCGGCTTTGACGCGGTCTGCGGCGTCGCTTCCCTCATGGAGGAGGCGTGGCTGCAGGAAAAGGACACCCGGTCGCTGATCGGGATCAAGGGAATGGGGTGCGGCGCATGTCTCTGAAGCAAACGGCCAGAATCATTTCCACCTACGCGGGGGATACCTCCGGCGTGGCGTCCGCCTTGTTCGAGCTGGGCGGCATGACCGTCATGCACGACGCCTCCGGATGCAACTCCACCTACAACACCCACGACGAGCCCCGCTGGTACGACACGGACTCCCTGGTCTTCATCTCCGCCCTGTCGGAAACCGAGGCCATTCTCGGGGACGACGGCAAGCTGATCGACGACTGCGTCCGGGCGGCTATGGAGCTGCATCCCCGGTTCGTCGCCGTGGCCGGAACCCCGATCCCCATGATGACCGG
>CACWLT010000070.1:0-4348 GCA_902761695.1 uncultured Ruminococcus sp.
CCCTGGACGATTCCGCCAACCGCCGCATCTCCATGCCGGAGGGATTCCTCTGCGCCGATGCCGTCCTGCGCCTGTGCAAAAACGTCACGAACGGCATCCGCGTCAACGAGAAGATCATCGAGGCGACGACAAGAGAATACCTCCCCTTCATCGCCACGGAAAACCTCCTGATGGAGGGCGTCAAGCGGGGCGGCGACCGGCAGAAGCTCCACGAGGTCATCCGGTCCGCCTCCATGGAAGCCACCGCCGCCATGAAGCGGGGCGAGAAGTGCGAGCTGCTGCAGAAGCTGGCGGCCACGGGAGAGTTCCCCATGACCGAGGAGGAAATGAACGCCCTTCTGGATCCCGCCCTCTATATCGGACGCTGCCCGGAGCAGGTGGCCCGGTACGTCGCCGAAATCTCCCCCCTCTTCGCCGAAGCCTCCGACGAGGACGAAGGCATCCGCATCTGACCCATCCCGCCGATCCATGACCCGGACCGGCGGATTTTTGTCCCGGCCGCATCATCTCCCGGAAAGGAGTTCCCCATGTCCGACGCGTACTGGAACCACAATACGGCTTACCATCCCTGGATCCTCCGCCGGGCCGCGGGCAGAGGGTCCGTTCTTGACGCGGGCTGCGGGGACGGGCTGCTGCTGGAACGGCTCTCCCATGTCTGCTCCCGGGTCACGGGGATCGATTCGGATCCGGACGCCGCGGACCGGGCGGGGGAGAGAACGGCGGCGCTTCCCAACGTCCGGGTGCTGCGGGAGGATTTTCTGACGGCATCCCTGCCTCCCGCCTCCTTCGATCTGGTGATATTCGCCGCCTCCCTCCACCATATGGATGAAAAAGCGGCCCTCCGGAAGGCAAGGGACCTGCTTTCCCCGGGCGGACTGCTGCTGGTCGTCGGCCTTGCGAAGCCGGAAGGTCCGGCGGATTATCTGACGGAAGCCCTCCGCGTGATCCCGGCGGGAATCGGCTCAGCCCTCCACGGGGAGCGGGATCCAGGCGTGCCGGTCCGTGAAGCGGAAATGAGCCTGCGGGAACTGCGGGAAATCTGTGAAGCCCTTCTGCCCGGCGCGAGGATCCGGCGGGGCTTGTACTACCGTTACCTGCTCAGCTGGAACAAGACGTGACTGCAAACATATGTAAAATATATTATAACACAAGTAAACATGATTGTCAATAGGGTTCCTCTCATTTTCTGATTTTCAGCGAATGTGACAGGATTTTTTATATTTTATCAGAACTAATGTTTGATATGCCGAATCCCGCTGTCCCAGAAATCCCCCTTGCTTTCCGCCGCTGGTTGTGCTAAAATGACCATGAATTATCACAGGAGAGGAGGCGGCGGCGTGAAGCGGATCCCGGAGAAAACACAGATCCTGCTGGCCCGGATGGTGGTCTGCGGCTTTGTCAGCGGCGCCCTCTGCATCCTCATGCACGAGCTGGGGCACGGCATTGTCGCTCTGGCCTCCGGCGCCCGCATCACCCGGTTCAGCCTTATCCGGGGCTTCGTCTCCACCAGCGGAGGCCATAAGGGATATCTCATCCGCCAGCTCTTCTATGCCGCCGGGTTCCTCCTGCCCTCCCTCTCCGCCGCCGTCTACGCCCTTCTTTTCCGCCGGGGGGAATCTCCCATGTACCGGATTTTTTCCGCCCTGTATGAAACCGTCTGCGCCGCAGCACTGCTCGACTGGATCGTCACCCCCTTCCTCTGGCTGCTCCGGCAGGCCCCCCCGGGAGACGACTGCACCATGTTTTTAGACTTTTATCCCCACCACCCCCTGACCGTGTCTGCGGCCGTCACGGCGTTGGCGGTCCTACTGATTTACCTGGCAGTCCGCCGCGGCATCTTCTCCGATTTTATGGAAACCATACGGAATCACCTTGACAAAGACGGCTGATTTTGTTACAATAGCCCTGATCCGAAGGACCTGAGGAGGATGTCATGGCGAAACGGTACTATATTGCGGCGGACGGCGGCGGAACCAAGCTGCTGGCCGTGCTGTACGACGAGGACCGGGCGGTGGTCAGATCCGCCAGAACCCGGGGGACCAATACCCTCTTCCGCCCGAAGGAGGCCGTCCTTTCCGAGGCCGAAGAGCTGGCCGGGGAGCTGATCCCGCCGGAGGTGAGTGCCGTGGAGGGGGTGGATTTCTCCATCGTGGGAGACTCATCTCCTTACCTCGACGCCTTCCGACGCCGCTGCACCCTGGGGGATGTCCGCGGACACGGGGAGGGCCATGTTGCGCTTGCCTCCGCCGGCGTCCGGTACGGTGTGGCAGCCCAGGCCGGCACGGGATCCGACGCCTTCTTCATCCAGCCCGGCGTCAATACCGGCGTGGGCGGATGGGGCATGGTCCTGGGCGACGAGGGCGGCGGATTCGACATCGGCCTGAAAACCCTCCGCGCGGCTGTCTGGTCCCAGGACGGCCGGGGGGAGAAATCCGTCCTGCCCGACCTTTTGAAGGAAGCCTGGGGCATGAAGGACCTCTGGGAGATGGTGAACCGCGTGAGCGGCAACCCCGACATGCGCTCCCTGGTGGCCTCCGTGACCCATATCACCGAGAAAGCCGCCGCCATGAACGACCCCGCCGCCGTGGCCATCTACCAGAGCGCCGGACATGAACTGGCCCTGCAGGTGCTGGCGGCCGTCCGCAACGGAGGAGGGACCTTCACGGGACCCGTCATCGCGTCCGGCGGCGCGTGGAAGGGCTCGAGGCATATGTTCGAGACCTTCCGGAGCGAGGTGGCCGCCGTCCATCCCGAAGCCGAGATCCGCTTTCCCGACTTTGAGCCCCTGGTGGGATCGGTCATCCTCCGCATGATGAAGGAGGACGGTTCCTCCGACGAGAGCACCCACATGGCCCACCTGCGCAAAACCTTCTCCGCCTTCCGCTGCAAACTGCCTCCGGATTATGTGCCTGAGAGGACGGATCAAGGCAGATAAGGATGCAGAGTTGTGTCTGAACCACAGCATGACAGTTGGTTGAGTAGAGATAAAGAGTGTCCTTCCTCTGTTTCCTGCTGTACTTGTGCCGCGGGGATGAAGAAATGATTTTTGCAGTTCTCCATCGCGCCCGTGTCATGCGCGTTTCGATCGCTGTTTCCGAGGCTCCCGAGGAAACCGTGAAATTCCATCTCTGATGGGCTTTCACGCATGTTTCCGCTGACGCAACAAAGTCCGCGCGAGGACATGGGATGCACAATTGAGTTTGGATGCAGATATGAGCGATTAGGATTATGCTTACCGGCCAAGGGGGACCCGCACAGGGGGCACCTTCGGCCTGAGATGGTGTCCCCTGTGCCGCCTCCCGCGCGCAGCGGGATTCAATGGAATTGGAAATGCGAAGCATTTCCTTCCGAATCAGGAGCTGCCTATGAACGCATCAACCCGCTATTACCGCCGCGTGACCGAAATCATGGCGGAGGTCTTTGACAAGGAAGCCGCCCCCATGGAGGAAGCCGCCCTTGCCATCGCGGACGCCAACCGCACCGGCCATTCCGTCTTCGCCTTCGGATGCAACCACGCCGGGCTCATCACCCTGGAGCTCTTCTACCGCACGGGAGGCATGGTGACGGTCAATCCCGTCCGCGCCCCCGGCATGATGCTGGAACTCTCCCCGCCCACCATGACCAGCGAGATGGAACGCATGCCCGGCTACGGACGGATCATCTTCAGCAACATGAAGGCAAAGGAGGGCGACGTCCTCATCATCCATTCCGTCTCCGGCCGCAACGCCGTCAGCATCGACATGGCCGAGGCCGCACGGGAAGCGGGACTCACCGTCATCGTCGTCACCAATATGAATACCACCACCGCCGTCACCTCCCGCCATCCCTCCGGGAAAAAGCTCTACGAGTTCGCCTCCGTCCTCATCGACAACCACGGGGACCTGGGCGACGCCTCCGTGGAGCTGGAGGGCTTCCCTCAGAAGATCTCCTCCACCTCCACCGTGGTGGGCGCGGCCATCCTCAACGCCGTAACCGCGCGGGCCTGCGAGCTTCTGCTGGAATCCGGCATCACGCCTCCCGTCTTCATGAGCGGCAATATCGACGGCGGGGACGAGCACAATAAAAAAGTCATGGCGGAACACGCCGACAATATCTTCTACCTCTGATCTCACTGAGAAAGGACAATCACCATGCTTCTCGACACCTACCAGCAGGCCGCCTTCGACCTCCTCTACAAAGCCCGCACCACCCAGCGCGAGGCCATCATCAAGGTGGGCACCCTCATGGCGGACGCCATCGAAAACGGAGGCCGCGTCTACCTGAACAACATCTGCCATTCCATCGAGAACGACCTGCTCAACCGCGGAGGCGGCCCCGCCTTCTACCGCCATTACGAGGAAGGGAAGAC
>CACWLT010000070.1:4358-17935 GCA_902761695.1 uncultured Ruminococcus sp.
CTACCGCCATTACGAGGAAGGGAAGACCGAACTGAAGAAGGGCGACGTCCTCTTCGTGTCCTCCGTCTCCGGCCGCACCCTGCCCGTGGTCAACCTGGCCTGGGACGCCATGGAAAAGGGCGTCAACGTCATCGCCCTGACCTCCATGGTGTACGCTCAGGCGGTGGAGCCCGTCCATCCCTCCGGAAAGAAGCTCTATGAGTTCGTCACCGCCGTGCTGGACAACTGCGCCCCCGCTGCCGAGGCCATGCTGGAGGTGGAGGGACTGGAGCCCCGCTTCGCCGCCGCCTCCGGAATCGCCTCCGACTTCATCATGTGGTCCGTCACCTCCGTCTGCGTGGAGAAGATGATCGCCGACGGCAAGACCCCCGCCGTGTTCAAGAGCGCCAACTTCCCCGGCGGCGCGGACTACAACCACACCGTTGTGGACACCCAGTACGCCGAGCTGGGCTATTGAGCGGCATTATTGCTCTGTCGGCAAACAAAAGCTCGCCGGAATCGGTATCCGATGCCTGAAAGCCGGGCTGAGAAAGGGTTCCGGAAGCTGCACGCCTGAAAACCAGCGTTTGGTTTGCTGCCGCATGAATCAATCCGGCCCGTTTTGAAGGTATTTCACAGAACGTTTACGGTTTTTTAAAGTTTAGCCCTAAAGCTGTTTCGTTTGCGTTGACATTTCCTTCGGAGTGTGCTATAATACCCACAGGAAATTCCGGAGGAACAGTATGGCGCAGAAGAATAAAATCACCTTTACCGTGCGGATCGACGAGGACCTCTATAAAAAGATGCTGGCCGTGGCTGCGGCGGAGGGCAGGGACGTGAACAACCACATGCTCCACCTGATCCGGCAGAACACGGCGTATCACGAGCGCGTCCACGGCAGGATCGACACGGCTAAAATCGTGATTCCCCCTGACCCGCCCGCGTCCGACGGGACGGACTGATCTATCTCAATAGGAGGAAGCAGCAATGGCAGAAAAAAGCACGTTCTGGTCTGAATTCAAGACCTTTATCGCACGCGGCAACGTCATGGACATGGCGGTCGGCGTTGTGGTCGGCGGCGCGTTCACAGCCATCGTCAACTCTCTGGTGGGCGACATCATCAATCCCCTGATCGGCAAGCTGTTCGGCGGCGTGGACCTCTCCGCGGCCAAGGTCATCCTTACCGCAGCGGATGAAGCGGCGGGGGTCGAGGAAGTAGCCATCCGTTACGGTGCCCTGATCCAGGCCATCATCAACTTCCTGATCGTCGCGCTGTGCATCTTCATCGTGGTCCGCGGTATCAACAAGCTGAAGGAAAAGGCCAAGAAGGAAGAGGAAGCGGCCGAAGAGGAAAAGGAAGAGGAACCGCCGGAGCCCAGCGAAGAGGTTCTCCTCCTCCGCGAAATCCGCGATTCCCTGGCGAAGAAGTAAAAATCCCCGGCTGACCGGAAAAACAGAACAGGAACGTTTCACCGCGTTCCTGTTTTTTCACTTCCGGCACGAAGCTCTTTTCTGTGCACCATTTCCACAGCGGAAAAGCCCCGGTCCGCGCGCGGAGGAAAAACGTCCGTAACAGCAGCAATCCCCACGGAACCGGATAAACGGATCCGCGGGGATTGTCCAGCATGTTTTGTTGTTGAGGGCTTAATCCTTTCCCTCGTCGTCCTCGTCCTCCTGCTGCAGGGGGGCGAAGGGAGCGGAGGGGCCGCTGCGGTGGTGACGGGCTTCTTCCTTGGCCCGCTCTTCCTCCCGCTGCCTTTCCAGCTCCTCCAGATGACGGGCGAAGGCTTCGTTTTCCTCCTGGCTCTTGCGGCGCTTTTCGGCCACCATTTCCTCCAGCTGCTCCAGCGTCACGTCGGGCTCCGTCATGGCGCGGACGAACTGCTCCTCCTCCATGATCTCGTTCTTCATGAGGTAGGATGCCACGAAGTGCAGCCGGTCGATGTTGTCCCGCAGCACCTGCTCGCAGTCCCGGTACGCCTTCATGACGATCTCCTTCACCTCCGCGTCGATGAGGGAGGCGGTTTCCTCGGAGTAGTTCTTCGTCTGGTTGAAGTCGCGGCCCAGGAACACCTCGTCGGAGGAGGACTCGCTGCCGTACAGGATCGGACCCAGCTTGTCGCTCATGCCGTACTTGGTGACCATGTTCCGGGCCAGCTGGGACGCCCGCTGGATGTCGTTGGACGCGCCGGTGGAGATGTCTCCCAGGATAATGGCCTCGGCGACCCGTCCGCCAAGGAGCGTCAGGATCTCGTTCTCCATCATGCGCCGGGACATATAGGACTGATCCTCCTTCGGGAAGGACAGGGTGTAGCCGCCCGCCCGTCCGGAGGGGATGATGGAAATCTGATGCACCGGGGATTCCGGCTGGCGGACCCAGGTGGTGATGGCGTGGCCGGCCTCGTGATAGGCGGTCAGCTTCCGCTCGGCCTCGGTAATGACCCGGGACTTCTTGGCGGGACCCACGATCACCTTGACCATGGCCTCCTCCAGATCCGTCATGCCGATGAGGTTCTTGCCCTTGCGGCAGGCCAGGAGCGCGGCCTCGTTCAGAAGGTTCGCCAGCTCCGCGCCGGTGAAGCCCACCGTGGTCTTGGCGATGACGGAGAGATCCACGTCCTCCTCAAAGGGCTTGTTCCGGGAGTGAACCTTCAGGATCTCCTCGCGCCCCTTCACGTCCGGGGGATTCATGGTGATCTGCCGGTCGAAGCGTCCCGGTCTCAGAAGCGCCGGGTCCAGAATGTCGGGACGGTTGGTGGCCGCCATGACGATGACGCCGTCGGAAGACCCGAAGCCGTCCATTTCCACAAGGATCTGGTTCAGGGTCTGCTCGCGCTCGTCGTGACCGCCGCCCAGCCCCGCGCCTCTGTGCCGGCCCACCGCGTCGATCTCGTCGATGAAGATGATGGCGGCGGGATTCTTCTTGGCCGTGTCGAACAGATCCCGCACCCGGGAAGCGCATGGAGTAGAAGGGAACGCCCGCCTCACCCGCGACCGCCTTGGCGATCAGGGTCTTGCCGGTGCCGGGAGGGCCTACCAGGAGCACGCCGTGGGGGATCTTCGCGCCCAGCTTGGTGAAGTAGGACGGATTGCGGAGGAATTCCACGATCTCCTCCAGCTCCGCCTTCTCCTCGTCCGCTCCCGCCACGTCGCGGAAGTAGACCTTCGCCTTGTCCGCCGTGACCAGCTTGGCGCGCGCCCGGCCCACGGAGTTGATCTTGGAGCCCTTGCCGCCCGTGGCCTGGTTCATGACGAACACCCACATGACGATCAGGAGAATGATGACGATGAGATAAGGGATCAGGCTGACCCACCAGGGGAACGCCACCGGAGCCGGGTAGTCGTAAGCGGTGATGATGCCGGCCTCATGCTGCGCCTCGATGGTCTCGCCCAGGTCGTGAATGAACAGATCCAGGGAGCGGAGCTTGTAGGTCTGCCGCACCGCCGTCTCCGTCCCGTCCTTGAGGGTGTCCCGCACCGTCATTTCCAGGGTGTTGTCCTCGCCCACGACGAATTCCGATACTTTTTCAGCCTGGAAGAGGCCCACAACGTCGGAGTACGTCAGTTCCTTCCGGGGCGTCATGTTGTACAGGGACGCGACGGCTAAGAGGTACACCTCCGGGAGTTGGATTGCTCAGACGCGCTTTTCGTATACATAGGGCTTCAGAACGCCGATGTAGGGAAGCGCGCGGTACTGCTCGGCATAGTCCAGACCGTAGCCCACGACGAATTCGTCCGGGATGATCATGCCGCGGTAGTCGGGAACGAAGTCCACCACCCGGCGGTCCGGCTTGTCGAGCAGCGTGCAGGTCTTGACGGAACGGGCCCCGTTCAGGCGGAGATACTCCACCAGATAGGAGAGGGTGCGCCCGCTGTCGATGATGTCTTCCACGATCAGAACGTCGCATTCGGAGAGATCCCGCCGGTTCAGGTCCAGAAGGATGTTGACGCGTCCGGAGGATTCTGTCCCCCTGTTGTAGGAGGACACCTTCATGAAGTCGATCTCCACGGGGACCGTCACCTTTTTCATCAGATCGCCCATGAAGACCACGGAGCCCTTCAGGATGCAGAGCAGCAGAAAGCGCTTGGACTGTGCGTAATCCCGGTCAAGCTCGGCGGCGATGCGCGTGACGATTTTGTCGATTTCCTCCTCTGAGACAAGTACCCGTTCAATGTCGCGGTCCAGAATGGTAGCCATGCATGTACCTCCGTCTATGTCGATGCGGTGCAGTCGTCCGGCCCCGTTCCCGGGAAAAGCTCCGGGGGCGCGCCGGTGAATTGACAGATGAATGTGAGCCGCCGCCCGTCCCCCTTCCAGAGAACCCCGTCCCGCGGCGGGAATCCGGGAATCCAGAGCAGTCCCTCCCCGTCCTCGATCAAGGGCAGGGAAGCGCGGATGCCGGCCGGCAGCTTTCTGTCGGAAAACAGGGTCTTCACACGGCGCGTCATGCCCCCGAAGCGGATGACGTCCCCGGGCAGTCTTCCCCTGACCCGACAGGCAAAAGCTATTTTATCAAAACACAAAGACACTGATATTGACGATTTGTAAATATTTTCCTCGGAATTCAATTCTATGGAAGGAAAAGCCGCGTCCCCCGGGATGCAGAGCAGGCGGCAGAACCCGTCCTCGAATACCACCCCGCCGGGAAAGTCCCCGGGAATCTCCACGGGCTCCCTCTGAAATGAACCATCCACGTCCCGCGTGTCCCGTTCCATGCGTACTGTCCCCCGGTCCAGCACGCAGCGGATCCCGCCGGGCAGGGACAGAGAACCGGAGCCCCCCTCCCGCGCCATGGAGAGCGCCGCCCGGATGTGGATTGCCTCGGGAACCTTGCCCCCGGCCGCCTCCGCCATATTCCGCAGGACCCGGGACGCCTCCGCCGGAGCCAGACCGACAAGGATCTCCCGGGAGAGGGACGTGCTCCCGCGGGGCAGAACCTCCTCCGCCAGATCCTCCAGAAGATCCTCGTCCTCCGAGAGAAGCTCCGTCATCCGGGACACCGCCGCCTCGGGATCGGGAAAGAGCCGCCGCATTTCGGGCAGAACGCGCAGCCTGAGGACGTTCCGCCCGCACCCCGGCTCCAGATTGGTCCCGTCGGTCACGTAGGGAACGCCGTTTTCCGCGCACCATCGGCGGATGGACTCTCCTCCGTCCCGGATCAGCGGCCGGAGAAAGCGACCGTCCCGCACCGGCGGAATGCCGCAGAGCCCCCGCAAGCCCGTCCCCCGCAGCATCCGGAAAAGCACCGTCTCCAGATTGTCCGTGGCGTTGTGGCCCGTGGCGATGAGTCCCCGCCCGCCGGTCAGCTCGTCGAAATAGGCGTACCGCACCTCCCGGGCGCATTCCTCCAGCCCCATCCCCCGCTCCTTGGCCCGGGCCGGAACGTCCTCCCGCAGAACGGACAGGGGGATCCCCAGCTCCCGGCATCTCTCCCGGCAGAAGGTCTCGTCCCGGTCCGCCTCCTCCCCCCGGATCATGTGGTTCACGTGGGCCGCAGTGAGCTCGATCCCATGCGCCAGACACCAATCCCGCAGAAGGAGCAGCAGGCAGGAGGAATCCGCCCCGCCGGAAAAAGCCGCCAGCACATGACCGTGCCGGAGCAGCAGCGCGTCCATGCCGAAATCAGCGAGGGTTTCGTCAAAACGGAGAGCGGCCATGGAATCTCCTTTCCCGTCGTATCCGGTCATGATGTCTCCCGGCCTCTCCGTATCTCCTCCGCGACGACGGCCGCCGCCAGATACAGCACGAGCCCGCCCGCCAGAGCTTCGATTCGTCCGGGAACCGATGTAAGCGCGTCCGAATCCGGCGGCAGGGTCAGGACTTCGCCCAGAAGATACAAGGATCCCGCGCACAGAGCTGTCATGACAAAAGAGGTCATCTGCCGGAACAACCGGTCGAAGGACAGTTTCATCAAAAACGCCCGCCTCTTTTCAGTATGGATTGTCTCTATAATATTATACCTGTCCCCGCCCGCCGCGTCAACGGTCAAATCATGGGAAGTGAGGATTCTGCCAAACTGAACGGAAAGCGAGGTCCGAAAATCCGGGTTCTCTGGAAATTTTCACAACAAGAGCCTTGACAAACCCGGACGCATCGGGTACAATGGGAACGGTCAGGCACGGCGGACGCGGCTTATTTCGCGTGCGCGGCCCGAAAACCGCAGGAAAGGCAGGATACCTTTATGAAATTTTCGGCAGCAGGCGGCTGGTGGGGAAAAGACTGGTACGAGAGAGTCCGTCTGGGCGAGAAATACGGCTTCCCGGGCGTTGAACAGCTCGGATGGCTGGGCCTCGATTTCGATCTGGCCAAGAAGACCCTGGACGAAACCGGCGTGACCTCCACCGCCATCGTCATCCAGTCCGTGAAGAAGGAAAACATGGAGAAGACCGCGTGGAGCCACGGCATGGTCTGGGAGGATTCCCGCCCCGCGTTCCTGGAATCCTTCCGGGAGAGCGTCGAGGTGGCTAAGAAGCTGAACGTCCCCAATATCATCGCCACCACCGGCAATGAGAGAAGCGACGTCTGCCGCGAAGCCCAGTTCGATATCTGCGTGGAAACCCTGAAGCAGATGGCCGAAATCGCCGAGGCCGAGGGCATCATGATCGTGGTGGAGCCCCTCAATATCCTCGTCAACCATATGGGATATTACCTCGTCACCACCGAAGAGGCCGTGAAGATGATCAAGGCCGTGGACAGCCCGAACTGCAAGATCCTCTTCGATATTTATCATCAGCAGATCTCCGAGGGCAACGTCATCCGCAATATCACCAACAATATCGACCTCATCGGCCACTTCCATATCGCCGATAACCCGGGACGCAACCAGCCCGGCACCGGTGAGCTCTGCTACGCCAATATCTTCAAGGCCATCCAGGCCACCGGCTATGACCGCTGGCTCGCCTTCGAGTGCGGCCGTACCGTCGACGTCCCCGACCTCGTCCGCGATATGCACTGCCTCATCGACCCGTATTCCAAATAACGGATTGCCTCGTTCTCATAGTGTGAGCAACACTATATCCTGCTTCAGCCGGGCGCTTCCATCCGCGTCCGGCTGGCGGATTTTTCGGACCTTTTATTCACCGATATTTCAAACCTGATTCCGGAAAAATTCATGAAAATTGTAGAATATATGGAAACGCGGCGGAGGAATCGACGGGCCTCACCGTCGTTTGCACCGGATGCGGAGGATTTCGCCTTCCTTCCGGATTCCCCGTCCGCTTCCGGTTCCGGAAACAGATCCCCCGGCTCAGGGGCACCCGACCGGATCTATGAGCGAAGAGGACGCCTGCTCAGCGGAAGAAAGCTCTTCATCCTCGCCATGGCCGCCCTGCTCGTGGTCATGCTGCCCGCCCTGCCCGTGTCCGCCGTCAGCGAGCTGGCCGCCTATTCCCCCAACCGCCAGCGGATCCCCGCCTATGACGCCGTCTACGAAGCCATGTACGACGCCGTGGCCTCCGGCAGGCAGTCCCTGGACCTCTTCGACTACCGGGTGGAGGTGGACGACTTTCTGGATATCTATTCCGACCTCTTCATCACCGCCCCCGAATTCTTCTTCCTGTCCCCCCGGGTGGTCTATCATACCGCCGAGACCGTCCTCTCCAGCCATGTGGTGGACGTGTATTTCGAGTACGATATGACTCCGGCGGAGAGGGAGGCGGCGTCTGCCTACTATGAAGCGGAGCTGGCCTATATCGTGTCCCTGGTGCCGGAGAACCTCTCCGAGGCGGAGCGCGCCCTCTTCGTCCACGACTACCTGATCGCCAATTACGCCTACGACTCCACCGAAACCATCTACGACGCCTATCGCCTGTTCCGGACCCGCACCGGCGTCTGTCAGGCCTATGCCCTGGCCTATGCCGCCATCCTGCGGGAGCTGGGCATGGAGAGCGTTCTTGCCGTCAGCGCGAGAATGGGCCATGCCTGGAACGTGGTGAAGGTGGACGGGGAGTGGTACCACGTGGATCTGGTGTACGACGATCCCCAGCCGGACCGCTGCGGCCGCGTCCTGCACGACTATTTCCTCCTGACCGACGAGGAGATCCGGGAACTGGAGCACAGCGAATGGGAATGCGCCGTGAGCAGCGCCGCGAAACCCTACGCCCGCAATCCCATCTGGGCCGGGGTCACCTCCCGCATGGTGGCGGCCGACGGCGGATGGTACTATATCGATTCCACCGCCCGTAAGATCTACCGCTCCGCCGTGAACCGCGCGGGCCGTGAGGAAGTCTTCAGCTTCGGGGACCGCTGGATGGACGCGGACGACGAAAAGCGCTACTGGGTGGGCGTCTTTTCCGGGCTGTCCCTCTGGAAGGGGAACCTGGTGCTGAATACCCCCGGCGAGATCTGGCTCTGCGATCCCGGAACCGGGGAAAGCCTGCCCGTCCTCTCCCCCGGCGGTACCGTCTACGGCTCCAACGTCTACCGGGGGACCCTGGAGTATCTGGTGGCCGAATCGCCGAATCTGGAGGGCGGGGAAGCCGTGCGTTCGGTTCGGATGGACGATCTGGGCGCATCCTCGGATCCTCTGCCCTTCACGGACGTTCCGCCCGAGAGCATGTACTACCCCGCCGTGAAATACGTCAGCGAGGCCGGACTGTTCCGGGGCGTTTCCGCGGAACGCTTCGACATCGTGTCCCCCTTCTCCCGCGCCATGTTCGTCACGGTGACGGGCCGTCTCTTCGACGTGGACGCCGCGCAGTACGACTGGAACTCCTTCCGGGACGTGTCCGCCGGAAACTGGTACTCCCCCTATGTGGCCTGGGCCGCAGCGGAGGGCATCGTCAACGGCATGGGCGACGGCCTCTTTCTGCCGGAAAGCCCTCTGACCCGGGAGCAGATGTATAAGATCACCGCCCTCTGCGGACGAAGGCTGGGGATCGGCAAGGAACCCGGACCGGACGCGCTGAAGGGCTGCCCGGATCTGGATCAGGTAAGCTCCTGGGCGCTGGACGGGACCGCCTGGTGCCTGGAAAACGGCCTCACCGTCGGCGGGGATCTCCTCCGGCCGCAGAAGACCGTCTCCCGGGGAGAAGCCGCCATTCTCTTCGCCGCCCTCGCCCGGCTGGCAGGGAGGTCCTGAAGGCGCATGAAGACAAGAACCACAACATTTTCCTTACTTCCATGAAAAGAAAACATACCCTCGCCGCCCTTTTGATGATTCCGCTTCTTCTGTTTGCCGCATGTGCGAAGACGGAGAAGGAGGAGGAGACCGCGCCGCTGCCGGAGACCGAAGAGACCGCCGTGCCCGGAACGGAGGACCGCCCCGTTTCGGAGGACTATCTCACCGTCACCCCCGCCGGGGTTCACGACGTGAGGATCCTCTTTCTGAACGTGGGCAAGGCGGACGCCATTCTGCTCCGGATCGACGGGCAGGGCTTCATGATCGACACCGGCACCGAATCCGCCCCGCCCATGCTGGCCGCCGGCATGAACCTCATGGATCTGGATTCCCTCCGCGGGATCTTCATCACCCATACGGACAGCGACCACGTGGGCGGCCTCTCCCGCTTTATCGCCGATTACCCCGTGGAGACGGTCTATACCTCCGCCATCTCCGCCGACTGGGACAAGGTGGAGCGCCTGCGCGGGGGCGTGCCCCGGACCGCTCTCGATCCCGGTCAGGTGGTGGAAGCCGGGGAGGGCGTGTGGTTCGAGGTGCTGGGCCCCGTCCGCTACAATCCCAGGGACGACAACAATTCGCTGGTCCTGCGGCTGCGGGTGAACGGCGCGACCCTGCTCTTCTGCGGCGACATGATGACCGACGAGGAAAAAAGCCTCATGTACGCCGGGATGGACCTGGACTGCGACCTGCTCAAGGTGGGCCACCACGGCGAGAAGGACGCCACCTCGGATTCCTTCCTGCAGGAGGCATCCCCCTCCGTGGCTGTCATCTGCACGGACCGGGCGGAGGAGAGTGACACCGCCCACAAAAGCATCATCAAGGCTCTGGGCAAAATCGGCGCGGAGATCTATATCACCGACGAGACCCCCGTGGCCTACGACGTGACCGTGACGGAGGACGGTGAAATCGAGGCGGAGAACGTCCGGACCCCGGAGCCCGCCCCCGTCTCCTTCGTCTCCGTGTCCAAGGCGGATCAGCTGGTCATTCTGGAGAATACCGGCTCCGAGGCCGTGGACCTGGGCGGCTGGTGGATCGTGTCGGAGACCGGCGGGGAAATCTTCCGCTTCCCGGACGGCACCCTCATCGGTCCGGGGGAGACCCTTTCCTTAGGCACGAACCACTACACCGGGGAGCCGGATCTGCGCTGGAACGACACCCGGGTCTGGCACAAATCCAAGGAGGACCGCGCCGTCCTCATCGATCCCTGGGGCAACGAGGCGGACTTTATGCTCAGCGAATGAGCAATTGTTCTGTCTGTCATATGTCTGCGAAGCCGCCGCGTCTCTCCTTTTCGGGGAGGGACTGCGGCGGTCTTTTTTGTTGCGAGGCATATCTCCTTCCCACCCGCATCCCGCTCAATATTTACATTCGTGTAACATCTTGGTTCTAAATTTGTGTATAATAAAAACAAAAGCCCTCGCCGGTTCTGCGGGCCGGAGAGAGGGAGCGGGATCGGAGGTGTGCGCGGTGAAGGCTGCTCTGAAGAAACCATTTCTTTTATTTGCGCTCCTGTCCGTCCTCATCCTCCTTGCCGCCTGTGCCGAACGGGAGCCTGAGGAGACGGAGAAGCCGAAGGAAAAGGGCGAGATCGCCATTGACGCGGACTGGTACCGGGAGGAGTTTCTGGCCCGGGAGGAGCAGGAGGGCTACGTACCCCTCGACAGCAAATACGGCTATGACCTGCCCGAGATCACCGGCTTCACGGAGGGATTCGAGGACTACCTGGGCCAATCCGTCACGCTTTCCGCTCCCTATGAGGGCGTCATGCGGGATTTTTTAGAGGACGGCGAGGGAGGCGTTTTCGTGTTCCGCACGGTGCGGACGACCACGGAAAGCGGCCTCGAGGTCAACCGGAACGACGGGATCGTCTACTACAACGCCGAGGGGATCCCCTCCCGGATCTGCGCGGACCCGGACTGCGAGGTGGGTAAGCCCTGCACACACGGCATGGATATCGCCGGCTCCTACGTCCAGTACTGGAGGGGGAACCTCTATTTCATCGGCTACAGGCAGGAGCCCTGGGGGGAGGACGACAATCCCGCGCCGGGCCAGGGCCTCCCCGTCCGCAGCTACGTCATGCGCTGTGATGTGAAGACCGGGGAATTCCGCAAGGTGATCGAGTTCTTCGACCGCACCTGCTATATGTTCGTCATCCGGGACGGCGTCCTTTTTCTGGTGAGCGGGGAGGATCCCGAGGTGAGCGGCGCCTCCGGGACGAAATATCTGTCCTCGGTGGATCTGGGGACCGGGGACGCCTGTCGGATCTGCGTGGGCAAGCGGGATGTGTACGGCATCTGCGAGGGCAGGCTCGTGCTCCAGTCCCCCGAAATCGGCCGGGGATGGAACGCGGCGGAATTCCGGGTCCAGCTCATGGATCCGGAGGAAGGGACCTTTGAAACCATCGCCACGTATACGGCTCCCTACTGCGGTGCGGCGGGAAAGTACGCCCTCTATCTGGGCCGCTGGGAAACCGGGCTGGGGTATGATCTGTACCGCCGGGATCCCAACGCCGACAACCCGGAGGTCATGGGAAGGAACGTCGTCAAATTCCGCGCCTGGGGGGATATCTGCGTCTGGCTGACGGCCGACGGCGAGCTCTGGCGGTCCCCGGTGAACGTCTATTCCCCCCGGAAGCTGGCCAAAGGGGTCGCGGATTTCCGCATTCAGGAGGACGGACGCATCGTCTATTTCGCCCGGAGCGGCTTGAAAAAGGTCAAGACCCGGGACTTCGGCATCGAGACCCTCGGAAACGGCAGCCTATGGGTCACCTCCGGCTTTTTCCAGAAGGAAAAGGTCTGGGAGGCGTCCGGCCCCACGTGCTGGCTGGGCGTCTGCGCCGTCGGGGAGAGCACGGCCTTCGTCACCGCCATGTATTACGAGATCCTCTATCCGGATACCACCTACCAGTACCGCGAGACCCGCATCATCAAGCAGGATTTGAACGGCGAATCGCCCCAGATCCTCTACCGCCGCCTCTACAGCATGAGCGACGAGGAATACCGCGCCCACCAGACCACAGTCAACGAAACGTATCTGGAGCGGGAAAACGCCTGGGAAATAGGCCTTTATTTCCGCTACTACCCCGTGAAGCCGGAGAAGTACAAGTGACCCTCCCCAATAAACAAAGCGGCCCGCCGTCCTCCGTTCCGAAGGATGCAGCGGCCCGCTTTTCATTTTGTTCCCTTCCTGAACTCAGTTCGCCTCGTACATCCCGTTCACCTTCATATAGTCGTACAGCAGCTTTCCGTGCTCCTGCTCCTCCTTCTGGATGTGGTTCAGCGCCTGACGGACGTTTTCGTCACGGAACTCGAAGATGCAGGTGTCGTAGAGATGGGACGCGCCTTTCTCCGTGGTCAGAAGATCCGTGCAGAGAAAGCGGTCGTTTTCGCAGTCCGCCGTTGCCGGAGCCTTCGAGAAGGACGTTGGCAGGCTGCCGGAGCCGGAGCTTGAGGATCCGCTTCCGGAGGTGGACGGCACGACCCCGCCCTCGATGGAGTTCAGCGTGGAGAGGTGCGTCTTTTCCATGGAGGCGATGCCGGTGAAAAGCTCCTTCAGCTGGCCGTCCCCCGCCTCGGAGGCGTATTTGGAGTATTTCTCGATGCAGAGCTCCTCCTGTCCCTTCAGTTCCTTCACGAGCTGGCATTCCTTTGCGTTGAGCGTCATAGGACAATCCCCTTTCTGTTTCCCGCCTTGCTTTCGCGGGCTACACGGCAAGGATTGACAGCCTCCGCGCCGCCTATTCAGAGAGCAGGGAAAAATTCTCTTGCTTTTTCCCGCGTCCTCCTGTATAATGGGAGCGAATATCATCAAACCGCACAAGGAGACAGAATTATGACAGCGAAAACCTCTCCCATGGGATGGAACAGCTGGGACTGCTGGGGCGCGGCGGTCACCGAGGATATCGTCCGCCAGAACGCCGACTATATGGCCGCACATCTGAAGGACTTCGGCTGGGAATACGTGGTGGTGGATATCCAGTGGTACGAGCCCGCCGCCGACAGCCACGCCTACCACCCCTTCACGGACCTCGACATGGACGAATACTCCCGCCTCCAGCCCGCCGTCAACCGCTTCCCCTCCGCAAAGGACGGCGCAGGATTTAAGCCTCTGGCCGATTACGTCCACTCCCTGGGGCTGAAATTCGGCATCCACATCATGCGGGGCATTCCGCGCCAGGCCGTCCACCGGAATGCGAAGATTCTGGGCACCGACAAAACCGCCCGGGATATCGCAGACCCGTCCTCCATCTGCTTCTGGAACTCCGATATGTACGGCGTGAATCCGAGAAAGCCCGGAGCGAAGGAATACTACGACAGCCTCCTCGCCCTCTACGCCTCCTGGGGCGTGGACTTCATCAAGTGCGACGACATCGCCCGGGAGTATCCCCACTGCAAGCGGGAGATCGAGCTGATCTCCGAGGCCTGCCGGGGCTGCGGCCGGGAGATGGTGCTGAGCCTCTCCCCCGGTCCCGCGCCG
>CACWLT010000071.1 GCA_902761695.1 uncultured Ruminococcus sp.
ACGACAAGCCGGAGTTGATATAGCTCAGCAGCATCCGCTCCGCGCCGTCCTCCGAGACCGCAAAGATCCCGTCGTTCGTCGAATAATAGTAGGAATCTCCTCCCACGCCGCCGAAGAGGTTCTGCCCCGCGCTCACCGGCGTGCCGATCGTTCCCTCATCGGGGAAAACCTCCGCGACCATGTGCCGGAGATTGCTCGTGGCCATGGAGGCGAAGATCCGGCCGTCCTCCGACGAGACGAAGCCCGAGACATCATATCCCCCCGTCTCAGGCCGGATCCTGCGGATGAAGCTCCCGTCCTCCGCGAGCACAAGGATCTCCGAGCCCGACTCCGCCGAGACGAGATAGTGACCGGATTTGTCCCGGATCGGTCCGCGTATTCCGATGGGACGGTCTTCAAAGAGGTGTAGTACATCGTCCGTGCGGCTTGTCCACGCGCCGGTCTTCGCGGCATAGACCCCGATGGAGGCTTTGCGGTTCCCTCTTTCGTCCTGGGAACTGAGTTCGCAGACGGCGCCGTCTTCCTCCGCAAAGCCGCCGAAGATCCATTCGTCCGTCAGGGTGAAATCGGCGATCACCCGCTCCTCCCCGTCCGGGGACAGACTGCGGAGGGAATAGCCGAACACCGCGGACTCCTCGCCGTAGTCCTCGGTCGTCCGGCAGAGATAGGTGAGCGTCCGCGTCTCCCGGTCATAATACGGGGTGAAATTATACGCCATCCGGACAGCGTCCTTCGTCCTGGCCGCCTCCCGGTAGATATGGGTGAGAATATTGGGATCGTTGATTTCCGTTTCGATCACGGGTGTCGGTTCGGGCTCGGTCTTTTTGCATCCCCACAGGCCGAAAACCGTTGTGAATGCCAGAATAAACGCCGCAAGCCGCCTCGTCTTCATTGTCCGCCTCCTTCTGTTTCAGTCAGTCCGTCCAGAAACCGTTCCGCGTCGCTGAATGCGGAAAACTGCACGTTATACAGGAGCCCGCCGTGGAAGAAGTTCCCGCCGCCGCTCCCGTCCTCGTTCAGGTAATAGGAGAATTCCGTCTCCTCGCCGCACACCGTCACGGTCTTCGTCTCCGGGAAGGAATTCCAGTGCCCCTGCAGATCGATGACGAAGGAAAAGCCGTTCTGGTGGGGAATCAGGGTAACCGAAGCAAACGAGTCCATGTTCAGAAAGATCGTTCCCGTTTCCACGCCTTCCGGCAGCCATGAGGGCCAGAGGACGGGGACGCGGAGATAATCGGCCAGCTCCTCCGGGGTCTTAAGCCTGTTGCAGTCCCCTTTGATGATGACATAGTCCGCGTTTTCTGTGTGCACGACAAGGCTGTCTCCGTCCTCCAGCGCATTGAGCTGCGGCTTCATGCGGAGAAACAGCTCATCCAGTGCGGTGCGGATCTCCCCGGCCCACGCCCCCGCCGGAAGGAGCAGGACGGCCAGAACCGCAACGACGGCGACCGCTGCGCGGATGCGTTTCTTTTTTGCGGCGTTCGGATGATTCTGACCTTCACGCGTCCGCCGGTGTTCCTTCATTGCTTTCACCAGCCTGCGCTTCTCTGCCCTTGTCGGCCGGTACGCGCCGCCGGTCAGCTCGTCGATCATCGTATTCCACTCCGCGAGGGCCTCCGGGTCCTGTTCCCCGTCCGGGCGGGACAGCTCCCGGTCGATCATGGCGTCCAGCAGCGCGGCTTTTCTCTCGTCCGGGGTGTCCTGCCGCTTTATCACGTTGCCCATCGATATCATCCTCCAAATTCAATCCCGCTCTGTATATACAGACGATATTCGCGCCGGATTGTTACACCCATCCGGAGAAAAAGTGAAAAATACTTCTGAAAAGAATCGCCGCGCCGAAGGGCCAGAGGATGGAGCGCAGGAATCCGGTGATTTTCTTCTTCAGCCGGGAGACTCTTGTTCGGACCGCGCCTTCGGAGGAGCCATACTTCCGTGACAGCTCCGCATATGTAAATCCCTCGATCCAGACGTCCCGGAACAGCTCCCGTTCCTCCTCAGACAGGGACCGGACCGCCTCCCCGAGAAGCCCGTCCAGCCCGAAGCCCTCCGAAAGGGAGTCCCTGAGCGCCTGATCCTGCACCGCCGGCACCGCTTCGTCCGGCAGATCCTCCGGGGATAGCGCGGCCTCGTTTGTCATACGGCGGTCCCGGGCGCGGTAATAGTCGCTGAGCTTGCTTTTCGCCACCCGGAAGAGCCATCCCAGCGCAGCCCGCTCGTCCGTGAATTCCGGTCCCTCCCAGAACGCGCAAAAGACCTCCTGCGCCGTGTCCTCTGCGGATTCCCGGTCCGGAAGACGGCGCAGGCAGTAGCTGTAGATCTGATCGTAATATCGAATCGTCAGGGTTTCTTTGGAAAGAGGGGACTTCTGCTCCATCGCGCACTCCGGAGGTATGGAGGTGTTCTACAATATAATAGCAGAGATTGACATTTGAAGCAAGAAGAAATTGTTAAAAATCCGACGGAATTCTTCAAGAAGCCGCGGTTATTTATTCTCCGCCAGCCAGATGGAGACGCGGGACTGAATCATCTTTGCGCAGTCCGCCTCGGAGGATCCCTTCCCCAGCATGACGTCGATTTCCTCCAGAATGATATCCGTGATGCCGTCGGGCGTGTAATCCACGGCGTGAGTCCAGGCCTCGCTGTCCAGGAAGTCCCGGATGCGCCGGTAATCCTCGTCGGTCATGGTGACGGCCATGGAGTCCTCCGGAATGCCCAGCGCGGCCCGGTCGATCTCCTCCCCGCCCTTCTCCTCGCGCCTGTTATGCTTCCGGTCCGGGGATATGAAATACCAGTGGGACCTCCAGCCGTCCGCCAGCTCATCGAATTCGGAGATGAGCGCGGGGAATTTGGTATAGTGGAGGAAGCCGGACGCATTACCGCCGCTCCGCCGGAATGCAGAAGGGCTTTTTCCCGCGATTTTTAAAAAATCTTTTCTTCCCCTTCACAAATCCGCCCTCCGCTCCGTTCTATAATTGAAACGTGTTCACGATTCAGCCGGACAAACAACAGCGCATGATCTGCCCTTTTCCCGGGAAGGAGGTTCTATGGAAGACGGATTTGATTTCGAGGCGTATCTGGAGGCGGGAGTCGGAAAACTGACCGGGTACTGCGCCGCAGTGGTGGGTTCCGCCGATGCCGAGGACGCGGCTCAGGAGGCTTATCTGCGGCTTTGGCGCAATCTGGGCCGACTGCCGAACGAGGCCGCCGCCAATTCCTTTCTCTATAAGACCGCCTACCGGATCTGCGTGGATCTGCTCCGGGCCAGAAAACGCTTCCGGGAACCGGAAAGACCTCCCGCTCAAAACGACGCTCTATCCGATGGTATGACGGCCGCCTTATTAAAACTCTCTCCCGCTGACCGGGCCGTGGTGTATTGCCGCGTGGTGGAGGAGGAGGATTACGGGGCAATCGCCGCCCGCTTCGGGAAAAACGAGGCGTGGGCAAGGAAGCGCTTTTCGCTGGCCCGGAAGAAACTCCGGCTTACTCTGGAAAAGGAGGACAAACACAATGGCGGATTTTGATCCTCTGAACAATCGCATTAAGGAGAGCTTTTCCCGGATGACGGCGGCTGCAGATCCCGGACGGGTGACGGCTGCGGTGCGGGAGAAGATCGGTTCTGAAAAAGAAAGGAATACAGGTGACAGAATGAGACGACCGAAAAAGCTGACCGTCCTGCTTGCGGCGGTTCTTGCGGTGATTCTGCTGACCACGGCGGCGGCGGCGGCGGTGATGGCGGTGCAGGCGCGGATGAGAGTCGAAGCAAAGCCCCCGGAGCCGGTTGATTTCCGGGAAGGCACAGAAGAGGTCATGGTCAGCTACGATGTGAAGATGGAAGAGCACACCGGTTCCCTGATCCTCTCCGACGAGGTGATGGCGGCCTTTGAAGCCCTCAATCCCAGGGGAGAGGATTCGACAATGACTTCTCAGATGATCGAGGAAGGGTCGGTCATTCTCTTTGACAGCTGGCAGGATGCGGCTGACTGGCTGGACTGCGGGCTGCTGGTGAACCCGGAGCTGGAAGCCCTGCCCAACAAGAACTTTGCGCTGCATGGGGAATACTTCTTCGACGAAACAAACAATAACCGCCACGTCAGCGTCATAGGCGCGCATTCCTATCCGGGGTCAAAGGAAAAGATACACGTCGACGCCTTTATCCCTCTGAGCGAAGAGGCGTGGGAAATCTACAACGGAGGCACGGGCGTGGTTCTGCACAACAACCCGGATCCGGGTGAAGCGGAGACTGTGTCCGATACGCTGTTCACCTCGCTGGGTGATGAGGCGACGCTGGGCTTCACCCCCGGTGACAGCGGCGTCTGGTCCATCATGGCGCATTTCACCCACGAGGGCATCATCTACCGGGTATCCGTCTGGACAAACGACCGGGAAGGAGGGGAAGCCGTGGTCCGCCGGGTGGTGGAGAACATGAGATAAGCAAAAAACAGGGGCCGTTTTCCGCGATGGATACGGCTCCTGTTCATTCTTTTCTTCGCCTGTGCCCCGGGAAGTCCGGCAGAGGAAATCGGGAAGGGGGACGGATCGGACGCTCCCGGTCAATCCGCTTCGGAGACGGACACCTCGAAGCCGTAGGTCGCGTCCGTCACCACGCTGTTCGTGATCCATTCCGGCCAGACCGCTTCCACGGTATAGATCCCGCTCTCCGTCACCGGGGGGAGCAGGACACTGTAGTTCTCGGCAAAGCGGGGGTCGTTGCCGTGGTAGTTGATGGTATAGTCCACGACCCGCTTGTCCGCGCCGTTTCCGGGATAAAAACGGATGATATACATCTCCGGCGCAAAGCCCTCGCCGAAGCGGAGATAACAGGATTCTCCCGCAGCCATCACGATAGGCTCGTATTCGTAGGTACTGGGTTCGACGAAGTCCACCGCGTCCTCTTTCCGTTCCCGTTCCCATCGGTATCCGAAGCGGGTGGCCCCGTATTCGCCGGTCTCCGTGACCACGAACATGCCCGGGGGATCATACCGCACGATTTCCTCATGCACGCAGGAACAGAAAAGCGGGATCATCAGAAAAAGAAGGAACAACAGTCTCTTCATAATCGCTTTCTTCCTCCCTTCCGAAGTCCGCCGAATTTTGCCGCAGGGCTTTCTCATCCACCCGGAGAGCACTCCCGCACTGCGGCTGCACGGATTCAAGATATTATACCACGAAACACACGGAACCGTCAAGGCGTCATCCGAATATCGGCGCGCGGAAATTGCTCCGGCCCCGGTCCTCATCCGGGAGCGGGTTGACTTCCGGTCCTGTTTCGGGTATAATCAGGATATGGACGCCAACGAAACCGAGGAAAGGAGGGGGTGAGATGGAACGGACCTATCTGGCGATCGATCTCAAGTCGTTCTACGCCTCCGTGGAATGCGCGGAGCGGTCCCTGGATCCCCTTACCACCAATCTCGTAGTGGCCGATCTCTCCCGGACGGAGAAGACCATCTGCCTGGCGGTCTCCCCTTCCCTCAAGTCCTTCGGCATTCCGGGGCGTCCGCGCCTCTTCGAGGTGGTGCAGAAAATAAAGGCCGTCAACGCGGAGAGAATGCGGGCGAATCACGGCAGGCCCTTTGCCGGAAAATCTGCCGACGCCCGGGAACTGCAGAATCCGGCTCTGGCGGTGGACTATCTCGTCGCCAAGCCCCGGATGGCCCTCTACATGGAGGTCAGCGCGAGGATTTATTCGATCTATCTCCGCTATGTGGCGCCGGAAGACATCGTCGTCTACTCCGTGGACGAGGTGTTCATCGACGCGACGACCTATCTCCCCTTCTATCGCCTTGACGCCCGCGGCTTCGCCATGATGCTGGTGCGGGAGGTGCTGAAAGAGACGGGCATCACGGCCACCTGCGGCATCGGGACCAACCTCTATCTCGCCAAGATCGCCATGGACATTCAGGCGAAGAAAATGAAGCCGGACAGGGATGGAGTGCGGATCGCGGAACTGGACGAGCTCTCCTACCGGCGTCAGCTCTGGGAACACCGGCCCCTGACGGACTTCTGGCGGGTCGGGGGAGGATATGCACGGAAGCTGGAGCAGCACGGCCTTTACACCATGGGCGACGTGGCCAGAGCGTCCCTGTCCCCCGCCTCCGAGGATCAGCTCTACAGGCTGTTCGGCATCAACGCGGAGCTCCTGATCGATCACGCATGGGGCTGGGAGCCGTGCACCGTCGCCGACATCAGGCCTACAAGCCGGAGAACAATTCGCTCTCCGTCGGGCAGGTGCTCTCCGAACCCTATTCCGTCGAAAAGGGACGGCTGATCGTACTGGAGATGACGGACAATCTCGTGCTGGAGCTGGTGGACAAGGGGCTTGTGACGGATCAGATCGGGCTCACGGTGGGCTACGACGCGTCCGGGGACAGCGCGGAGGACACGGAGTCCGACCGGTATGGGAGAATGATCCCCCGGGGCGCCAACGGGTCCGCCAATCTCGGCGCGTATACCTCCTCCTCAAAAAGGATTCTGAAAGCCATGGGTGAGCTCTACGACCGGATCGTCAAGAGGGATCTGCCCGTCCGGCGGATGTCCGTCGCGGCAAACCGGGTGCTGTCTGAAGCGGAGGTTCCCCGGGACAACACGGGCGAGCAGCTGTCCATGTTTGCGGACATCGAAGCCCTTGACCGGCAGAGAGCGGAAGAGCGGGAGGCCGACGCCGAGGAAAGACGGCTGCAGCAGACCCTCCTGGACATCAAGAAGCGCTTCGGGAAAAACGCCATTCTGAAGGGCATGAATTTCGAGGAAGGCGCCACCGGCCGGGAACGGAACGAGCAGGTGGGCGGTCACAAGGCGTGAATTTCCCTTCGCTTTTCCTATATGAGAGCGGCAGAACAAAACGACGGAAAGGACGGTGCGCCGTGGGCAGATATGACGATATCCTGGACCTTCCCCATCATATTGCCGAGGGACGTCCCCATCTCTCCATGGCGCAGCGGGCGGCCCAGTTCTCCCCCTTCGCCGCGCTGACGGGCTACGACGCCGAGGTCAGGGAGGCGGGACGGATGACATCCTCCCGGATCGAGCTGGACGATACGGAGAAGGAGCGGATCGACCGGACGCTGAGGGAGCTCGAAGGGCGGGCAGTCTTCACGGTATTCGTACCGGACGGGCGGAAGGACGGCGGAGAGTACGTTCTGCTGGAGGGAGAGGTGAAGGGGATCGATCCGGTTCAGCGCGTGATCACGCTGACGGACGGCGGCCGTATCCCCCTGGATAGTCTGGCGGGGATCGAAAAAATCTGACCTGCCGAAATCGATCCGTTCTCTTGACATTCTGCACAGTCAATGCTATACTTCTATCGAAATAATCGGCACTCTGACGGAAGGCGGCGGGACAAGCGGTAATAAAGTCCCTGCCTGTCGAGCGGACGGGCGGCCGAAGGAAACAGCGGAACGGACGAGTGAGATCGAACCTTTTATAACGGAGGACTGAATATGAGCAGGCTGCGCACGGTCAAAGTCGGCATCGTCGGCTGCGGCGGAATCGCCAACGGCAAGCATATGCCGGCGCTGAAAAAATGCGGTAACGTGGAAATGATCGCCTTCTGCGACATCATCGAGGAGCGGGCGGTCAAGGCGGCGGCGGATTTCGGCGTCGAGGGGGCAAAGGTCTTCACCGACTACCGGGATCTTCTGGCCATGAAGGACATCGAAGTCGTTCATGTGCTGACCCCGAACTACAAGCACGCGGAAATCTCCATCGCCGCCCTGAACGCGGGCAAGCACGTCATGTGTGAGAAACCCATGGCGACAAGCTCCGCGGAAGCCCGGGCCATGTGCGCGGCGGCGAAGGAAAACGGAAAAAAGCTCACCGTGGGCTATCAGTCCCGCTCGGAGCCGTCCTACCAGTACGCACACAATCTCATCGCGCAGGGAAAGATCGGGGAGGTCTACTATATCAAGGCTCCCTCCATCAGGCGGCGCGGCGTTCCCACCTGGGGCGTCTTCATGGACGAGGAGAAGCAGGGCGGCGGTCCCATGATCGACATCGGCACCCACTCCATCGACGCGGCCCTGTATGTGGCGAACAACTACGACGTGGCGTCCGTCACCGGCGTGGTGAACAACAAGCTGAAATACTACGCGAAGGACAACGGATCCTGGGGTCCCTGGGGAGAGGACAGGCCCTTCACGGTGGAGGACAGCGCCATGGGCATGGTCCGGTTCAAAAACGGCGCCATGATGTACGTGGAAGCCTCCTGGCTCCTGAACGTGCAGGACGGCGGCCATCCCACCTTCTGCGGCACCCTGGGCGGCATTGAGATGATGCACGGCGGGGTGGCGATCAACGGGGAGAGGCCGGACGAGAACGGGGAGATGAAGCTGTTCGACGAGCTGTACGAGCCCTCGCCAGCCGACCGGACCTATTTCCGGGACGAGCAGCTCACCTCCACCGAATACGAAGCGCGCCAGTGGATCCAGGCGGTGGTGGAGGACATCGACCCCATCGTCCTCCCGGAGCAGGCTGCCGTGGTGACGGAGATCATCGAAGCGATCTACAGGAGCGGACACAGCGGCCGGACCGTGTATTTCGACTGAGCGGGACCAGGACATCGCGAAATCATACCAATCCCATTCATACAAAAGTTCCCCGGGTGACGAGAGCATCCGGGGAGTTTTTTGTTCAGTTGTTTCAGTCTGACCGCGCTGCCGCTTTATCGTTCTCCCGGAAGAGCATGGGGAGGAAGTCGCGGATCGAACGGCGCCAGACGCTCCAGTCATGGCCGCCGGGGAAGGTCCGCCGCACGGTTCTCACCGGCTTGTCCGCCAGCAGCGCGTCGTCCCGGGTAAAGCTCGCGAAGAACTGATCCTCCGTACCCATGGCCCGGTAGAACACCCGGAAGGCTTCGTTGAAGACCTCGGGCGTATCGAGGATGGCCAGATGCTCCTCCGGGGACTCCGCGCGCGGGAAACTGAGGAAGCCGCTGAAGAGGCCCGCGTATCCGAAGAGCTCCGGATGGGTGAGCGTGGTGACGCTGGTCTGATAGCTGCCCATGCTGAGTCCCGCCATAGCCCGGCTCCATTTGTCCGTCTTCACCGGGAAACGGGATTCCACGAAGGGGATGATGTCGGTCAGCAGCACCTGACGGAACAGGTCCCTGCCCTCTCCCGTCCATCCCGGCGCGCGCATCATGCCGTTGGCCATGATGATGAGCATCTCCTCCATCCTGCCCTCCGCCAGCAGCCGGTCCGCGATCCGTCCCACATGGCCCTGATAGGTCCAGCCGGTTTCGTTCTCGCCGTAGCCGTGCTGCAGGTAGAGGACGGGATAGGCCTTCAGCGGATCGAAGGAGGCGGGGGCCCAGACCAGGATGATCTCATGCTTTCCCGTGACGGAGGAGGGGACATAGAGCCTCGATACGCTGCCGTGGGGAACGCCGTCCAGCAGATCCCAGTCCTCCTCGCCGGGCACGGGCACGTCCACGAAATGCATGGGACGGCAGCATCCGTATCCGATAGGCAGGTACGGATCGAGAATGTCCGCCCCGTCGATCTTCAGAAAGAAATACTTGAAGCCCCGGCCCAGATCGAAGGTCCCCTCCCACATGCCGTCCTCCGCGCGGGTGAGGGCATGGCGGGAGCCGAACTGGTCGATCTCCACCGTTTCTGCGTTCGGGGCTTTCAGACGGAAAAACACCGTTCCGTCGGGATTGATCCGGAAACACTGGTCCCCGTCCCTCCCGGGCTCCCCCGCGTAAGGATCGAAGGACACCGCCGTGTCGAGCGGGTATGCGGTCTTATCCATGGTTAATCTCCTTTCCGGTCGGAAATCCGTTCCGTACATGTGTACATATCTTATCCCAGCAGCTCGCCGAGGGTCTCAAGCATCTTCGGAATGTCGTAGGGCTTGGCCAGATGTCCGTTCATTCCGGCCTCCAGCGCCAGCTTGCGGTCCTCCTCAAAGGCGTTGGCGGTAACGGCGATGATCGGAACGGTGGCCTTCTCCCGGTCCTCCAATAGCCGGATTTGCTTGGCCGCTTCGTAACCGTCCATCTTCGGCATCTGGATATCCATCAGGATCACGTCGTAGGTGCCGGCGGGGGA
>CACWLT010000072.1 GCA_902761695.1 uncultured Ruminococcus sp.
TCACCACCACGGATCCGGCGGCGGCCCTGGAGCTCTGCAAGATCGGCATGCCCATCGTCAATATCGTCGGCGGACGCCTGGACCACGACAACCAGACCATCACCGGCGCGCAGGCCACCCGGTTTTTACAGGATATCAACATCGACATCGCGTTTCTCTGCCCCTCGGGACTTTCCTCCCGCAGCGGCTTCACCGTGGGCAACTATTCCGAATGCGAGCTGAAGCGCGTGGTGGCGGAGAAGGCCCGTCTTGTGGTGATCCTCATGGACGCCTCCAAGATCGACCGTTCCCTGCCCTATACCTTCGCCTCCTTCGACACCGCCCACGTTCTCATCACCAACGCCCCCCTTCCTCCCGAGCTGGCCCGCCTCGCCGTTCAGAAGAACGTCCGGGTCATCAACGTCACGGAGTAAGGGGGTCTTCGTGCGCGCGGAGAACCGCACCTGAGCAACCCAATCCCCCCGGGACCCGGACCCGATCCGTCGGGCATCCGGTTCGCCGGGCAGGATATCATACAGAAAGGATTTTCACCATGGCAACTGTAGTCATCATGCCCCGTCAGGGACAGAGCGTCGAGTCGTGCATCATCACGACGTGGCAGAAGAAGAAGGGCGACCGCGTTGAAGTCGGCGACATTCTCTTCTCCTACGAAACGGATAAGAGCGCGTTCGACGAGCCTGCCCAGACGGCCGGCACGATCCTTGAGGTGCTGGCGGCCGAGGGAGACGTGATCCCCTGCCTCGATCCCGTCTGCATCATCGGCGAGCCCGGCGAGGACATCTCCGCCCTCCTGCCGAAATCCGCCGAAGCAGCCGCTCCCGCCGCAGAGGAGGAGAAGAAGGAGGCTCCGAAGGCCGAAGCCGCCGCCACTGTCTCCGAATCCACCGGCGAGCGCGTGTTCATCTCCCCCAGAGCCCGTCATCTGGCCCTGGAGTCCGGCGTGGATATGACCAAGGTCGTTTCCACCGGCCCCCACGGAAGAATCATCGAGCGCGACATCAACAAAGCCCTGGACGCCGGATTCACCGCCACCACCGAGGCCGTCGAAGCCTTCCTGGCCGGTCATCCCATCGTCGTCGAGGAGGAAGCTCCCGCAGTCGAAGCCGCTCCCGCACCGGCCGCCGCACCCGCTGCCGCAGACGATCTCCGGGCTTATGTCGACGAACCCATGTCGGGCATCCGCAAGGTCATCGCCAAGGCTATGCATTCTTCCCTCTCCGAGATGGCCCAGCTCACCCTCAATTCCTCCTTCGACGCCACGAACCTCATGGCCTACCGCGCGAAGCTGAAGGAAGCGGGCGAAACCCTCGGCCTAGGCAAGATCACCGTCAACGACATGGTGCTCTACGCCGTCTCCCGCGTGCTCCCGAACTATCCGGAAATCAACGCCAACCTCATCGGCGATACCTTCCGCAAGTATAAGCACGCCAACGTGGGCATGGCCGTGGATACCGACCGCGGACTGCTGGTGCCCGTCCTCTTCGGCGCGGAAAAGATGACCCTCGCCTCCCTGGCCGCCGAGACCAAGGTCCTGGCCGGAAAAGCCCGCGAAGGCAAGCTGACGCCCGACGAGATGAACGGCGGCTCCTTCACCGTGTCCAATCTGGGCTCCATGGGCGTGGAGAGCTTCACCCCCGTCATCAATCCTCCCCAGACCGCCATTCTCGGCGTCTGCTGCACGGTCAACCGCGTGAAGGCCGACGGCACGGTGTATCCCGCCATGGGCCTCTCCCTGACCTTCGACCACAGAGCCGTGGACGGCGCGCCTGCCGCGAAGTTCCTGAAGGAGCTCTGCACGGCCCTGGAAAACTTCGATCTCCTGCTGGCAAAGTGAGGCTGACATATGGCTGAAGCAACATTCGATCTCATCATTCTGGGCGGCGGTCCCGCGGGCTACAACGCTGCGGAGCGTGCCGCTCACGGCGGACTGAAGACCGCGGTCTTTGAGGAGCGCGCGCTCGGCGGCGTCTGCCTGAACGAGGGCTGCATCCCCACCAAGACCCTGCTCTATTCCGCCAAAATCCTCGATTACGCCCATCACGGCGAGGCCTACGGGGTCACCGTCACCGGCGCGTCCCTGGATCATGCCAAGGTCGTGGACCGCAAGGACAAGGTCGTGAAGACCCTGGTCTCCGGCGTGGGCGCGAAAATGCGGGGCGCGGGCGTCACCGTCATCACCGCCTCCGCGAAGATCGCCGGCAAGGTTCCGGGCGGATTCGCCGTGGAAGCGGACGGCAAGACCTATGAAGCGAAGAAGCTCCTGATCTGCACCGGCTCCGAGGCGGTTGTCCCTCCGATCCCGGGCCTGAAGGACTCCTACGCCAACGGATTCGCCGTCACCAACCGGGAAATCCTGGATCTCCGCACCGCTCCGAAGCGCATCGTCGTGGTCGGCGGCGGCGTCATCGGTCTGGAAATGGCCTCCTACTTCTGCTCCATCGGCGCCGAGGTTTCCGTGGTGGAAATGCTGGACAAGATCGCCGGCCCCACCGACGCCGAGATCTCGAAGATCCTGCAGAAGAACTATGAAAAGCGTGGCGTGAAGTTCATCCTCGGCGCGAAGGTGGCCGCAGTGAACGGAAAGCCCGGAGAAGGCACCGTCGAATACGAAAAGGACGGCAAAACCGAGAAGATCGCCTGCGACCTGGTTCTGGTTTCCACCGGACGCCGTCCGAGAACCAAGGACATCGGACTGGAGACCCTGGGCGTGCAGATGAACCGCGCCGCCATCGTCACCGACGAGCAGTGCCGCACCTCCGTCCCCGGCGTCTGGGCTGCGGGCGACGTCAACGGCAAGATCATGCTGGCCCACACCGCGTACCGGGAAGGCGAGGTCGCCGTTTCCGACATGCTGGGCGTGAAGGACCGGGTGGACTACCGCTCCATCCCCTCCGTCATCTACACCAACCCCGAGGTGGGCTCCGTGGGCGAGACCGTCGAGTCCGCCAGGAAGGCCGGCATCGAAGCCGAGGAAGCCGTTCTGTCCCTGCGCTACAGCGGCCGCTATGTGGCTGAAAACGAAGGCGGCGACGGCATCGTGAAGATCGTGTACGGCAAGGAGCATCACGAGATCCTGGGCGTCCACATGATCGGCTCCTACGCGTCCGAGATCATCTACGGCGCGGCCGCCATGGTGGCGAAGAAGCAGCGGGTCGCGGACGTGCAGAAATTAGTCTTCCCGCATCCCACCGTCTGCGAAGTCATCCGCGAGGCCATGTTCTCAATTCAGTAAAATCATTTTACAAGGAGATATACAACCATGCCGAAAAGCCAATACGTAGATCCCGGCAAAGTCTTCCAGCCCGGGTACATTGATTTTGAAAGCATCCCGCTCTGCGCCTACAACCTCACACTGGACGAGGAAAAGAAGCTGTACTCCAAGGACGACTTTCTCCGCATCTATCACGACATGCGCACCATCCGCGAGTTCGAGACGATGCTGAACGAAATCAAGGTCAAGTCCGAGTACAACGGCGTGAAGTACACCAACCCCGGCCCGGCTCACCTCTCCATCGGTCAGGAAGCCTCCGCCGTCGGTCAGGCGTACTGCATGGACATCAACGACTTCCAGTTCGGCTCCCACAGAAGCCACGGCGAAATCCTGGCGAAGGGCCTCTCCTCCATCAACAAGCTGACGGACGAAGAGCTCTACGACATCATGAAGGAATTCCTGGACGGCACGATCCTCAAGGTCGTGGAGGGCAAGCAGGCCCATCCCGGCGACGTGAAGGACCTGGCCAAGGACTTCCTGCTCTACGGCGCGCTGGCTGAGATCTTCGCCCGCACCACCGGCTTCAACAAGGGCCTCGGCGGATCCATGCACGCCTTCTTCATCCCCTTCGGCATCTTCCCGAACAACGCCATCGTGGGCGGCGCGGCTCCCATCGCTCTGGGCGCGGCCCTGTACAAGAGAGTCAACCATAAGAAGGGCATCGTCGTGGCCAACTCCGGCGACGGCGCTCTGGGACGCGGTCCCGTGCTGGAATCCCTGAACTTCGCCTCCATGGACCAGATCACCAAGCTGTGGGGCATGGGCGGCAAGTATTCCGACGAGGGCATGCCGATCCTCTTCAACGTCTTCAACAACTTCTACGGCATGGGCGGTCAGACCATGGGCGAGACCATGGGCTTCACCAACCCTGCCAGACTGGCCGCGGGCTTCAATCCCACCCAGATGCACGCCGAGAAGGTCAACGGCTACAATCCGCTGGCTGTCATCGACGCCACGAAGCGCAAGAAGGAGCTCCTTCTGAACGGTCAGGGCCCGGCCTTCCTGGAGGTTGCCACCTACCGCGTCTCCGGCCACTCCCCGTCTGACTCCTCCACCTACCGTACCCCCGAGGAAATCGAAGCCTGGAAGGCCGCTGATCCGATCCCGGCTTACCGGAACAAGATGATCGAGGGAGGCGTCGCCACCGCTGAGGAATTCGCCGCCATCGACGAAGAGATCGTGAACCGCACCACCAAGATCATCAAGCTGGCCATCGACGACGAGATCTCCCCGAGAATGGATCTCTCCAAGCATCCCGACATGATCTCCTCCATCATGTACTCCAACCAGCACGTGAAGTCCATGGACGAGACCAGAGAGCCCGAGGTTCTGATCCCGAAGGAAGAGGATCCGAGAGTCAAGCAGATCGCCGGCAAGGCCCGCTACGCCTTCGACGAAAAGGGCGAGATGATCCCCAAGATGAAGCTCTACAACATCCGCGACGGTCTGTTCGAGGCTATCATCGACAAGTTCTACGAGGATCCCACCACCATCGCCTACGGTGAAGACAACCGTGACTGGGGCGGCGCCTTCGCCGTTTACCGCGGCCTGACCGAAGCCCTTCCCTACCACCGCTTCTTCAACGCGCCCATCTCCGAATCCGCCATCGTCGGTTCCGCCGTCGGTTACGCGGTTGCGGGCGGCCGTGCCATCGTGGAGCTCATGTACGCCGACTTCATCGGCTGCGCCGGCGACGAAATCTTCAACCAGCTGTCCAAGTGGCAGGCTATGTCCGCGGGTATTCTGAAGATGCCCGTCGTCCTCCGCGTGTCCGTGGGTTCCAAGTACGGCGCCCAGCACTCTCAGGACTGGACCGCGCTCTGCTCCCATATCCCGGGCCTGAAGGTCTGCTTCCCCGCCACGCCTTACGACGCCAAGGGCCTCATGAACCAGGCTCTGAACGGCACCGACCCCGTCGTGTTCTTTGAGTCCCAGAGAATCTACGACAAGGGCGAGGAATTCCACAAGGAAGGCGTTCCGGAGGGCTACTACGAGGTCAACATCGGCGAGCCCGACGTGAAGCGCGAAGGCAAGGACGTCACCATCCTCTCCATCGGCGCGGTGCTCTACAGAGCCCTCGATGCCGCCAAGAAGCTGGAAGCCGACTACGGCATCTCCGCCGAGGTCATCGACGCCCGCTCCCTGGTGCCCTTCGACTACTCCAAGGTCATCGAGTCCGTGAAGAAGACCGGCAAGATCGTCATCGTCGGCGACGCCGTGGACCGCTGCTCCGTCATGCGCGACATGGCCTCCAACATCGCCGAAATGGCCTTCGATTACCTGGATGCCCCGCCGGCAGTGTTCGGTTCCCGCAACTGGATCACGCCCGCCTTCGAGCTCGAGAAGTACTACTTCCCGCAGCCGGACGGCATCATCGACGTCATCCACGAAAAGCTCATGCCCATCCCGGGATACACCCCCACCTACAACGAGACCGAACTCGAGCATATGGACAGAGCCAGGAAGGGCGTCTGATCCCGGATCGGATTTCCTCTTAACCGCATAACTTATAAAAACCCCTCCCGCGGTTCTCCGTGAGAGGGGGTTTTTGTATCCCGTTTCTCCGGGATGAAGCAAAGCCAAAAAGGAGGAGGCGGTGCGAAACCGTCTCCTCTGCGTTTGATAACTGTTTTCTGTTCAGAAGGTCTTATGCTTATGAGTGCTCGGACACGTAAATACCCACACGGCTGGCGATCTGCTTTGCCGCCACTTCCGCGTCCTTCGAACCGGCGAATACCGCGGAGAGCTCCTCCTTCACGATGTCCACCAGATCGGGATCGGTCCGGGCCACCGAGGAGGCGGTCTCCGTCAGCGTCTTCACATAGTCCACGCCTGCCTGGTCATAGGGCTGACGGGCGTTCTTCTGGAACTCGATGTAGTCGTCGGAGTAGCCTTCCTCCCGCATCCAGTCGAAGTCCTCGTCGCTGGGCATGTAGTCGCCGTAGTTGTCCTGCGCCTTGCCGTAGAGCGCGTCCATGGCGGAGCGGCTGACGCTGAATCCCCAGCCCTGGTTCATGAGGGTGTCGTCCGTCAGCAGGTACTTCAGCACCTCCCACGCCTGATCCTTCGCCTGGGATTTCGTGGCGATGGCCAGCTCGATGTTCGGAACGATCACGCAGCCGTTGCCCTCTCCCTGACGGGGATAGCCGATGGCGGTCACGTCCTTCGTGCCCATTTCGTTCCGGACGTTGAGGTAAGCGGTGAAATCGCTGAACCAGCCCAGCTGGAAGAGCGCCATGTTGTTCTTGTAGCGGAGGCTGTATTCCTCCTCAAAGGCGCGGTCGCGCTCCGCGTCGTATTCGTAGTTGTCACCGTACCGCTCGTCCCAGTAGCTCTTCTCCGGGCAGGTCTTCAGGTACTTCACAAAGTCGATGAAGCCGGGGGTGTCGAAATAGGTCTCGCCGGTCTCCCAGTTGATGAAGGAGTCCATGGAGTACTGGAAGAAGTTGTCAATGATGTTGTCGCGGCTGTATTCGTAGAAGGCCCGCGCGCCGTCCGGCAGGCTGTGAATGGCCTTCATCATGTCGTCGAAGGTCCAGCCGGGCTCCGTCCCCACGATCTCGCTCTTGGCCAGCATGGTGTTGAGGGAGAAGGTGTAGATCAGGGAGTTCTGCTTTCCGTTCGTCATGGAGGCGTCCCAGACGTTGGTGAGGTACTTCGAGCGGCTGATGCCCTTTTCCTCGTCGTCGATGTAGGCGGTCAGATCAACGAAGGTGTTCTTCCGCAGATAGCTCTCGACGGGCATCTGGGCGTTCAGGAGCACGATGTCCGGCACCTTGCCCGTGGCGATGTCGTTGTTGAACTGGGTGACGGCCCCGTTCCATTCGTTGTCCTCGTTGTTGTAGGAGGAGTAGTCCACCATGGTGACGCGGACGCCGGTGTTCTGCTTGTTGTAGCGGATCACGGCGCTGCGGAGGCTGTAGTCCACGTAGACGCAGCCCAGCCGGAGAATGATCTCCTCCTGCAGTTCTTCGTCGGGTACCCGGGTCAGGATGGACAGGGAGGATACGTTCCGCTCGCCGGTCCATTCGGACGAGGCCATGACGGCACGCCCGTCGGGGAGGAAGGTGATGGTGCCGTTGTTGGCAATGTCGGAGTTGATCCAGTTCAGCACCTCGCCGTAGGTGTCGCTGGCGAAGTTATAGGCGGAGATGCCGGTGGAGCTGCTGTAGTAGAGATTTTCCGCGTCCGCCGCCATGGGGGAGTTGGACCCGGCGGATTTGAGCGCGTCGGAGGCAAGGTCCGTGATCTGTCCGTTCTCGAGGAGCTTGACGGACTGCCTGCCCGCGCTGTAGACGGACATCACAAGACGGTCTCCCGCCTGCCAGAGGCCCTGGATCCAGCCGTCGTTCAGGTTGAGGGGCAGCTTCGACTTGTAGTTCCCGTCCGTGTCCAGCACCAGCACGTCGCTGTCCGTGGTCAGGTAGATGGCGTCGCCGGTCGCCAGGAACTGGTTGATGTAGCTGTTCTCCGGATCCATGCCCGCCTTCTTCAGGGGCTCCGTCAGATCGATGGAGGAGGTCACGGCGGAGGTGGCGGGATCGATGGTGAGAAGGTAGCTCTCGTTGGTGGATTCGCCGGTCTCCTCGTTCCAGTTCCACTTCTGGCTTCTGGTCATGAGGGTCCCGTTCGGCCCGGCCACGAAGCCGTAGGCGTACCCGTAGGCTTCCTCGTCATAGGAGAAAGGGGCGGCCGACGTTTCCTTCGTGTCGAGATTTACCTTAAGGAGCATCTGCTGGGAGTCGTAGCCGATCCACCAGCCCTCGGGCAGGTCGTTCTGGCGCTTGTCGTTTTCCTCCCAGTTGTAGCCGGGGGTCTTCTCCACCACCTCGCCCATGTCGTTGTACACGGCTGTGTATTCCGCGTCGTAGGTCAGGTAGGCGACCCCGTCCCCCACCATCAGACTGCCCACGTAGGAAACATCCTCGGGCAGACCGATCTCCTCCGCCGTGTAGACGTTGGTGCGCTTTTCCTTCACCGGCTCATTCTTCTTCGTCAGCTTCGCGCAGGACGCAAGGGACCCCGCCGCCGTCACGACAGCCAGCAGAACGGACACGATCTTCTTTTTCGTCATTGTCATACCTCTTTCTCAGAAATTTATACAGAATCAATTTCTTTTTTGTCTCAATCCCGCGTTACAGCCTGAGCCGCACCGGTTTTTTCCTTCCATGGCGCTCTCTTCCGCGGACGGGCGGAGAGCTTCTTCCACATGCCTTTGACCGCGCCCGTCAGCGTCCAGCCGGAAATCCGCAGCAGAACGAAGGACAGAATCAGCGAGACCCCCGCCAGAGCCGCGAACGCCACCTCGAACAGCATCATCACCGCCGCCCGGTAGTCGCAGACCCGCGCTTCGTTCTCCCAGTAGGGGAACTCGATCTTGTTGACGCTGACCCACGCGTAGGCCAGCTCCTTCATATTCTCGTACCGGTTCTTCAGGGAAAAGCGGTCCGTGACCTCCAGGGTGACGGAGACATCCTGGTTCACCCGCACCGCGTTCGAGAAGATGTTCTTGGCGAAGCCCCGGACGGAATTGGGCAGGGCCGCCTCGAAGAAGGAGACGTTCCCCCCGCCGATCTTGGCGTATCCCGCCAGGCTCATGTACATGCGCGGTGTTTCCCCGTATGCCTTTTTGTAGGCCGCGGAGGAGGATTCCCGGTCCGTGATGCCCACTACGGTGAACTCCTCGCCCATGATGGTGACGGTCATGCCCACGATGTTCTCCGCGCCGTACACCCGCCAGGCCAGATCCCGGTCCAGCACGACCCCCATGGGATTGCTGTTGTCGTACAGGAAGCCGCCCCCGAACCGGAACGCCAGCTGATGGAAGGTGAAGAAGTCGCCCTCCACCGCCAGGGTCTTCGCGTTGACGGTTCCCTTTGTCCCCGTCACGGGAAGAACGGCATCCGCCCCGCAGCACCAGGCCCAGGACCGCCCGCCCTCCTTCGGGGTGACGGATGCCTCCAGCAGCCCGGCGTCCACGGACCGCACCCAGCCCATGGCCTGATCGGGGGAGATCCCGGCCGCAGCCTCGGTGTACATGCCCACCACGGCATACCGCTCCTGCCCCCGGGACCACCGCTTCCCCGCGTCCAGATAGTCGAGGCTGTTCCGCATGCCCAGCACGCACAGCTCGAGGATCCCGCAGATCAGCGCGGCGGCCGCCAGAATCAGCGCGGCAATGCCGGAGGCCTTCAGCAGCTTATGATTGACCTTGTCGTTCATATGCGCCCCCGTCAGTCGCCCGCCAGACGCACCTGCTGTCCGTCCGAAATGGGCGTCGTGGAACTGGTGATGACGAATTCGCTGCCGTAGAGGCCGTTCACTGCGGACTGGGTGTCGTCCGACGCGATGATCTCAACCGTAGTGCGCCGGGCCGTGTACCGGGTCCCGAGGGGCGTCTTCTTCGCCTCCACGGTGAGCACGAACTTGCCGTCGGTATCCTCCCGGATGGCGGAGTTGGGCAGCACGGAGTCATAGGACTGGCTCCGGTCGCCGATGGAGAAGTTCAGGGTCTGCCCCTCGCTGATGTCGCCGGAGACGTCCATGACGATGATCCGGTTCTTGCCCTGGCTCTGGGGGTCGGACTTCACCTGGGCGATGGAGGCCGTGATGTTGGAATACCACCAGGAGTTGGTGACGCTCACCGGCGCGCCCACCTGGATCTTCCTCGCCTCCTCGGCGGACATGGTGATCTCTACCACGTAGCCCTTGTCGGCGAGCTCGATGGAGGCCACCGTGGCGCCGGAGGTCACCGTATCCCCG
>CACWLT010000073.1 GCA_902761695.1 uncultured Ruminococcus sp.
GACCCAGTACAAAGCCGCCGCAGTCGGACACGGGCACTCGAATTACGCAGCGTCCGACCACACCCACAGCGAATATGCCCTGTCGACGCACGGACACAGCAATTACGCGGCCTGCGACCATACCCACACCGACACGCTCACTTTTTCCTCTACGACAGGGGCAAATGTGGTTGTTGGCAAAGTGGGGAGCACGGCAACGTACACAATCGCCCTGGCGAACCATACGCACAGCGGGTACGCCGCAAGCGATCATACGCATCCCGGAATGTTCTCGTTCAGTGCAACCGCGGGAACAAACCTCACGATGGCGCGGGCGGGATCGACAACGACGTATGTTGTTGCGCTGGCTAACCACACGCATACCGACCTCACAACAACAGACCTCATGAAGTTCAGCTCCACAAGCGGAGCAGAACTGAAACTGTCACGGGTGGGATCCACGACATCCTACACCGTAGCCCTGGCAAACCATACGCACACCGGGTATGCCTCTTCCGATCACAACCACACCGATTACTTCAAGTTCAATTCCACGGCCGGGACGAACCTGAATATGGCGAAGATCGGGACTACTACCACCTACTACAATGTAGCCCTTGCCAACCACACGCACAGCGGTTTGATTTCGTCTGCAGACCTCTCCGGACACCTGTCATACAGCAGCGTTTCCGGCACAACGCTTGTAGCGACGAGCGTGGGAAGCACGACGAAGATCAATATCGCCCTTGCCAACCACACGCACGACTTCACGACGACCGATCACATGAAGTTCAAGAGCACGACCGGGGCGAATATCACCCTGACGAGGCTCGGGGCTACGGCAAACACGGATTATACCTTCTCCCTCGCCAACCACACCCACACGGGGTATGTTTCTTCCGCAGATCTCTCCAAGTACATCTCTTCCTCCGACCTCTCCGGGCATCTTGTGTACAGCAGCACCTCCGGCTCGACGCTGATCCTCACAAGCGGGACCACCACGAAGATCAACGTCGCCCTTGCGAACCACACGCATGACACGGATATTGTAGACCACATGCTGTTCGGAAGCACAACAGGTACGAACATCACGCTAAAGAGGATCGGGGCATACTCCAACACCAACTACACCTTTGCGCTGGCAAATCATACGCACGACACCGCAGAGGTGAACTACACCGATCTGTTAAAATTCAAGAGCACGACCGGAGCCAACATCACCCTGACAAAGATCGGGGCGTACTCCAACACAGACTACACCTTCTCGCTGGCCAACCACACCCACACGGGGATGGAGGTCAACTACGCGAACCTGCTGCAGGTCGTCAACACGAACGCGACGACCGGCGTGGTGAACGCCAAGTACGTCTCATACACCACATACGGCACATCCAGCACGGTGTCTCTTTCCCTTGCGCTGTGGTCTTCAAACTCCGGTGGCGGGGGAAGCACCGTCGATTTCATGAAATTCAGTTCCACGACCGGGGCCAACATCACCCTGACGAAGATCGGGAGCTATTCGAACACCAACTACACGTTCTCGCTGGCAAATCATACGCACAGTTCCTATGTCTCCACCGGAGACCTGAACGGAAAATGGTATGTGAACATCAACGGAACCAAGTACTACCTGAGAAGCCCGTAATGCCGCGGTACGGCATACCCATAAATTTCTTTTCTGGAAGGAGATCACTATGATCGACGTCATCATCACCGCCTACCACATGCACGATCTGATCGACCGTGCTATCGCGTCAGTCATGATGCAGGACATGAGGGAGGGGGTGACCGTCACGATTGTGGATGACGCGGACGAAGATCCGTACGACGACGTTGTTGAACGGTTCCGCCCGTTCCTCGGCGACCACATCCGCATCATCAGGAAGGAGGAGAATACCGGCTGCGGAGATTCCAGACAGGTGGGAATCGACGCCTGCACCGCGAGATACTTCACCTTCCTCGACGCGGACGACGTTTTCTGCACTCCCTTCGCCCTTTCCACAATGGTGAATACGGCGGAGGAGCACAACGCCGATATCGTTTCCACGAATTTCGTGGAGGAGATCGACGTCGGCAAATTCGTCACCCACGAGAAGGATCGGACGTGGATGCACGGGAAACTGTACCGGACGGAATTCGTCCACTACAACGACATCCGCTTCAACATGGCCCGGAGCAACGAGGACAGCGCGTTCAACACCCTGTGCTACTCCCTGTGCGAAACGCAGTGCCATGTGGATTACGGCACCTACACATGGATGAACAACCCTGCAAGCCTGACCCGTACCCGCGACTGGCTCCGGGAGACGGTCTGCGAATTCGTGGGGAACGCCACCTATGTTGTGGACACTCTTCTCAAGCGGAGGCTGGTGCCCTCAAAGTTCGCCGACGTTTTCCTCTCCTATCTGACCACGATTTACGGCTACTACTGCCAGTTCCTCGCGGAGGGGCGCGAAAAGCCTTTCCTCGACGAGTACCTCGCTGCGGCAAGGAAATACTGGGAGGCAGGCAAAGGTGAGCGGTGGTTCTACGATCCGAAATACCGGAACGTCCTCGCCACCTACTACAACCACAACGGCGTATTGGACAGTCTGAGAGCGCGGAATCTGATTGTCCTTTGCGACATAAACCATTTTGCAAAAATGATCGGAGGTAACAAGCATGACCAGAACCGTAAACGGTAACACCTACAGCGGGTACACCCGGAGCGCGAGCATCACGGAAACCACCACCAAGAGCGAGGACCTGAGCACGCTCGGCAACCTGCTCTACAACCTTTCCGGAATCGAAGGCCGGATCGAATACCTGACCGAGCACGGGCAGACCGATACCCCGGAGTATGAAAACCTGATTGCCGACCGGGATGCGAAAAAGGCAGAAATCGCGGCAATGCAGAGCTACATCGCCGGGTATGACCAGGAGGCTGAATAATGGCTCAGAAGCCCATGTATGAGGGGATCAACAACTCCCCGATCACTGCGCTGGACGGGGACCTCTCCGCCAGCGCGACGAGCATTCCTGTTGTGGCCGCGTCCGCATTTCCCGCCCCGCCTTCTCTCTGCACCATCGGGACGGAGGACAACGCGGAGCTGGTGCTTTACACCGGCATCTCCGGATCGAAGCTGACCGGATGCACCCGCGGGTACAACGGCACGACCGCGCGGGCATGGCCGGATGAGACCTCGGTCTACCGGGCTTTTTCCGAGTATGACCAGAAGGCTATCCAGGACAATATCCGGGATCATGAAGCACGGATGGTACAGGTGGAGGCCAACACGGAGCCGTATGTGGCCCGTTACGGCGTCTCCGGCGTCGGAAAATCCGCCGCTGCTCTGACCCGTCTGTGGGAAGCGGTCGGTCTGGACGCTACTCCCGGCACCGATCAGACAGCCGGCAGCTCCGACTTCGACGGCATTGTCCCCTTCAATCGCCGGAAGTGCGTCGGATCGTGGTCCCTCGTGGACGGCGCGGCAAAGTTCACCGTGAACGCCTATCAGGGCGACGCGGACTACGCCGAGGACGGCACGATGGGCGACTATGTAGCCGTGGAAGTGGAGCCCTTCTACTTCATCGACGACCGGGAAAACGGTATCCTGGGCGTTTCTGCGGGGCATCACTACGGCTGGGAAATCCACCCGGTCTGCAAGGACGCGGAAGGAAACGTGCGGGCGAAGACCTATCTGCCCGTGTACGAGCTGGCCCTGAAGGACGGACACGCCGTCTCCCTGCCGGGGTATCATCCGGTATTCGGCGCGTACAAGACCGTATGGGATTACGCCCGGACCTACGGTGACGGCACCGCCCTCGCGAACTGCGCCATCATCGAGCCGTCCGTCGTGGATCACTACGAATGGCTCCTGCAGACCATCGAATGGGCGACGCAGAACCCGCAGACAAAGATGGACGGCGCGGTGTCTATGGCGTATGCGGCGGGTGACACCATTTACCTCGACGCCACAAACGCCAACTCCGTTGTCTGCACCGGAGCCATCGGAGACAAATTTGTCGTCGGGCAGAGCATCTACATCGGCGCAACGTACAGCACGACCCCTTCCGGAGTCGATGCGTACAACGTCATCACGGCGATTGAGAAGTGCGACGCCACGGGTACGGTCAGCTCCTCCGGCACATACCGGAAGATCACCTTCGACGGCACGCCGAGATCGGCAACCGGAGGGACGACTACGATCTCTTCCAGACCGTGGAAAACCGGATCCTGCGCGTCCGTCCTCGGGCACACGGGCTCCCCGGTCTCCAACAGCTCCGGGAAATATCCCTGCATGTACCGCTGGCGCGAGAACCCCTACGGGAATATCAACAAGACCTGTCTTGATCTGATGGATGTCCGTGTGGCGGTCGGCTCAAGCTACAAGCTGCAGTGGTATTACAACCCGGACCTGACTCCGGCGAAGTATTACCCCTCCAGCACATCGAAACCGGACGCAACCGACCTGAACGATGCGGCCAACGGATGGAAGCTCCTGTCCGTGGAAACGCCCGTGGACAGCTACAAAGACGGGTACATCAAGGAAGAGGGAGCCGATCCCGAATACCCTCTTATCCGCGTTCCCACGCTCACGTCCGGAGGGTCTGCATCAACGTACTACTGCGACTACGCCCACCTCGTGAACTCCCCTGTCGTGCGGGCGGTGCGTCGTCGCGGCTACCTGGCCTCTGGCGCGTACGTTGGTCCGCGCTACGTCTACGCGTACAACGCTCCGTCGACCGCGTCTTGGTCCTTCGGCGGCGCCCTTTTCTTCTCCCAGAAGGGGTGAATGCGGCGGCGTAGTCGCCGCAGAGGGGACCGCAGTCCCCTCGTTCCCCCTCTTATACCGCGGAGCGGTCGCGTAAATTTATTTTTTCCATTACGGATTTCGTAATAATCTTCCGTTTTGCGGATGGGACGCGGGAAACGTGCTATAATCCGATCAAACGGGACTGCAATGTGTCCGGTAGCGGCCCTGACCGCTCCCGCCAACCTCGTGAACTCCCATGTCGTGCGGGCGGTGCGTCGTCGCGGCAACCTGAACAATGGCGCGAACTATGGTCCGCGCTACGTCAACGCGAATCACCTTTGACCATTATCCGCAAGCCCTATACACATTGCTTTTCCGTGGTCCCGCGAGGGATCGAAATACCATCCGACTGGAATCGGTGTGGTAGGTTACTTCTCGAAGCACCGAAAGGGATGAAAAGACATGAACCGTGTCGGGTATATCTGGGAAAAATTCTGCACCGTTGAGAATGCACGAAAAGCCATATACTCCGGCACGGAGAACAAACGGAACGACCGCGTTGTGCGCCGCATCTTCGGGTACGACGAGAACGGCGGTCTTAATCCCGACAAGGTGGAGGCCTACGCCAAGCGCCTTGTCGCCGAGCTGGAAGCGGATCGCTGGCACCACGCCCCCGGGCGCAGGGAAACGATCCGTTCCAGCGGAAAAACGCGGGAAATTGAGATCGCCCGGCTTCACGACCACTTTGTACAGTGGATGGTGATCCTGGCAATCGAAGATTACCTCATGAAGCGGATGTACCGCCACTCCTTCGGGAATCTCCCCGGCCGGGGGATCCACGACGCGATGCTGTACCTCCAGAAACACGCCCGGGCCGGAAAGTACAAGTACTTCGTTCACCTCGACATCCGGCACTTCTACCAGTCGGTAGACCTCGATCTGCTTTCGGAAATGATGCACCGGCGATTTAAGGACGCGCGGTATCTGAAAATCGTCGATGAATGCATCTACTCCTCCGTGCGGACGGGGGACGACGGGCTGAACCGGAACCTTGCCATAGGCTACTATGACAGCCCGTGGTTCGCCAACATCTACCTTGATCCGCTCGACCATTTCATCACGGAAGATCTGTACAAAGAGCGGAGAGGAAAGCGGACGAAGCTGGTTCCGGTCTATGCCCGGTATGTGGACGACCTGCATCTGCAGGGCAACTCGGCGAGCGACCTGAAGAAGGCCGTGAAGCAGATCATACGCTTCTGCCGGGAACGGCTGCATATCGACATCAAGGAGAGCTGGGAGATCTGCAGAGTGGGCGAGCTTCTTCCGCCTGATGAAAAAGGCAGGCAGAAGCTGAAGCCCGGGACAAAGCGGATCGACATGGTGGGCTATACCTTCACCACGACAACCACGACCCTGCGGGACACGAATTTTCTCTCCACGCGCCGGCTGGCCAGGAAGATTTCGAAGCGTCTCCGGGAGCGGGGCTTTGTGGTTTTGCAGAACGCGCAGGCTTTTGTCAGCAAGGCGGGATGGTTCTCCCATGCCGACAGCCGGACGTTCTTCAAGCGGTACATCGCCCCCGTCATCGATCCAGATTTTGTGAAGGAGATCATATCATATGCGAGTAAAAACGGAATTGTCGGAGAAGCCGCCCGTCTATACTGTAGTCCAGGAGGGGACGGAGGCGGTCATCACATTCTATACGGATGTTGTTGAGGCAGAGAGGGACGGAGAGGCCGTCTGGGAGGCCGTAGAGTGGACGGAAAAGCGTCCCTGGGCGGACAACCTTCCCGAGCGGATCGCCGCCGATCCCGACCTCTGGCGAAGCAATATTCAGCACCTCACCGAAGAGGAGGAGCGGAGAGCAGCCGACCGCGAGCGGGAAGTCGCCATTGCGGAAGATCTGCCCGATCTCGTCCTCGACCTTGACTTCCGCCTGACTCTGGTGGAAGAATTCGGCTATTAAGCCGGGAAAGGAGACGCCATGAAGGTAACGACTTACGACCTGCTGATCCGGAAGATCAACAAGGGCGGGTACGATCCCGAGGAAATGCTCGTGATGCTCGACACGTTCTACGCGGCCGGGCGCATCACCACGGAGCAGTACGAAGAGCTTGTCGCACTGGTTCAGGGCGAATAAGCGGGCATGACCAATCTGCAAATGATAGAGGCCCTGTGCCATCTGATCGAAGAGGAAACGAAGCTGCTCCTGACCCTCGCCGCCCGGCTGGAGGAAATCGACGCCGTGACGGACGCGGAGAAGGAGGCGGTGGAAGCGGTGCGGAAGAAATACACCCAGTTCCTCGGACACGATGAAGCGCCGGATTTCCTCGATCTTGAATAAGAGAGCCGATCTGAAAAACAGGTCGGCTTTTCATTTGCAGATTTTCAGAAAGGACATCACGGAATGGAATTGGAATACGGCACACAAATCGTTCTGGCAATCATCAGCAGCAACGCCCTCTCCGCGCTGATCAGCGGGGGCATCGCCCTGTTCAGCCAGCGGAGGAAGAAGAAGGACAGCAACACGGCGGGCCTCCGCATCCTTCTGTACGACCGGATCAAGCATCTGGCCAAGAGCTACATCACACGGGGCTGGATCACGACCGAGGAGCTGGAGGATCTGATGCAGATGCACAAGGTCTACCACGAGCTCGGCGGAAACGGCTATCTGGACAGGCTCATGGAGCAGGTTCACCGTCTCGAGGTCAGGGCGTCATGAAGCACACGATGGACCTGATCCTCGTCATTGTTGCCGTGTTCCTCCTGCTTTTCACAGCCGGCATGATCTGGCTGTACTGTGCGACCGGAGCGATTCCGGACACACTCTGCACCTGCGTCTTTGCGGTCTGCGGCGGCGAATGCGGCATCATGGGCTGGATCAAGACCACCAAAGACCGAGTGCGGGAGCGCAAATACGAGGAGGAAGACCGCGAGAAATACGGCCCGCCTCCGGAAGGGACAAGCTATGGCCAAAATCAAGACGGCGGCGGAGCTGGCGAAAGCCTGTGAGAATGCCGCCAGAAACTATAAGACCCTGTATGTGCATGGGTGTTTCGGGGCGCCGATGACCGACGCGAACAAGGCGTACTACCTCCAGAACACCTCTTACAACCGGCAAAAAAGCCGTCAGGCCATGATCAAGGCAGCGACGCCGGACACCTTCGGCTTCGACTGCGTATGCCTCATCAAAGGGATCCTCTGGGGCTGGATCGGCGACGCGAAGCAGAACTACGGCGGGGCGGTCTACCGGTCGAACGGGATCCCGGACATCAACGCCGACATGATGATCGCGGAATGCCGGGACGTTTCGACGGACTTCTCTCACATCGAAGTCGGGGAGGCCCTCTGGATGTCCGGACACATCGGCATCTACATCGGGGACGGACTCGGTGTGGAGTGTACCCCGGCGTGGAAAAACTGCGTTCAGATCACGGCGGTCAATGCGCCGAAGATGGGCTACTACCGGCGTGACTGGGTGAAGCACGGAAAACTCCCGTGGGTCACTTACACCGTGGCTCAGACGCCCGTTGCAACAGGCTATAAGCCCGCTCTGGGCGACATTGTGACCTTCACCGGGCGGAAACATTACGCCAACGCCTGGACCGGCTCTGCGGTTCCCTGCAGGCCTGGACGCGCGAAGGTGACGGCCCTCTGCACCGCAAAGGGGGCGAAGAGAAAAGTCCACCTCGTTGCCGTCGCCGGAGGCGGATCCGACGTATTCGGCTGGGTGGACGAAGGAACCTACACGAAATACACGTCTGTGACCAAATAGGAGGGAATATGAAAGACGTAATGCTCACCATTCTGCAGGTCGTGCTGATCGCCGTGATCCCTGTGATTGCGGCGTATGTATGCCGGTTTCTGAAAGCAAAACGGGACGAGGTGGAAGCCGGCGAGACGGTCGGAATGAGCGACTTCATCATCAGGGAAGCTCTGGACGCCGTCATTGCCGCAGTCTCGTATGTCTGCCAGACCTATGTGGACGGCCTGAAGAAATCCGGCAAGTTTTCGGTGGAAAATCAGAAGTACGCGTTTCAGCTGGCCTACGACAAAGCCTCCCTCATTATCGCCCAGGAGACGAAGGATTTCATCGCCGACATCTACGGGAGCTTCAGCGCATGGCTGACCATGCAGATCGAGGCGCAGGTCCGGATGCAGAAGGAAACGCCGATCGTCGAATACAGCGGGAACCCCTGCGGCTTCCTGACTCCCGGAGAAGAGAAAACGGAAGAAGGGGAGGAGGATGAAGAGGAAATCGCCGAAGACCACCCTCCGGACGAAGGGGATATGGACGAATGAACAGAACGGGGGCAGTCTCTTCGGGGGCCGCTCCCGTTTTTCGTTTCCGCAAATAAAGAAAAGGCCGCTTTGCTTTAGTTACGGCCTCTCTGTTCGGTTGGAAGTAAAGTCACCTGAAGATATACCAGTCCGTCACGGGATCGTGTTTGCCGAGGTGATCCGCCAGGGCTTCGGCCATGCCGCACTTCTCGCAGACGTAGATCTCCGCGCGGCGGGACAGGCAGTTCATGTAGAGCTCCCGGCGCATCCAGCTCCCGCACCGGGGGCAGGCCGTGAACGTTCCGGCCTTCTGGCGGGCGGCGATTTCCTCCACTCTGGCGTCCGGATCGTCATCCGGGGACTTGTACGCCTGACCTGCGGCCTCGCGGAGGAAAGCAAGGTCGAATCCGAACTCCCGGTACCCCTCGGCGATGACGTTGAAATAATAGGGGGAGGGGCGTCCTTCGATCCTCCCAGGCGTCATGATATAGGCCATAGCCGTCACCGTTTCGCCGTTCAGCTGGATCCGGTAGTCCTTCTTGACGTAGAGGCGCGGGAAACCTTCGTACATATCAAGGTGCGCTTCGTCCCGCTTTGAGATCTTCCAGACGAGGACAGGGACGGAGCTGCCTTCTTCCGGTTCGATTGTGGCGACGGCCCCTTCCGTATGGCCGCGGAAGACGAGCTTATGATCCGGGACGACCGACGTGCCGAGCACGCGGGCGTCGGGGCAGCGGTGGGACATCTGCTCCGTGTTGATATTGGAACCGTATGCGATATAGATCTTGTATGCCATTGTAAATCCTTTCTCCCCGTCCGGCCGGTAGGTCAGCCTGTTCTGTGATCTCCGTGCCGATCATGGCGGCCCGGAATCGTGTCAAGCCGCGATTCCGCGGAAGGCTTCGGTAAGGATGCGGCGGGCGGTCTTGAACTCCTTGCCCGCCATGCCGAGACGGTTGACGAGGACGCTGGTCATCAGGCGCTCCTTCTGAGCGGCGGTGTAGCCGGAGCAGTCGCGGTAGGACATTCTGTCG
>CACWLT010000074.1 GCA_902761695.1 uncultured Ruminococcus sp.
CGCGGAGAAGGGCGTGCTGTACGACAGCCGGGGCCTGCTCTCGGACGAGGACCGGGCCATCGTGGACGCCGCCCTCCGCGCGCTTTCGGAGGCGCTGCGGCGGGGCGAGCGGCCGAGGGTGGGCCTGGAGTACTTCGAGCCGAAGCCGGTATAGGTGAACGTCACGGTTCCATTTTGGATGATCTCCGACGTCATCCAGTCGTCTCCCACCGCGAGAACCGTATTGTTCGGGCTGTTTTTCATGAGGGACTCGAGTTCTTTGATGTTCCGGTAGGGATTGTACTCGAGCTTCACGGAACAGGACGCGGAGCTGCGCTTGTCGGAGAAAATGACGCTCTGATCCTCGAATGCCTGCTTCTCCGTGAGCTGAGCGGGATAGAAGATCAGGCAGTCGGCGATCTCCATGAAATAGGCGGCGTGGTTGTGGTTGTAGTCATCGCGGTCCTTTGCGTACGCTTCCTTCAGGCGGGCGGCCGTCACCGTCGACGCGGCCACGGAGGCCGTCTTCCGGATGGCTTTGGTCTGCTTGTCCGCGGAATCGTTTTTGCTCTCGGCCCGGACGGTCTTATCGCCCGTCGTCACATAGACCACGATTTTTTCGGGCATCGTGACCGCAGTGTAGGCGGTGTCCCCGGACTTGCCGGTGATGACGGACGGGGCAGCATCCCCGGAGGATGACGTGCGGATCTCCTCTGAGAGCATGGCGGGAGAGCCGACGCTGAGCGTCACTTCCGCGTCGTCGTCCGTATAGAGGTAGCCGCCGTTCTCCGTGGGAGTGAGGACCGTTTCGATCTCGGTCAGCCCCTTCAGGATCTCCTCGATGTCGTCGGGCGTATCCGGATTGACCGGGTACGGGATCGGCGCGGGGTCGTTCCCAAACAGCCAGACGAAGCCGAGAAATCCGAGGAATCCGACGAGAAGCACGCCGAGTATGGTAAGCACGACGGTCCCCGCGTGGGATTTCTTCTTTTTGACTTGCGGAACGGCCTGCTGCGCGGAATACGCCTGCCCCTGCGGATAGCTCGGCTGGGCCTGCTGCTGCCGGTTCGCGTTCTGCGGATACCAGGCGGGCGCGAACGTCTGCTGCGGATTCTGCTGGGGATTGGCGTTCTGCGGATATCCGGCGGCCGGAAACGTCTGCTGCGGAGAGCCCTGCTGCCCGGTTCCGTTCGGATATGGATTCTGCACGATGCACACCCTCTTATTGAAGAATACTATACCATAATTATACACGCTTTTCCGGAACGTGTTAATAGGGGCGGAAAGAGCAGCTGTCGCCGCCGACGGACGATGTCGGAAAATAGACGGCGCTGTTTGACGCGGAGAGACGGCTAACGGACGGCTGAACTTGTCGCAAAAGAGAGAGCGGTGCTCAATACTAATTCCACGGTTTCACCGTAACCGGAAGGATCAAAAATCCTTCCGGTTAGTCTGAATCCTCGGATTCAGACTGGAATTTGTATAGGGCATCGCTCCCGGCAAAACCCTGCGGGGCGCTCATGTCGCACCCCTGCGTTGCACTATCCTCCCCGCAGGTAAAAGCCCACGGTCAGGTAACTTCCTCCTCCAGCGCCTCGCCGACCATCCGGTCGTCCACAATGAGCCTGTTCGTCTGGTAAGCCAGACTGAGGGACAGCGTACAGGCCCGGTTAATCATCCGGGGCAGTCCGGAGGAATAGTCGTAAATCTTTTTGAGGGCGGAATCGGAGAAGATCTGCTCATTCCCTCCGGCATAATGAAGCTGTTTGGCGATATATGCCTCCGTCTGGGAACAGTCGAACAGTTCCATGAAGCACTCCACATCGATGCGGTAGTCACGTCTGTGACGTGCCGTCTTTCATTGTACCGCGAATTTGTGAACGTGGCTCTACTCCGTGACAGTGTGGCTATTTGAGCGTGCAAACGTGGCTCATCTGCCGGAATATACACATTCGGCTGTACGGCAGAAAATGGGACATCGAGGTGTTCTTCAAGACCTGCAAATCGGTTCTGAAACTGTCCTTGGAGTATCACGGACTGTCGTATGACGCCCTGACCTCGCACGTTTCCATCGTCTTTGCGCGGTATATCTTTCTGGCGTATATGAACCGGATGGAGACGGATGAGCGCAGCTTCGGTGACTTATTCTACGCCGTCGTGGACGAGCTTGCGGACATCACGTTCGATCATGCGCTTGCCATGATCGTTTCCGCGCTTATCGACAGCGTCCGTGAAATCTTTCGCGCGACGGACGAGCAGATCACCGCGCTCATGAACGATATGCTTTTCCGCCTGCCCACGCATCTCAGAAACTGTCTGTGTGCGGCGTAAGCCTTATTCTGCTTCGGGTTGGAGGGGATTGTGGTGTGGGAAGTTTGAGTTATTATACAGGAAAAACCGGAGGCTGTCAACCGGAGACTCGCATTTCCGCCCGGTCCGGTGTATTCCGGTAAATTTACCGTCGGGTTCCCGCTTTTCGTCCGGGACCTCCGCCCGCGATCCGGCGCAATACCCTCCCGAAACGGATCGTTCTTTCAGATCCGGGCGTTTCGGGGGACAGGAAACCTCCCGCGGGGGATGCGCCCGGATATGTTCCGGGGCGGCGGACGGCAAAATCGGGACTTGCATTTCGGCGCGGGATGGTGTATAATCAACCGTGCGTACACGGATCAATTTCCTGTTCAGCTTTCCGCTCATGGGAGTCGCTCTATGGATCAAAAAACAAAGGGGCGGGACATTGCCGAGCTTATTCTTGACATCGTCTCACTCGCCGCGTCTTACGGGATCCTGTTCTTCCTTCCCGGGGAGACCTCTTTCCTGCTCTACCTGATGCTCGGCATATCGGCTTTTCTTTTCTGCGTCGGCTTTTTCAGACTGGGGTTTCTCTTCCGCAAACCGTTCACGCGGAGGGGGGAGCTGATCTCACAGATCCTGTTCGTCCTCGGAGGCATCGTCATCAACGCCGCTGGGATCCGGATCATCATCCGCGGGGAGGGCGGCGGAAGGAGCATCATGATCGCGGTGATCCTGCTGATCGAAGCGATGCTGTTCTACTCGATCGCGGGCAGCAAATGCGGGACCCTCTCTTCCAAGTGGAGAGCGTCGGTCCTGTTCCGGGCGGCGGCGGTCTTATTGGGGATCGGAAGCGCCGCGGCGGTCGTTCTGCATCAATTCTCGGAGATATCCGTCATCGTCGGCGGGTATCTGATCATCGAGCTCATCTGCCTCTGGGCCATGGGAAGCGGCAACGATCCTTTTCAGTCCCGCGGATCAAACACCCGGATCGTTCCGAAGATGAAACTGCCGATCCCCGAACTGGTTCAGGCCCTGTCCGGTACGGAGACCCAGCTCGGGCGTCCGTGGCTCGGGAAAATGCGTTCTCTAAAGAACGACACGATCCTCTACGGACCGTCGGATTCCGGTTCTTTAGTCTACGGATACTACCATTTCGGCAGATTCTGCTTCGCATCCGGGAAAGCCGCCGAACTGCTGGATCCCGCCGAGGCCGCAGAGCACACCGTCGCCGAAATCCCGGACAGCCGGGGAACGCTGCTCGCTCCGGAGATCCTCCCGGACGCTTACGCGGAAATGCTGAAACGATATTTGAAAACCGGGACTGCCGTATGGGACGCGGCGATCGCCCCCGGAACCGCCCAAAAATAAATCGCGGGAAAATCGGAGGGAAACCGTATGGAATTAAGAAAATGCACGCAGTGCGGCGGGAATCTGAACCGTCTGCATACGCGGAGAATCTGGGTGTGCCCCTTCTGCGGCGCAAAATATGAGGACGAGGTTAAGGAAGACCTGTCGGGCTATTGCGGTCTGAACAGCGAGGTGTTCAAAGTCGAGACCGACCTTTCCAAAGTGATGACAAAGGACGGCGGGTCCGGCTGCATCCGTACAATCGCGCACTGCATGGACACCTGCGAAACCGCCGCCCAGGTCGAAGAATATATGCGCAGAAAACTCCCCTTCTCCGACGATATTTCCCTTCCCGGGGTCCGCGAGGATCAGATCGAAAAAGCGATGCCCGCGATCCTGCCGCTCATGGAACCGGGCGAGCGGGTGATCGTCTACGGAAACAAGGGCATTCTCTCGAAGGGAAAGGAATACTTCGTGATCACGGACAAGCGCGTCCTTTTCGCCGACAGAAATGAAGTCAAGTCCGTTCTCCACACGGATCTGGACATGCTGAAAATCGAGGACTGCGGGAACTGCACCGTCAACGGCGACTATGGAAAGTGCATCGTCGATCTGGACGGGAAGGGCCTTTTCCAGGGGGCTTTGATCGCGCTGATGTGCCTGCTGTCGTTTGAGGCCATGCCGGACAGAGGACGAATCCGGATCGTATGAGGGAATGAGATCCCGGGCGCAGAAGTGGTCGAGAAGGCAATAAAGTCTATTTGGGGAAACCGTTATCGGGGAGATCCCGCATCGGACTGCGCATACAGGGCAAAGAGAGGCCGGGATGAATGCGGATCACCGTGCCGTCACCCTGACAGGCGGATTTTGGAAATAACACAGAAGAGCTGAGAGACAGGGATCCGGCTGATTCCTTTTCACGCTTTTGCCAACCGGGAGGAGCGCGATATGTGTATGCAGCATTGCAGGGCGGCTCGATTATGAAAGGCTGGACCAACGACGACCGCATGATGATTGCCTGCTGCAACGACGGCACAAGGCCGGTCATCTTCAAGATCGAACGCATCGATATCCCGGAGAATGATGAAGAACAGGAGTGGCTGGCAAAGCAAAACTTCAAAAACACAGCAGAGGATGCTTATACGGGTTAAGTAAAATCTGGGATGAGGTCATAGAGGAACTGTTTCGGTTCCAGGATAAGGATGACTCCAATATCCTGAATATCAAAGATCTCGTTTCTCTTTTTTAACATATGCTTAGCCACGTCTAACGACTGGGCGTAAGACGAAAAGGAGTAAAAACAATGACGGTAACAATTATCCTGACATTGATTATGTGCGCATTGCTGTTTCTCATGATATGGGCGGCAACATACTTCTATCCATGGGAGAGACTTCTGGAGTTCTTCCCCAAGGACATTGAAGAAAAAGCAAAGCAGCATAAGCCGCCTTTTCCCGCGGCGCCTGCCATCGGCTGGATCATCATGGCGCTTTGCATGCTGGGCTTTATCGGTGTGATCGTGTACGGCGGCTGGGACGGCATACAAAGAGACTACACATTCGGCCAGTTTCTTGTGCGGTTTTTCATCATTCTGTTTGGGGTGAAAGCGTTTGACATCATTGGTCTGGATTATATCCTGATTACAAAGACGCAGTTTTTCCAGCACTATATTCCGGAGACCAAAGGCTGCGCCGGTTATCACAATTTTGGCTTTAACCGGAAGGAGCAGATCAGACAGAGTATTATGCTGCCGGTTGCCGCGCTCCTGACCGCATGTATATGCACGTTGTTCTAAGGAGGCTTTCTGCAATGAAAAAGCAAGTATTTCGAATTGATTCCGATGGTTTTAATGGAGCATGGTATCCGGCTGGAGGTACAAGCAGCAGAGGGATTATCATCATGCTGGGAGACAGTTCGGAAGACCGCATGGCAAAGATGGGAGCAAAGTGGCTGAATCTGCAGGGCATTCATGTGATGGCGATGAGCCCGGATAAGAAGGATTACGGACACCACAATTATCCGCTGGAGCCTTCGGGAAAGCAATCACGTTTATGAAGGCACAGGGCTGCGAAAAGTTCGGCGTTGTCGGGGCTTCCACGACCGGGATGCTGGCGCTGCTGGCAGCATCCTATTATCCGGAGCTGTCGCTGACGGTCGCGATCTCGCCTTCCGATTTTGTGATGAGGGCTTCTACCGCGACGGCAAGGACGGGATGACCGAGCGCCCCGGCGATAACGAGTCCTCTGTGTCATGGCAGGGCAAGCCTCTCCCTTATCTGCCTTATGCTTACAGGATGCCCGAGAAGATCGACCCAGCCGTGGCCCGGTTCGATATTGTCGCCTGCCCATATCACGCCATGTGCGAAAAATATAACTGTCTGGAACTTAACCCTGCTTTCTGTGACAGCGATGACGCCAAGTACGGAAATCTGCACAGGAATCTGAAATGGGCGCGTAAGAGTACCTGGTTGCCATGAATGATTTCCAAGCGCAACGGTAGAATATTCACCGCTGCCGGAAGACCCGTACTTCATACGGTCGGAAAGCGGCATGTGCTTCCGGCCCGGGATAATTGCACAGAACAAGTTCCGCTTTTTCAGAATCAAAGTGCTTCGGCAGTTTGATCCCGCACTCCCGATCCGAAAACGAACAGACTACCAGATACCGCTCTTCCGAGGTAAATCGCTCGTAAAGATAGAATCGGCTGTTCCATCGGGCATATTCCCGATATGCGCCGGAAAGCAGGGTCCGGCTGCTTTTGCGCAAAGCCAAGCACTTCCGGTAGAAGTTCAGGATGCTGTCCGGATCCTCCTCTTCCCGTTCCACATTGACCTCCGGATAGTTCGGATTCACGACGAACCACGGCTCCGCCTCCGAAAAACCCGCATTCTTCGTCCCGCTCCATTGCATGGGTGTCCGGGCAGAATCTCGTGACGACAAATGGATCCGCTGCAGCCGTTTTTCCTCCGGCTCCCACTTATGAAAGCTGTGATAGTTGTTGATGGAGGAAACATCTCGATAATGTTCAATGGAAGGGAGTCGGATATTCGTCATGCCGATCTCCTGCCCCTGATAGATGAAGGGCGTTCCCTGCTGAAGAAGATAGCAGGCCGCCAGCATGGTTCCGGATTCACGCCAGAATTTCTCGCTCCCGTACCGGCTGATTACCCGCGGATGGTCATGGTTCTCCAGATAGAGGGCGTTCCACGCCTTTCCGGCCAGCTTGTTCTGCCACCGTGAAAAAGCGCGCTTGAGCTTTCTCAGCCGAAAGCCGTGATGGATATATTCGGTCATGAAGCAGTCCGCCATCATGGTGTCGAACTGGATCATCATATCGAGTACCCGGTCCTCTCCTGTCAGATACCGGAGGGCGGTCTTCACCGGCGTCATCGGCGCTTCCCCAATCTGCACAACCCCATATTCGAGAGCGACTTTCCGGAATTCCCGCAGGTAAGTCATAAGATTCGGGCCGTCCTTGTAATACGGAAGTCCGTTGATGATGGGCAGAAACGGGATACCGTCCGGCAGGCGGGGGTGCTTTGAGATATAGGTGATCACGTCTTCACGGAATCCGTCCACGCCCATATCCAGCCAGAAGCGCATGATGCTTTTGACCTCTTCCCGGACTTTCGGATTGTCCATGTTCAGGTCCGGCTGTTTCTTCGCAAATAAATGAAGATAATACTGCTCCCGCTCCTCGCCGTACTCCCATGCGAGTCCTTCAAACTGACTGAACCAGTTGTTCGGCGGACGTTTTTTGCTCCGCTTCCATTTCGGATCCCGCCAGATATAGTAATCGCTGTACGGGTTGTCCTTCCCCTTCCGGCTTTCGAGAAACCACGGGTGCTCGTCAGAGGTGTGATTTATTACAAGATCGAGAATTACTTTAAGCCCGAGGCTGTGAGCCTTGTCCAGCACCTTTCCGAATTGCTCCAGATTCCCGTAATCCGGGTGGATGTTTTTGTAGTCGGAAATGTCGTAGCCGTAGTCCGCGTTCGGAGACGGGTAGATCGGGGAAAACCATATCCCGTCCACGCCAAGCGATTTGATATAGTCGAGCTTGTCGTACACGCCGTACAGGTCCCCGATACCGTCGCCGTTGCCGTCGCAGAAGCTGCGGATCCAGATCTGATACAGGGACATGCTTCTGAAATCAAACTGCTCCATGCCGTTCACCCTCTTTTATGGGAATCTATTTTCTCATGGATGTTCTCCGCCACCCGGTCGAGGAAGCTCTCCACGCTCTCCCCGGCGTCCTGAATATTCTCCATCATGCCGACGGCAGTCTCCCTGAAATCACGGAAGATCTCCCGGCGTATCTGTCTGTGTCTTTCCCGCTCCTCCAGCGTATGGGCCGTCACGGACATGAAATAGTCCGCGGGAAGCTTCTTTTTTTGCAGAAGACCTCTCTTTTTCTCCTCAAGGATCTCTCCGTAGCGTTCATATGCTTCCGACACGCTGTCCTTCCATGAAAGAACGATCTCATCCATGGCATTCTGACCCACCCCGCGCAGATGGTCAAGATCCCGGCACGCTGTCTGAAGGAGGGCAGCCATGGCTTCCGAACTCTCCTGAATCGTAAATCCGTTTCGACCGTCCGTGATCCCCTCAGCGGCGCAGGAGCCCTCGATCAGGACGCTGGCCAGTCCGCAGGCCGCCGCTTCCCTCACGACCAGTCCGTTGGTATCAAAAGTGGAGGGGAACAGGAATAAATCGGCGCGCGTATTCCACGCCCTCAGGGCTTCCCGGTCATAGATCGGACCGGTGAAGAAGCACCTGCTTTTCAGGCCGAGCTCCTCTGCCTTCTGCTCCATACTCTCCTTGTCGGGGCCTTTTCCGACGAACACCATGCGGAAATCCTGCCCAGCGTCTGACAGCTGCTTCAGGGCGTCGAGGATCAGAGGCAGGCCTTTATAAGTCATCATCCGTCCAACGAACAAAAAGACAGGTACGCCCTCGGGGAGATCATACCCCTCTGTGACCTCGGCGACTTTTCCCGGATCCGCCTTGCCTTTTTCAAAATCCACGCCGTTGTTCATGACCCGGTATTCGCCCTGAAAGCCCAGTGCCTTCAAGCTCTCGCCCGCCCCGCGGCTGACCACCCAGACGTCGTCGCAGGCTTCAATATTGCTCACCATGGCATGGATACCCGCCTTCACAGCCAGTTTGCTTTTCACGACACGTTCGATATCGATGTCAAATTTCGTGTGATAGGTGAAAACGATTGGAGCATCAGTGTCTTCCCGCAGAATACGGGCCATGATCATCGCCGTGGCCGGGCAGTGGGAATGGAGGATATCGGGAGCAAAGGCCGCCAGTTCTGCCGCCGCTTCCGAAGAAAACGGATTTCCTGCCCTGTACCCGCTCGCAAAAGCGGTCGTATCGAAGCTCTGATAGGGTACAACTTTGTACGGGTAAGCGCTGTAATCGGCCCCCGGATATTGGGGGGTCCCCACGATCACTTCCGCGCCGTGATCCCTTATCAAATGCTCGGCGTAATTCATCACGACGTTGACAACACCGTCGATGACCGGAGCGAACGAGTCGTTCAGCAAGCAAACCTTCATGAGTCATTCTCCTGAAAAAGATGATTCTGCCACGGAAAAAGCCCCCGCACAAGACAGGCAAGGACTGCTGCACACACAGGCAAATACAAAGATTCGGAATATGAACCGGATGGCATATACCCTGCCCAACAAAATTATACCACACGTCGGGAAGGAATGTCAAGCAGAGGGGGAGGCTCCTTATGTGACGGTTTTTTCACATACTTTTCACCCAGTTTTTAGCACTCACCCCTTGACAGTGCTAACCAACCGTGCTATAATATGTCACGAACAAAGGAACAGAGAGAGGTTCCACGGAGGCCCGCATCGATTGCGGACGGTCCGCAGCCTCAAGCCCTCCTTCCCTTGCGGATCATCCCGCCGGTTCCGGATCCCCCCGAATGGGAGGACGGAGCGGGACGGGAAAGCAAGGAGGTCTGACCTATGTTACCGAGCATTTGGAGAGACAACAGCATTTTCGGAGAAAACCTTTTTGACGACTGGTTCGGGTTCCCGACCGAGAGAGATTTCAGAAACATCGAAAAGAAGCTCTACGGCAAGAACGCCGCCCACGTCATGAAGACCGACGTGACTGAGCACGACGATCATTACGAGATCGCCATCGACCTGCCGGGCTTCAAGAAGCAAGACGTTACGATCGACCTTGAAAACGGTTACCTGACCATCAGCGCGGCGAAGGGCGTGGACAAGGACGAGAACGACAAGCACGGCAAGCTGATCCGTCAGGAAAGATATTCCGGCGCCATGCAGAGGTCCTTCTACG
>CACWLT010000075.1 GCA_902761695.1 uncultured Ruminococcus sp.
ACCGTAATCCACATCCTCAATGGCTTTCCCGGCAAGATATGGGACAACGAGGCAGTTGAATACAAGGATTGCGAGAATCATCGCCACATAAAAATAAATTAATGGCTTTCTCGGGCGTTTAACTTCCTGCATACAGTGTTCCTCCTCAAAATATGTTGATGTCTCCATGATGTTTCTGACCGGGATATAGACTTATGATTCTTTCGCTGTCTCAGCCTGCAGATGGTGGAGAATACAGTTGCCGATCCGCTCCTCGAGGATGCGGTACTGCCGTATTTCTTCTTCCGTAAATTCAGCAAAACACACCGCGTCCACATCCCGATCCAACTGCCGCAGTTCCCTTGTGAGCTCCGGCGCCTGGAAAGAAAAGCGTTCCTTGCTTCCAAGGGGTGACTCGCGCTTCACCAGTCCGTCCGCTAAAAGTCGGGCCATTGCCACGATCACAGCAGGTTTTCCCATACCGGTCAGCAAACATAGACTCTCAACGCAGCAAGGTTCGTTCCTCTTTTCCATGCAGTATAAAAGCTTGATTCTGGCCTCATCCATTCCGTGCTTTCGGCCGAGCGTTTCCAGATATCGGCCAAGCAGCCGCGTTTCAAGGATCGCGCTGCGCACCGGGAAGGCCGTGCCGCTTTCGCCGGATAGGGCAGACAAGTCTGTCCCTGCGTTCAGTTTCCGGGTCCCCGGCGTGAAGGGCAACGCCAGACTATCGTGACTGACAGCCAGTAGATAGCCGTAAATCACCGGCAGCCGCTCCTGATAGGCAGGTGTATCAAAGGTTTTCCTGAAAAACTCGTTATAGTAGCCTATAACACTTTTCTTCATTTTGATTATGCTGCTCAGATTCAAACTTTGGTCTACCAACGAGCCCTTGGTGTACTGATAGTAATAAACCGGGGCTTTGAGGATCGCTATGTTCTTGACATGGAGAAGGTACTCCAGATTGAAGATCATATCTTCACTGTAACTGATATTCTCGTCCATACGTATGCCGTAATGCTCTATGATGTCCCTTCGGTAAAGCTTGTTCCACAGGACACCATAGTAAAGGTCCGCCGGCGCAAGCATCATCTCATCGGCATACTGTTGGCGCGTCAGCATCCCGCTAGTCTCAATGGATCCTTTTTTCGACACATTTCCATCTACGACTCGAAAAAAATCGCCTACTGCGAGATCTACAGAATGAGCTTTCATCTCCCGCACCAGCATCTTCGTAGCATCCATCGGCAGCCAGTCATCCACATCCGCAAACTGCACATAGACCCCACTTGCTTCGTCGAGGGCCCGGTTGCGTGCAGAGGACACGCCCCCGTTTTCCTGATGGATCGCCTTCACTCTGTGATCAGCAGCGGCAATCGTCTGCATGATCTCCCAGGACCGATCCGGGCTGCCGTCGTCTATCAGAATCAGTTCCAACTCAGGGTAGTCCTGATTTAGAATGCTTTCCGCACAGCGCTTGATGCATTTGTCCCCATTGTAAACGGGAACGATGACACTGACCTTTTCCATCCTTTATGCCTTCTTAAACAATACATATTTTTTCCAACGGGAACAGCATGGCTACCTTCGCCAGTCCGGCGGCAACGGCCATCGCTCTCGCCCCTAATCATCCCCTGCAACGGGACCTGACTGTTGTTCTCCACATAGGGGTGTGTCCACATGGTGAGACGGCACAATAATTATAGCACATTCTTTTTCTCTTGGCAAGCGGTTTCCTTGCACGCTTCGCAGATTTTCCCTTTTTGAGGGGCGCAACTCAGCTCACCGTTCCATCTTCCCCGCTGTCAACACTTATCACCCCACTCGTCGTTTTTCTTGACTATGGCCATAATGTCCGCCACTATGATTCACTCCCGGAGTTGGTCATATTCGAGGGGCTGGGCGTTCTTCGGTGCTTACAACAAATAAACTCACCCTGGGCAGTGGATTTGGGGTCCACTACTCAGGGTGAGGAGAGGCATGGTGTATATTGTCTGACGGACTTACCTATTTATTCCACCCGTTCAAAGCATCCGCCGCCCGTGCCCTCCACCCACGGACTGCCGGTATAGCGGTACCAGGCTGTTCCATTTGGAAGCACGATACCGAGTTCACAGACACCGTCCCCGTCGATGTCCTCGCAGAGAATCTCCTCCTGCCCGCTGCCCTCGGAAAGCGTTCCGATTCGTTCGCCTGTGGACGCATCGTAAATAGCATATCCTTTTCCGCCATCAAGCGGGGACAGGGTAACGGAAAGATCTTCCGTGACGGCATAGTCTCCCGTATAGCTACGCCAGGTGCGCCAGTCTCCGCCATCATCTGCCGAGGCAGGATCGTCCGGTGTGTCTGCGGGTGCATCCTGTCCGACTGCCCAGACGAAATAGGCGGTCAGCCCCATCCAGGCGGCGGAAAGGAGCACGGCGGCAGCGCACAGAATCATGCAGAGGATGCGCGCTGTTTTCTTCTTTTTGAGAAAGACAGCGGACGCTGTGAACCCGACGAGTCCCAGCGCCAGTATAACGAGCGTGATAGGCATGGTTCCCTCCTCGTTCTTTACCCAACGACCGGGAATTCCGGCCCGGGCTCGTACAAATCAGAGCTGAAACAGGCAAAGGGGCTGTCGTCCTCCGCCCAGAACGCGACATAGTACAGCTCGCCCTCCCGCGCATCCGCAAATGCTTTCTTATCTGTCAGCAAGACCCGGTTTTCACCGAAGTTCAGGCAGAATTCAACGGTAGTGGTGGTTCCGTCCTCGTCCTGATCCGTGCGTTCGACAGCGTTCTTCCCCATGAGGGGGAGGCGGCGGAAGTAAGCGCGGGAGAGATCCCGTTTTCCGGTCATCTTCTGGTATTTCAGGTACATCCCTCCCGCAAAAAGGGCCACGAAAGCCGTGATTCCAAGGGCGACAAGCTTATTCGGGACGAGGATGAGGCAGGCGAGGCAGAAGAGACCGGCAAACGCAAGCAATGCCATCAGCGTTCTGTTCTGCTTTGCGAGATTCTTCTTGAGGAGCTCTTTTGTAAGGACTGTCTTCATATAGTTTTCCCTTTCATACCGCAGGCTTCAGTGCTCAGTTTTCTTCCAGTCTGATCCAGATAGTTCTGCCTGTGATAAAGATACCTGTATCCCAGACCCAGAATGTAACCAGATTCCCTTCCGTGTCGTGGGTGTACCACAAATCGGTTCCGGTCTCAGCCGGGATCAGGAGCCCGTAATCTGAAAGCACGTCGGCCCCATCCTCGGCTTCCGCCCGGATGCCGTTTCCCGAAATCATGCATTGACACAGAGCCGACGCTTCATCCCTTGGCGTCCGACACCCAGATCTCGCAGTCCTTCCCGTCCGCGGGGATCAGATTATCAACCTCTTTGGTCTGCCCCTTGTCGCTGAAGAACCTGATATCTCCGTACACTTCCAGACTGAATTCCCAGTCCGCGGGGATCTCAAACACATAGTCCTTCTCATGTCCGCTCAGGTATGTGTGGTATGTAAGCGTTCTTGCCTGCCCCGCATCCATCAACGCAGCTCCGGCCCTTGTGGGAGGCATGGCTGCTTCGTCCGCCAGAGTGACCCGAACGGTCCTGTCATTCCACGATTCGTAATAGTCTTTGATGTGAAGCGTTTTCCGATCTACCGTATAAGTGCAGTACTCCCCGTTGCCCAGCCCCGCGAAAACCGTCACATCCTTCCCGTTGTACTCAAAGGCCGTCTGAACATCCACCGTCTCATCCAGAAGCGGATAGAGCAGAAAAGCATTATCGGCATAATACCTTCCCATGCTGTCGGTCAGAGGAACGGCGGGCGGATCCCCCGCGAATTCGTCCGTCGGAGAGGACGCCTTTACCCTCCCGTCGTCGGATACGGTGAAGGAGATGCCGTTCCAGACGCCGGAGCAGAAGGCCTCCCCCTGAAAGCTTTCTTCCTCGCACCGCGCTATCTCCCCGCCATGGAGGAAGAAGGCAGTGGTCGAGCTGTCTCCTCCCGACGCGGCGGAGCTGACGATCACGAACTGACCGCCGGCGGTTAGCGTTGATATATAATTTGCTTCAACGATGGATTCAAGGGTAACGTCAGACTTTTGGGCTGCGGGGAGGACCTTCAGACAGCCGGAAAACAGCAGACAGACGGCAAGCAGCAGAATCAGTCGCTTCATAACAGCCTCCTTACGGCAGATTCGTTTTCAAGGTTATACCAAAAACTCCGTCGCAAGCCCGGTTACGCCCAGCACGAGCAGAACGATTGACACGATCAAAACACCGTTCCTCCCTGCGATCCGGCATTCCGCGGGCTTCTCCGGATTGTAGAGAATGTCGACCTTATCCCCGACTTTATACCGTTTGACGATCCCAACCTCGCTTTGTGTCGGCTTCCCGGACACGCGGTATTCGAGAATCGGAACGCGGTTTCTGATCTCAACGACCCTGGCCGCCGCCGGAGAAGAACAGGACCGCCTTTTCCGAAGCGCATGGTACAGGTTGTATGCCCCCGCAACAAGCAGGATTATGGCAGAAAAAAGTGTCATCGGGTATACCCCCGTTCTTTTCAGCTTCTCAGAATCCGCCCCGGTTCAGTTCAACCTCTGCTCCTCGCTCGATTCACCGCCCACGCGATCACGGACGCGGCAATCTCGGCGGCCAGACAGGAGAGAGCGGGAAGCGCTCCCAGAGTCAGATAGGATTCGGCGTCGAACAGATCGGCTCTGAGGATCAGACCGGCAAGAACTATGTACAGGATAACGCAGCCATACACGGCAGGCGGTATGAGCCATTTCTTCCATGAACGCTGTCTCCACCCGTACCACGCTCCGATCAGCGCGCCGGCAAGCGGAAACAGAAACATAAACGTGATTACCGAGGTGAGAATCACATATCCCGCATCCGTCGAATGATAGGCGAAAGCGGCGAGAATGATGCTGACGATGACCGCAAAGAACGCAAATACAACGGGCCAGTGCTTTTTCAGCATCCTTCCTCCTCCCTCCTTCAATCGGTCAGGACAACCCTTGCCTTTCGGTTCAGTCCGCGTCCTTCTTCACCTTGATCAGAACCGTGCTGTAAAGCCCGAGATCGATCATAATATCAAACGAATCCGCCGCGAACCGCTGGGTATTCACCAGCTTCAGATCGTGCTCCGCGTCCAGCAGATAAACCTCCGACCGGCACGGACCGCCGAAGCCCTCGAACCGGACCGTCACATCCTTCCCCGGCGCGTCGTCCCGGTCGCAGTAGTTGGTCAGCAGCACCGTCATGTTCTCCCCGTCCGCCGCAGCGCAGGAATAAACGTCCGGATCGGCGCAGTCCGTGGGGATCCAGTTGCCGAGCGCGGAGAGATCCCGCCAGGCGGCAAAGGGATAATACCCCTTCAACGGCCTGTAAGTCTCTGCCTCAAACAGGCCGTTCATCCCGCAGGGCCGCGCGTCATAGTACATCAGCATATCCAGCGGCAGGGACTGCCCCGTGCACATGGCCGCCGTAATAAAGGAGGAGCCCTTCAGATTCCGCTCCGTATGCAGGGAATACGTCCAGTCCTCCCCGAGCCAGCCGCGGATGTAGTTCCATTCGTTCAGGATGGTTTCGACGCCGGTCAGACCGCGTTTGTCCAGCTCCCGGCGCGCCGTCAGGATCGCCTCCCGCAGACTCTCCATGCGGCTCTCATACCAGTGATAGGAATAAAAGTCAAGCGGAACCGCGTCCCGCGCGATCCGATCGAGAAAGGCGTCCTTGAAGGGCGTCGGCCACGGTCCGGTAAACGCGGGTCCCCCGATTTTCAGGCCGGGAAAGCAGGTTTTCAGATGACGGGCCGCGGTGACATACAGCTCGATGAACTGCTCGTCCGTCCCCTGCCAGCAGGGATTGGAGCCGTCGGCGTTGCGGCAGTCCGGCTCGTTCCAGATTTCCCAGTATTCGATCCCAAGCTGAAATCCGTCAGCCCACCCTTCGTTGTAATGGCGGATGATGTGCTCGCAGATCCGCGCCCATTTGCCGAAGTCCGGCGGCACCCGGGTACCGAACTTATACCCGTGTTCGATGGACGCGCCGAGACGGTAGAAGATCTTCGTCCCCGCCGCGAGGGTCGTCTCGATGTACCGGTCCGTGGGCTCGAAAATGTAGGAGGCGGGATCGTTTTCATCCGCGTCAAAATTGCGGAAGATCCGATGCACGTCGACGGTGTGCTCGCCCCCGTACCCCGTGAAGAAGGACGCGTCGTGGTTGCGGGCATAGGGGATCGCGGCGTCCCGGTAGGCTTCGAAGGAGGACGGAGACTGCCTCACACCCGGAGCCGTAGGGCCGTTGTTGACCGCGTTCATGATCCTGATCCCGCCGGAGGTCTTTCGCTTATCGACAGTTATGGTCTGTTCCATCGTGAGCTCCTGTTCCATTCGGAAATCCGAATTCATTACCGCGGTCGTATTATAGTTCAATCCCCGCGCGGCATAGTCAACAGCCGATCCCGCTTCACGGAGCAGGTGAATCCCCGATTCCTGAAGCGAGACTTTCTCTCTGAGGGCAGGGGTTACAGAACCTCTTTCTCCGTGTTCAGGCCGTCCGTCATGACCGAGCGGTAGCGCTCCAGCTGAGCGGGTGTCGGTCTGTAATCCGGATGAGAGCAGCAGGGGATGGTCGGCGCCGTCCCGTCCTCCAGGTAAAAGGGCGACTCCCGGTCGTTTTCCCAGGATTTTCTTGAAGCCTCGGAGCGAAAATCGGGGATATCATAGGTCCCGCCGCCGTTCATTACGGAGCGATGGGCCAGAATGGCGACGGAAGACATCGCCGTGGCCGCGTAGACGTTGAACGGATGCTCGGGCAGCTCGCCGCTTCGGATGCAGTCGAGGAACATCCGCGCCGTGATAAAATCGCCGCCGCCGTGACCGCTGGACCGGATCAGCTCCTCGTCCCTGTCGTGCCAGTTCGGCTCGTACTGCTGACAATCCTTCATTCCCTCCGGCACCTGCCAGCCGTTATACCGCAGGAGCACCTGATTGCCGCATCCGCGGACGTTTTCAATCTGACCGTTGGTGCCGCAGATGCGGTAGGAATTTTCGTGCGCGCCGAATCGGGCACAGCCGAAGACGCGGAAAACGGAGCCGTCGTCGTTCTGCGTCAGAATGGCCGTCGCCGCGTCCCCGACGTGGGAAGCGGTCACCGCCTCCGCGGACAAGGGGGAGAAAATGGGAAACGCCGTGACTCTCCGGGGAGTGGCCCCCGTAATGTGCATGACCGGACCCAGCGAGTGAGTGATGTAATACGACCGGGGGAGATAATGCCTCCAGTGCTTTTCAAAGTAATTGTAGGTCTTGAGGAAGGAGGTGTCGTCCGGAGCGACGGGATGGTTGTACTCTCCCTCGGCAAACAGGATCTTCCCGAGCGTCCCGCCGTCGACTACCCGTTTCATTTCGATGTTGAAAAGCATCTGAGGATAGTTCTCCGCCAGGAAATAGACCGCGCTGCTCTTCTCCGCGGCCCGAACCAGCGTGACGCCCTCCGCCATGGTGCCGTTTGAGATACATTCGCTGAACACATGGATGCCGCGCTTCAGGCATTCGACGGCATACGGCGCGTGCTCATGAAAGAAATTGGCCAGAATGACCGCGTCCATGTCCTGCTCGATGAACTTCTCGAAGCTGTCGCAGTAGACGATCCCCTCGCCGTATCGGTTTTTCGCGTTCTGAAGCCGGTCGGGACGATTGTCGCAGACCGCCGTGAGCGTACAGCCCTGGAGGAGGAAGTTTCCGGCCAGCCCAAGTCCGCGCCCCGCACCCATAACGCCGATTTTCAATGCTCCCATGATCGTTTCCTTTCTATGAATCCACAGAATGACCGGATGGTCTCCGAGCTTTCCCCGATCCTGCGGGATCTGAACGATACCATTATAGCATATCCCGTACCGGAATGCAACTCAAATTATCGATCCTGCCCTAACCCCGGCGCGGCGTGCGGGGCGAATTCGGGCTTTTGATTGACATGAATCGGGTTCTGTGCTATAATGCCCGTATAAATAGCGGAAGGAGATCCATCATGAAAAAACCTGTTTCCGTCCTTCTGGCAGTCCTGATTCTGACCGGTATTCTCCATTCCTGCGCGGGAAGCGAACCGGAGCCCGGCGCGCCCGACACCGAACCCGTCTCAGCCCCGCTTTCCGAACCTCAGCCCGAAACGGAGCCGAGCCGTGCCGATACCCCGGACAATCTGCCCGAGCTGGATTTCGGCGGCGCGTCAACAGTGATCCACTCCCGCGGAGACGCCGAAGCCCTTACCGAGATCTATTCTGAGGAGCTGAACGGGGAAGCCGTGAACGACGCGGTCTTCGAGAGGAATGTGTCCGTGGAAGAGCGGCTGAACGTGTCGCTCGAGTGCCTGGCCGGAGACGGCTGGGAGAACTATGACAACACCGTATCCGCCATTCGTGCCTCCGTCATGGCCTCAGACGGATCCTACGACATCATCGCCGGCTGGTCCTCCCGCATTCCGGCCCTGTCGCTGGAGGGGCTGTTTCTGGATCTGAATCCCATGAACTACCTCGACCTCGCACAGAACTGGTGGAGCGCTTCCGCTGTCCGCGAGCTGCAGATCGGGAACAGGATGTATTTCGTCACCGGCGATATCGCCCGCTCCATGCTCTCCGCCATGTGCGTCTACGTCTTCAATCAGAAGGTCGCCGAGGACAATCAGGTGGAAAACCTCTACGATGTCGTGAAAGAACGCCGCTGGACCCTCGATTATGTGTATACCCTGACCTCCGGTCTCTATAAGGATCTGAACGGAAACGGCGAGGGGGACCTGACGGATTACTGGGGCCTTGTGACCTCCTGCATCAACGACGCCGACGCCTACATGCAGGGCTCCCTCGTCTCCATGATGACCCGGGACGAGGAGGGATATCCCACCCTGTCCGTGGACGAGGAGCAGCTGGCGGATCTGGTCGCGAAGGTGTACCGTCTGGACTGGGAGAATCCCGGCTGCTACACCATCCCGAACGCCGAAACGAACATCCGGGACACCATAGCCCAGGACAAGGCACTTCTGGCTTCCACGCGCATGACGGCGGTGGTCGGCTCCCTCGGCGATATGGAAAGCGACTACGGCGTACTTCCCTATCCCATGCTGAACGAGGCGCAGGAATCCTACGGCACCCGCGTTCAGGACGCCCTCTCCCTCTGGTGCATCCCGATCGACGCGAAGGATCCCGACATGTCCGCCGCCGTGATGGAAGCCCTCGCCGCGCAGTCCTGGCGCACGGTCACGCCCGCTTACTTCGACATCGCGCTGAAATCCCGGTACTCCCGCGATCCCGAGACCTCCGCCATGATGGACCTCATCAAGGACAGCGTCTACATCAATTTCGAATCGCTGTACAACCGCGCCATCGGCCAGCCGTGGTTCGTGCTCCGCAATCTCATGCCGCAGAAGGACAGCAACTTCTCCTCCTACTGGGCCTCAAACAAAAAGCTGCTGGCGAAAAACGTCGATAAGGCCATCAAAAAACTGAAGGAGCTCGACTGACGGGCCCCGGGACGCGCGGGCACGCGATTGATTGAGGGAAAAATCATGCTTACGGAAAAACTGGCAGACGAAAGAACGGAAGCACTGCAGGAGGATGCAGTAAGTATTTATCCTGTCCGGAAAGATCCGGCGGAAAATGAGTACAGAAAAGCAGCATCAGCGTGGAAGAAAAAAGCGGATTTGCTTACAGCGAAGATCGATCAATACTACTGGTCAGAAGAGCAGGGCGCTTATATCGATTCCTTCACTTCAGGCCGGAATCACATCAGCAGACAGACAAATATCCTTGCGCTGCGGACAGGCATTGCGAATGAAAGAAAGAAGAAGCTGATCGCGGAAAACGTCCTGAAAAATGATTCC
>CACWLT010000076.1 GCA_902761695.1 uncultured Ruminococcus sp.
CGCCCCCTACTGGAGCCAGCTCTTCATCAAAAACATCAACTACCGGGACAACATCTACTGGCTGACCGGGGATCTGACCCACAACTTCATCTCCATCATTTACGCCATGTTCGTCAACGGCACGGTCTGGGGGAATTTCTATCCCGGCGAGGACGTTTACGGCATGGTGCTGGAGGGCGGCTGGACCCTGGACAAGATGGCGTCCCTCTGCGAAGGGGTCTATCAGGACCTGAACGGCAACTCCGAAATCGACAAGGCGGACGCGTTCGGCGTGGTCATGCAGAAGGGCCACACGCTCAACGGCATGGTCTTTGCCAACGGCGTCACCTACACCGGCATTGACGACGACGGAAACTACTCGGTAGTGCTGAACAACGAGCACACTGTGGACGTTTTCAACAAGCTCCACGCCATCTTTTACAGCACCAACTACGCCCTCATGCTGGAGAACGCGGACTTCGACGGCACCGCAGTGGAGATGTTCACCGGCGACCGGCTGCTCTTCTGCCCCTACACCATCGGTCTGGCGGGCAACGAGAAGGTGCGGAACATGGAATCCGACTTCATGATCATCCCGCTGCCGAAGTACGACGAGAATCAGGAGACCTACCGGGTCAACCAGTACGACGGCGTTCCGATCTACGGCTGCCCCACGACGGTGCCCGCGGACCGGATCCCGCTCATCGCGGCCTGGCTGGAGGCGGACTGCTCCATGACCTCCCAGCTGGTGATCCCCGCCTACTACGACCTGGCGCTGAAGAACAAATACAGCCGCGACGCCACCACGGCCCAGATGATCGATCTGATCCACGACAGCATCACGGCGGACTTCTGCTTCTACTGGGGCGACTCGGTGGGCTCCCTCATGGACATTTTCTACTCCAACATCCAGAACGACGAATTCGCCTCCACGCTGAAAAAGAACGAGAAGGTCTGGGCCAAGACCCTCGGCAAGCTGGTGGCAAAGCTGGAGGGGTAAAGCCGACGGCGGCTTTATAAGGAAACAAAGGCTTCGCCTTTGGGAACGAATAATGCCCTGCGCGGGACGGGCGCCGGGGAGGGACCATCTCATGGCCGACTGATTTGCAAGCAAATCGGCCCCTCCCCGGAAGGTCCCTTGGCCGGAGAGCTTAACTTATCCTCTCATCTTCGTATCCATACCTGACTGCTTATCCCCTGTCCTCGCCTGAAGAATGCTCTGCATTCTTCGGGAGTTGCTCCGCAACTCCGGCGGACCACGTTGCGTCAGCTGTAACATGCGTGAAATCCCATCAAAAGCGCGCATGACACAGACGCGATGGAGTAATATGTAAGATTAAGTGTGCTTACGCGAAATGAAGTAATACTATTCTCAGTCTAAAAAGGCAATCTGATATAGGTTTGTGAAAAAAAATCAGAAGAGGTGCGCTGTACGCTACCCCGTGCTGCACGGTGAAGAGAACGCAGCACCAGTGTTTTTTTAAAGTTCTTGCCAGGCTTCTTTCAAGAAGCCGCGTTTCCCTTTTAGCTTGAGATTAGTATAAGTCATTATTCTGTTGCGTGCATGAAAAAAGGATGCTCCGGGAGTGCTGTGCTCTCGGGCATCCTTTTGGTTTACGGCTGGGCGGGGGTGGGCTGGGGATCCTGAGGCGCAGGGACGGTTTTGAGGCGGAACCAGAAGTTGCTTCCCTGTCCCACCCGGCTCTGCACGCCGAAGGAGGCGTCATGGAGCAGAAGGATCCCGCGGACGATGGACAGCCCGAGCCCCGTACCCATATTGGCGCGCTTATGGAAGTCGTGGGCCTTATAGTACCGCTCCCACACCAGGGGCAGGTCCTCCTCGGAGATGCCGTCGCCGGTGTCGATGACCTCCACGAGGACCTCGGGGGAGCCGTCCCGGTCGGCGGTTTCGGTCTGCCGGATCACCGTCTGGCGGATCACCACGGTCTTATCCTCGCCGGTATAGTTCACAGCGTTGTTGACCAGGTTATAGACCACCTGAAGCAGCCGTCCCTCGTCGCCCCTCACCCAGACGTCCCGGTCGGATTCGAAGCGGATGACGTAGCCGTCGTGCTCCCTGAGCTTCTGATACCGGTCGAGGGTGCGCCGGATCACGTCGGTGAAGTTGAAGACGGCGAGATTCAGCTTCTGAGTACCGTTCTGATATTTGGACACCTCCAGCATATCGGTCACCAGATTGGTCAGCCGGCCGCACTCGTCCAGAACGATCTGGAAGTTCTCCGGGGTGGCCTCTCCGGGAATATCCCGCATGATCTCGGTATACCCTGCGATCATGGTGAGGGGGGTGCGCAGGTCGTGGGATACGTTGGCGATGAGGTCCTTCTGCATCTTGTCCAGCCGTCCCAGCTCGTAGGCAGCCCGGTTCAGGGTGGCGGACAGGTTTTCGGTCTCCGCGCAGCCCCGGCCATCGAAGTTCACGCTGTAGTCCCCCAGGGCCAGCTTCGAGGCCTCCCCGCTCATCTGCCGGACGGGCTTCGAGATCCGGTCGGAGAGCACCAGCGCCAGGACCACGCCGATCACGAGAAGGATCAGCGTGATCCAGCCCAGCTGGGCGTTGAGGGTCTTGACGGTGGAGGTCAGGGGGACCAGCTCTGTATTGAACAGGAGCATCAGGGTGGAGTCCCCGTCTTCCAGGAGGCGCACGGAGATCATGTTTTCCCCGGCGTCCGCGCCCATATCCCCGCCCCGGTTTCTTCCGAAGAGGCTGTTGAGGGAGATGAGCTCCGTGTATTCCCCGCCCCCCTCCGCCGCGCTCCAGTAGAAGCGGTTGAGGGTGTCGTTGCTGGAGGTATTGTGGATATAGCAGAAGGAATTGACGTGCTTCTTCGTCACCGGCACGGCCGAGGGCCCGCTGATCCGGTAGAGGGAGAGGCAGATCTCGTATTTCTTCGCCAGATTCGACAGGGTTTCGTCAAAGGCGTCCGCGTCGGTGGAGGAGGCGGCGGAGGAAACGGCGGCGTCGGCGCAGCGGTCCAGCTCCCGCATTTTCAGGGACCGGTAGATGTCGTCCAGCAACAGGGTCTGGAACAGCCACAGAAGCACGATGACAATGCCGGTGAACAGGCCGAAGGACAGAATCATCCGGGCACGGAAGCTGATGCCCCGGGATCCTCCCTCCCCGCGCTTACCTGTCCGCATCGAACCGGTACCCGACGCCGCGCAGGGTCACGATGAAATCCGCGTAGGGGCCTAGGCTCTTCCGCAGGAGCTTGATGTGGGTGTCTAGGGTCCGGTCGTCGCCGAAGTAGTCGTAGCCCCAGACCTCGGTGATGAGCTTTTCCCTTGTCAGCGCGATATTCCGGTTTTTCAGCATATAGAAGAACAGGTCGTACTCCTTGGGGGTCATATCCGCCCGCTTGCCGTCGACGTAGACGATCCGGGCCGTGAGATCCGCCCGCAGGCCGCCGTTCGCCAGCTCCACGATCTCGTTCCGGGGTTCCTCCGTGACGGGGGCGGGGGTGTTCCGACCGGCGGCGCGCTTCATGACGGCGTTGATCCGCAGCATCAGCTCCTTCGGAGAGAAGGGCTTGACCACATAGTCGTCGATCCCCAGCTCGAAGCCGTTGATCTTGTCGTACTCCTCGCCCCGTGCGGAGAGCATGATGATGGGGATCTGCGAGAACTTCCGGATCTCCCGGCAGGCGGAGAAGCCGTCCAGCTCCGGCATCATGATGTCGATGATCATGAGGTCGAAGTTCCCGTTCTTCACCTGCTGGATGGCCTCCATGCCGTCCGCGGCCTCGGTGACGGTATGGCCCTCATAGACCGCGTATTTCGCGATCAGCTTGCGGATCATTTCTTCGTCGTCCACTACAAGAATGTGATACATGGCGTTCTCCTGATATGGGTGCGGGGAGGAACGCATATACGCTCCCCCCGCAGGTTGGATGGTGATCTGTTCGGTTGTTTCGGCTTTTTTATCTTCCGCCGAAGAAGTCGTCCAGGGAGCCGGGGACCTCTTCGGTCCCGAAGGAGATGGAGGAGCCGGTATTCTCGGGCGTACGCTCGTAGCAGGTGACCTCGACTTCCATGAGCTTATTGTCCCGGTAGAGCTGGAAGGTCAGCTTGTCGCCGATGCTCGAGGCGTAGATGATGGCCTTGATGTCGTCGGAGGAGGAGATCTCTTCGCCGTTGACCGCGATGATCCGGTCGCCCTCCTTCAGCACGTTGTCGTTCATGCCTTTGGTGAGGCTTCTGACATACACGCCGGCCTTGACGCTGTAGTAGAAGAAATAGTTGGAGCCGGAGACGTCCTCGAAGCTGACGCCGATCATGGGCTTGCCGCGGACGTAGCCGTAGGTGAGCAGCTGCTCGGTGACGGTCAGGGCCTGGTTGATCGGAATGGCGAAGCCCAGTCCCTCAATGCCGGAGCCGGAGGACTTGGCGTTGACGATGCCCACCAGCTGGCCCTTCATATTGAACATGCCGCCGCCGGAGTTGCCGGGGTTGACGGCCGCGTTGGTCTGGATCAGGTGCATGGTCACGCCGCCCACCTGGATCTCGCGCTCCGTGGCGGAGACGATGCCGTTGGAGACGGAGCCGCCCAGCTCGCCCAGCGGGTTGCCCACGATCACCAGTTCTTCGCCCACCACCAGCTTGCCGCTGTCGCCGACCCGCGCGGGGGTCAGACCGGCGGCGTCGATCTTGATGATGGCGATATCCTCGTCAGAGTCGTAGCGCTGGACCTCGGCGGTGAATTCGCTGCCGTCGGTCAGGCGGACGGTGACGGTGTCGGCCACGTTCTGCATATTCTCGTCCAGGATGACGTGGGCGTTGGTGATGATATAGCCGTCCTCGGAGATGATGACGCCGGAGCCCGCGCCCTGGGTGTTGTACTGGAACCAGGAATTGCGGGTGGTATACTCGGTGTTGATCTCCACCACGGAATCCTTCACCAGAGCCGCCACCTGTGCGTAGGTCAGGTCGCCGCCGGCAGTGGTGGCTGTGGAGGTGGCCACGTCGTCCACGGACTTGTAGATCACCACGGGATCACCGGAGGAGGACACAACCGACGCGGGACGCTGGGTCTCGGTCACGGTGCTTCCGGATCCGCCGTTCACGCGGTTGGCCAAAGTCGCTCCGCCGAATCCGGCCAGACCGGAGAGGAGAACGCAGGCTGCGCAGATGCAGGCGACGGCGCGCGTTCCGAGGGGCTTCTTTTCCTTCTTCTTCCCGGGGGCGTAGGCGATATCCCCGGACGAGGCGGGTGTATTGGAGCGGGCGGCATAGGCGTTGTAGGTTCTGCCCTGATACTGACTGCCGCAGCCATTCGCGCCGACGGGGTTCTGTCCGTAAGCGCCGTCCGGATAGGGGGACCAGGACTGGCTATGACCGGAGGGCTGGGCGGTGCCGGGAACGCTGCCGTAGACGGTCCGACTGTCGGAGGCCTGGGCATATCCGTTCTGTCCGTTCGCGGAGGGCGCGTTCACCGGAGTCGGATTATAAGGGGTATAGGCGGCGTTCCGGTTCGCGGGATACGCGTTCTGGGGATTCTGCGGAGCGGCGCTGACCGGGGTGTAGGGGGTCCCGGTGTATCCGCCGGGGGTCTGCGCCTGCACGGGCTGATAGCGGGGCTGGCTGTCGGCGGGATTTGGCGTATAGGCGGACGCGGCTTCCTCCTGCTTTACGGTCTCCGCCGCTTCCCGGATCACATCCTCCGCGTCAAGGATCTTCTCCGCGATGTTCTCCGACTCAGCCGGGGCGGTGTGTTCTGCTTCGGTGCTGACTGCGGTGTTCTGTTCGTTTCCGTCGCGTTCTTCGCGCTGCATCATGTCTTCGTTTTCGTAGTCCTTCATATCTGTTTCCTTTCCCCGGCTTCTGTCGTCCGGCTCTCTTTGTTTACGCCGCTATTATATCCCCCCAATGTGACGGGAATATGACGGTGAATCAAAGGTTAACTGAAACGACGAAGAGCCGCCCTGAAAGAATACGGAAACGCTGCCGTCACGCCCCTTTTTTCGGCGCGCGGAACCGGTTCTCAGCGCAGATCCACCGTCACGATGAAGCCGTCGGCGTTGTTGCCGGAGATCTCGTAGTCCGATCCCCGGGGAACCCGGACCTCCGTGACGCCGCCGGCCCCGGTCTTCGGGACGAAGTACACCAGCCATCCGCCGGAGGTGGGCAGACCGTCCGCAGCGGTCACCTCGGAGACGGTCCCGTCAGCGGCCACGAACAGCATGGTCCCGTCGGCGGAATAAGCCTTCACGCCCTCGATATATTCCTCCAGACACCAGTTACGGGAGGAGCAGATCCGGGCATGGGGGATTCCCACGTAGCGGAAATGCCAGGGCTCGTTGGCGATGCCGGTGATGTCCACCTTGTCCTCGGGATAGCGGCGGATGAAGCCCTCTCTGGCGCAGTTGGCCGCCAGCCACCAGCCGTGCTCGTATTCCGATACGGGAACGGACGCGCCGTCGTCGGTGTAGAAGGACACGTCGCAGGCCAGGCCCGTGTTGTGCTCACTGAAGCCGGGCTTCGCCACGTAGGCGTTCACGTATGCCTCGCCGTTTGTGTTCAGATAGTAATCCCAGATCTCCTGCTGCTCCGCTACGGTGCGGTGGCCGCTGGTGATGAGCAGGTCGTGGGAGCCGGTATCCTCCTCCAGATCCACCACCAGCCGCTCCAGGGCGTCGAAGGCCACAGGAAGCAGGCCGATGTCGGTGGAGGCGACCTTCAGCCGTCCGGTGCGGTCCAGATAGGCGTTTTTCAGCTGATTCACATAAGCGTCCCCCGCGCTGTAGCCGTGGGAGGCGTTGACCAGCACCAGATTGCCCTGATCGATGTCCGTATTGTCCACGCTCACCGTATCGTAAAGGGTCAGGTTGACGGCGGGTTCCTCGTCAGAGGGCGTCTGGGCGCTGAGGGAGGGTTCTTCCGCGGAGGGCTCCTCCGGCGTGACGGCACCAAGTCCGCTGTTCTCCTCCGGTTCGGAAGCTGACGCGCCGTTCTCCTCCGCACCGGGGGAATCCTCCGTTCCCTGCTCACCGGCCTCGGGGGCGGAAGGCAGTCCGGTCCCCGCGTCCGATGCGGAAAGCTCCGCGTTGGTCACGGGTCCGTCGGGGGCGGCGATGTGGTTTTCGTTCCATCCGGCCCGGCTGATCTGCCAGATCGAGACGCCCAGCACGACGGCGCACAAAAGGACGAAGAGCGCCACGCCCCAGTTGAAGCGGAAGGGCTTCTTCACCCGGCGCGCCTTTTCCCTTCTCTGGGCGGTGGCCGTCTGGCGGTTGACCATGGCGTCCCGCTGCCGTCTGCCCGCCGCGCTTCCGGACGCTCCCGGCACTCTCGATCCATAGGCGGCTCCGGTGGCTGACGCGGGACGGTTGGCGGGATACGCGCCCCGGGGATTGTACGCCCCGCCCTGTCTCTGCGCGTTCTGGGGATTTCCGTTCGGCGGATAGGCGTTCCGGGGATAATTTCCCTGCGCGCCGTTCCGGACTGCCGGATTCTGCGGGTTGTATCCGGACGAGGGCTGGCCCTGGATGCCGCGTCCGGGGGCGTTCAGTCCGGGATTCTGCCGTCCGCCGGTCCCTCCCTGGGGATAGCCGGGCTGGTTATAGCCGGACGGATTATAGCCGGGCTGGTTATAGTACGCAGGCTGTCCGGAGTTCTGCGGATTGCCGCTCCGTACCGTCGGATTCCCGCCGTTCTGCGTTTTGTTCCTGTCGTTCTGATTGTTCACGGCAACTTCCTTCGCATAAAGACACTTTACTATTTTATATTATAGGATATCCCGGTGAATAAATCAAGATGCGCGCGGAAAAAAGCAAAAAAAGGAGAGCGCGAAAAAACCGCCGGGGACCCTTTGCGGGGATCCGGCACGGCGGTTTGTATGCGGTATGATCCGTGAAAATCAGTCGTCCATCGCGTCGCGGCGGGAGAGGTTGAAACGGCCCTTCTCGTCGGTGCCCAGGAACTTCACGCGGATGCGGTCGCCCACGTTGCAGACGTCCTCCACCTTCTCGGTGCGCTTCTTATCCAGCTTGGAGATATGGACCATGCCCTCCTTCTTGGGGGCGAACTCCACGAACGCGCCGATGGGAATGATCCGGGTGACCACGCCCTCGTAGATCGCGCCGATCTCGGGCTCGAAAATGATGCCCCGGATCATCTTCTGGGCGGCCAGGATGCCTTCCTTGTCCACGCCGGAGATGAACACGGAGCCGTCGTCCTCGATGTCCACCTTTGCGCCGGTGTCGGCCTGGATGCCCTGGATGACCTTGCCCTTGGAGCCGATGATCTCGGAAATCTTCTCAACCGGCACCTTCATGGAGATCATCTTGGGCGCGTACTCGGAGACCTCGGCGCGCGGCGCGGGAATGGCCTTCAGCAGTACTTCGTCGATGATATAGTCGCGGCCCTTGTGGGTGACGGCCAGCGCTTCCTTGATGATCTCGGGGGTCAGACCGTCGATCTTCAGGTCCATCTGGATGGCGGTGATGCCCTTGTGGGTGCCGGCCACCTTGAAGTCCATGTCGCCGTAGAAGTCCTCAAGGCCCTGGATGTCGATCATGGTGGTCCAGCTGCCGTCCTCGGCGGTGATCAGACCGCAGGAGATGCCGGCCACGGGAGCCTTGATCGGAACGCCCGCGTCCATGAGCGCCAGCGTGGAGCCGCAGACGGATGCCTGGGAGGTGGAGCCGTTGGAGCTGATGACCTCGGACACGCAGCGGATGGCATAGGGGAATTCCTCCACGGAGGGCAGCACGGGGATCAGAGAACGCTCAGCCAGCGCGCCGTGACCGATCTCGCGTCTGCCGGGGGAACGGGACGCCTTGGCCTCGCCCACGGAGTAGCCGGGCATGTTGTAGTGGTGCATGTACCGCTTGGTCTCCTCCTCGGAGATGCCGTCCAGCATCTGCACGTCGCCGATGGAGCCCAGGGTGGCGATGGTCAGCACCTGGGTCTGGCCTCTGGTGAACATGCCGGAACCGTGGTCGCGGTCGAAGAGGTGAACCTCGGCGGCCAGGGGACGGATCTGGTCCATGCGTCTGCCGTCCACGCGCTTCTTGTCCTCGAGCAGCCAGCGGCGGACGATCTTCTTCTGGATCTTGTAGATGAGCTCGGGAAGCATCACGTCCAGCCCCTCGTACTTCTCGGAGAACTTCGCGAGGATGTCGTCCTCGATGGGCTGCATTCTCTCGTCGCGGACGTTCTTGTCGTCGGTGTCCAGCGCGTTCATGACGTCCTTTTCGCAGTAGGCGAAGATTTCGTCGAACATGTCGTGATCCAGCTCCATGGAGGGATACTCGAACTTCGGCTTGCCCACCTCGGCCACGACGCCGTCGATGAAGGCCACCAGCTTCTTGATCTCCTCATGGCCCATCATGATGGCTTCGTACATCTTGTCGTCGGAGACCTCGGCGGCGCCCGCTTCGATCATGACGACCTTTTCCTTGGTACCGGCCACGGTCAGCTCCAGGAAGGAACGCTCCCGCTGCTCGGCGGTGGGGTTGATGATGAGGCCCTCTTCCTCTGTCAGGCCCACGAACACGCCGCCGATGGGTCCGTTCCACGGAATATCGGAGATGGCCAGAGCCACGGAGGCGCCGATCATGCCGGCGATTTCGGGGGAGGCGTCATGGTCGACGGCCAGCACCAGCAGAGAAATCACCACGTCGTTGCGCAGATCCTTCGGGAACAGGGGACGGATGGGGCGGTCGATGACGCGGGCGGTGAGGATGGCCTTTTCGGAGGGTCTGCCCTCTCTCTTCAGGTAGGAGCCCGGGATGCGGCCCACGGCGTACAGTCTCTCCTCGAAGTCGATGGACAGGGGGAGGAAGTCGATGCCGTCGCGGGGCTTGGCGGAGGCGGTGGCGCAGGCCAGAATCGCGGTGTCGCCGTAGCGGACGAGGACGGATCCGTTGGCCAGACCCGCCATCTTGCCGGTCTCAAGCACCAGGGGCTTGCCGGCGAAGTCGTAGGAGAAGGTTCTGTAGTTCTCGAACATCGTATCTGCCTTTCTGTAATTTGATTTGCAGTTTGTGAGTCCGCACCTTCGGCTTCAGCTCAGCATTTAGGCAGTGACCCGCCGTCCCGACCGGGGTTCTCGCCGGGTACCTGTGTAAAGGCTGATCTAAGCTGTGAAGTGCGGAGCGGGATTCCCTTGACAAGAGAATACCGCGGCAGCCGCTTGCGGATAAACCGCTGACAGAGGCCGCCGCGGCGCCTTTCATCCTGTCCGGGGCCGGAAGCGGGTTATCTTCTCAGACCGAGCTTGGAGACGATGGCGCGGTAACGCTCGATATCGTTGTCCTCGAGGTAGCGGAGGAGGCTGCGGCGATGGCCGACCATCTTGTTCAGGCCGCGGCGGGAGTGGTTGTCCTTCTTGTTGGTCTTGAGGTGCTCGGTCAGGGCCTGGATTCTCCAGGTCAGAATGGCGATCTGGACCTCGGGGGAACCGGTGTCGCTCTCGTTGATCTTGTACTGCTCGATGAGTTCCTGCTTCTTTTCCTTCGTGATCATGGTGTGTTCCTTTCACCTTTGTATTTTTTACGGAGTCCCGGGGCTCAGCATCCGGCGGGTGAAACGTTCCTTCAGGGAACCGTGAATCCGGAAACCGTGCGGCGGGCAATCCAAATCATAGTATAACACATACGGATCCTTTTGTAAAGAGGAAAATGCAAAAATCAGACAGGAAAATCACCCGCGAATTCCGTGAAAATGCACCGAAGCGCATCCGTCCGCCACTTTTTTCACCGGCCCCCTTGATTCCTCTCCGGAAATGTGTTATACTTGCCTTTAGCAAACTTTTATCAAAAGGAAGAGGTATTCCATGACTTACAACAAGAAATCCGTAGAGGACATCAACGTAACCGGCAAAAAGGTTCTCGTCCGCTGCGACTTCAACGTCCCGCTGAAGGACGGCGTCATCACCGACGAAAACCGCATCACCGGCGCGCTGCCCACCATCAACTATCTCCGCGAGCACGGCGCGAAGGTCATC